>NZ_JBSGCB010000028.1:0-126635 GCF_053601595.1 Nocardia sp. NPDC004711 | reverse complement strand
CCCCGCCAACTCCGAACCGCTCCTGGTTTCCGTTGCGGCCCAATTGGAATCGGAGCTGGAATGGCACAAGCACCGCCCGACACCCTGGTGGCGCCGGCTCCGGTAGGGGGGAGCCGGCACCACCGCTCGGACCGATCAGTCGTTTGGCACCAGTCGCCACAATGAGGTGACCTCACCCCGCCGGGCCTCGTACAGAGGATCGCTGCTGTCCGACGCTCGCGGATGCCGCGGAGGTGTGTCGTACCGGGCCGCCACGCGCAGCCCGGAAGCGGCGATACGGGCACGGAACTCGTCCCGGCTGCGCAATTCGAGGCGTTCGGCGAGGTCGGAGAGGATCAGCCAGCCCTCACCGTGCGGGGCGAGGTGGTGGCGCAATCCGTCCAGGAAGCGATGCAGCACAGTCGATCCGGGGTCGTAGATGCCGAGCTCCAGCGCTGAGGTCGGGTGCGCCGGCAGCCAGGGCGGGTTGCAGACGATCAGGTCCGCACGACCCTCGGGCCACAGATCGGAATGCCCGACCCGAACCAGGGCGGTGAGGCCGAGGCGGTCCAGGTTCGCCTCGGCACAGGCCACCGCGCGAGGATTGATATCGGTGGCGGTCACCCGCGCACCGCGCCGGGCCAGGACCGCGGCGAGCACCCCGGTCCCCGTGCCGAGATCGAATACCGAGGGCCGCTGCGCATTCGCCGGAAACGGCGCGCCGGCGACGAGATCGACGTACTCGCCACGAACCGGGGAGAACACGCCGTAGTCAGGATGGATGCGCGCCCCCAGCGCGGGAATCTCGACGCCGTTCCGATGCCACTGATAGGCGCTGAGCACCCCGAGCAACTCGGTCAGCGACACGCACATCCGCTGGATAGCGGGGCAATTCGGGCGGACCGCCGCGTATGCGTGTTCGCACGCCGACCGAACATCGGGCGCACGCCGTAGCTCGAGAGAGTAACCGGGTTCGAGCACGATCAGCAGCCTGCCGAGTATCTTGGCGCGCTCGGCCTGCGCGGCACGCTGCTGCTGGAACGCCGCTGCCGGACTGCTTTCGCGCCCACCCGGCCGCGCGGCGCGCCGCAGACGACGGTCGAGGGCTCGCAGCAACTGGCGAGCATTGTGAAAATCCCCGCGCCACACCAGGCCCGTGCCCGTCCGCGCGAGCCGGTGGGCGGTCTGCGCGGTCATGCGGTCGTCGGCGACGACGATGCGGGCCGGGGCCGGAGCCCCGTTCTCGGAATGCCAGTGGGCGGTGCAGACCGATCGATTCTCGGTCCAGCTGAGGGTGGACATGACGAACTCCTGCGGAAACGAAGGTGCCTGGGACCGGCGACGCTTCGAGGCAGGAGTCCGGAGAGCGACTTTCCGTCAGAACGAGGGCGATTCGGACCGTTCCCGCATCGAAGCGCAGGAGCGGTTGTCGCCCAGCACCATTCCCATGCCCACGGTCGGTCCCTCCGTCAGATGTCCGTCGCCATGATCGCACACGCCCGGATCGGACGTGTCTCAGCGCCTTCTCAGCGACTGCCGGGCAGACTTCCCGGTGTCCGGTAACCGACTGTTCGAAAGGGATCCGCATGCCCGCGGCGCAACCGCATACGAACTACAAGCTCCCCCAGGTCACCGCCCTGTTCTGGGTGCTGAAGATCGCGGCGACCACGCTCGGCGAGACCGGTGGGGATCTGCTGGCCCAGACCCTGAACCTCGGCTATGCGGCGGCGTCGATGCTGTTTCTGGGTATCTTCGCCGTCAGCCTGGTCTCCCAGCTGCGGGCCCGCCGGTTCCATCCCGCGCTGTACTGGACCGTGATCGCCGCGACCAGCACGGCCGGCACCACCATCTCCGATTTCCTCAATCGCGGCCCGGGTTCGGGCACCTCCACCGACGGCGGCCTGGGCTACGGCGCGGGCGCGGCGGTCCTGATCACTGGACTGGTCGTCGTTTTCGTCATCTGGAAGCTCAGCGGCCAGACCTACGACGTCACCGGAATCACCAGCACGCGTGGCGAACTGCTGTACTGGGCGGCCATTCTGCTGTCCAACACACTGGGTACTTCCCTGGGCGACTACCTCTCCGACAGCTCCGGGCTCGGCTACGGCGGGGGCGCGTTGCTCATCGCCGCGGTCATGGCCGCCCTGCTTGCCGCCCATTACCTGACCCGGATCTCGGGGGTCCTGCTGTTCTGGCTTGCGTTCATCCTCACCCGGCCGCTCGGTGCGACGGTGGGCGATCTGCTGTCCAAATCGCACGACAAGGGCGGGCTCGGTTTCGGCACCTGGGGCACCACCGCTGTCCTGCTGATCATTCTCGTCGCGGGAATCACCTACAGCTACAAGAGAATACGCACCGTGACCGGGCTCCAACCGGATCGAGTGGGCGTCGCCGCCGTCGATGCGGAGCGCACCGCCGGTGGTCTCCGACGCGAAGGGTGAGACGCGGTAGCCCGGCACTGCCGTCGCCGCCGAGTCTATGGTCGCGGCAGGAGCCGACGGCGTACGAGCCGCGCGGCGGCGCGGCGACATCGGAGGGCGAATGGATACCGGGAGCGACACGAGCGGACGGCACAAGGATGCCAATGCCACCCGTTCGGCCCTGCTGACCGCGGCGCGGGAGGTGTTCGCCGAGAAGGGTTTCGAGGGCACGACCGTGCGCGAGATCGCGGCCCGGGCCGGAGCGAATCAGGCGCTGCTGTTCCGATACTTCGGAAACAAGGACGAGCTGTTCCGGGCGGTCGTCGCGGATCGCGGCCATCGGGTGCTGTCGGAAGGCCCCGCGGACGAGCTGCTCGGCCGGCTGCTGGCCGGGATGCTGAATACCGCAGCGGATCAACAGCTTTGGCTGCAGGCCGCACTGCGATCGAGCGGACATGCCAGCGGCGTGTCGGTGATCCGGCGAGAGCTGGACGAACGATACGTGCGGGCGCTGTCCGAACTCGGCGACGGCCCGGACGCCGAACTGCGGGCCGATCTGGTGGTGGCCTGGCTGCTGGGCATCGGTCTGCTGCGATCGGTCTATCACTGGGAGCCGCTGGCGAGCGCCGACCCGGCCATTGTCGCCGATCAGGTCCTGCGTTCGGCACGTGTCCTGCTGGACCGGGTGAGTACGAATTTCCCTCCGTCATAACGGAAATCGAGCGTTGACGGTTGGGTGGCGCACTCCTACGATCGACCGGTGTAAGCATTTGCTTACACCAGAAGGAGTTTCGCGTGACCACACCTACCGAAGTCCGCCACTATCCGTTCGGCGATCCGGTCCGGCTCGATCCGCATCCGACGGCGTTGAAACTGCTCCGCGAGGAACCGATTTCCCGTGTCCGGCTGCCCTACGGCGGCGAGGCCTGGCTCGTCACCCGCTACGCGGACGTGCGCTCGGTGCTCAGCGATCCCCGGTTCGGCCGCGCCGCCACGGTCGGTCGCGAGGATGTGCCGCGGGTGCGCGAGACACCGGCCATGCCGAACATTCCGACCAGCATGGACCCGCCGGAGCTGACCCGGCTCCGCAAGCTGACCATGACCGCGTTCACCACCCGTCGCGTGCAGGAGCTGCGCCCGCGCACCGAGGAGATCGTCGAGGACATGCTGACGGCCATGGCCGCGGCCGGCTCACCCGCCGATCTGGTGGAGGCGCTGGCGCTCCCGGTGCCGGTCACCGTCATCTGCGAAATGCTCGGCGTGCCACCGCAGGACCAGCATCGTTTCCGCGACTTCTCCGACGCGATCATGTCCACGACCGCCGTCCCCGACGAGGAACGGGTGGCCGCGTTGGCCGCCGTCGCCGAATACCTGACCGAGCAGATCGCCGAGCGCCGCGCCCACCCCGCCGATGATCTGCTCGGCGCACTCGTGGCGGCCCGCGACAACGATGACCGGCTCAGCGAGGACGAACTGATCACGCTCGGCCTCACCCTGCTGGTCGCCGGTCACGAGACCACGGCCAATCAGATCGCCAATTTCGTCTATGTCCTGCTCACCGCGGGCGAATGGGACCGGCTGCGTGCGGATCCCGATCTCGTCCCGGCCGCCATCGAGGAGCTGCTCCGCTACATCCAGCTCGGCAATGGCGGCGCGTTCCCGCGCATCGCCGTCGAGGATGTCGAACTGTCGGGCACGCTCATTCGCGCGGGCGAGGCCGTCTTCGTGGATCTGGCGATCGCGAACCGCGACGAGACCGTCTTCCCGGATCCGGACACCATGGACCTGACCCGACATCACAACTCGCACTTGGCCTTCGGCCACGGCTTCCATCATTGCGTGGGCGCGCAACTGGCCCGCCTCGAACTGCACGTGACGCTGACCGCCCTGCTGCGCCGCTTCCCGAACCTGCGCCTGGCGGTGCCGGCCGACGAAGTGGAATGGAAGTCGGGCATGCTGCTGCGCGGCCCGAAAGCGCTGCCGGTCGTCTGGTAGTGCCCGGCCGTGGGCGGCCCTGTCGGCCAGCCGCCCACGGCGAAACACCTACGCGTTCGCCGGAAGATCCGTCCCGGCACCACGTTTGCGCACCGCGACCAGGTCGTGGCGCGCCGGCGGCAGGGTCTGCTCCTGCGCGCCCTCGATGGTGAACCCGGCATCGGTGATCATCTGCCGATCGTCGGCTCCGGGCTGCCCCTCGCTGGTGAGGTAGTCGCCCAGAAAGATCGAATTGGCCAGGTGCAGCGCCAGCGGTTGCAGGCCGCGCAGGTGAAGCTCCCTGCCACCGGCCAGCCGCACCTCCACGTCGGGGAAGAAGAAGCGGAACAGCGCCAGGATGCGCAGGCAGCGGTCGGGCGTCAGCTCCCACTGTCCGGCCAGCGGCGTTCCATCGAACGGGATCAGGAAGTTGACCGGCACCGAGTCCGGGTCCAGCGCCCGCAGCGCGAAGGCCAGATCGACGATGTCCTCGTCCGACTCCCCCATGCCGAAAATCGCTCCGGAACAAGGCGACAGCCCGGCCGCGCTCGCCCGCAGCACGGTGTCGACGCGATCGTCGAAGGTGTGCGTACTGCAGATGTCGGCGTAGCGCGCCTCGGAGGTGTTGAGGTTGTGGCTGTAGGCGTGGGCCCCGGCCGCCGCGAGCCGCTCGGCCTGCCCCTCCCCCAATAGACCCAGGCACACGCAGATCTCCGCCTGCGGATGGTCGGCCGTGATGGCGGCAATGGTCTGCTCGATTCTGGTCAGATCCCGTTCGCCGGGCCCGCGCCCGCTGGCGACCAGGCACACTCGCTTGGCCCCGCCCGCAATCGCCTGCCCGGCGACCCGCGCGGCCTCCTCGGGCGCGATCCAGGAGTACTTCAGCACACCGGATGCCGAGCCCAGCCGCTGCGAACAGTACCCGCAGTCCTCCGGGCACAGGCCGCTCTTCATATTGACGATCGTATTGAGTTTGACGCGCGCGCCGAAGAATTCGTGTCGCACCCGCGAGCCCGCCGCGACGACGTCGATGAGCGGTTGCGCGCCGCTCAGCAACGCCAGCGCCTCCGCCCTGGTCGGGGCCGTTCGGCGTAACGCCTTGTCCACCAACAGATTCAACAGTCCATCAGTCATGCCAAGGCAATCTACCTCGAGCTTGAACACCGTTCAAGTATTGGTTTGACGTGGCTTTTTGTGATAACTAGCAGTCCGAGGTGGGTGAAGTTTGCCGAATATTCACAGACCGAGCGCCCGGACAGCCGGTCCGGAGGATCGGTGGCTTCGGGATCGGGAAGCAGGAGGGCAACGCCACGGTCCGCGCGCCCTCGCCGAGGTCGACCTCGGCATCCGCGTCCACGGCAACCGGCCCGCCCACGAACTCGCCGCCCTGAGCCGTCCGGTGATCGCAATCCTGTTGCGGCGCTCGGGAATCCCCGGCTCCGGCGCACCCCTGCCCCAGTTCGCCCCGGACGGATCGACCTGGCAGCGGACGGTCGGCGAAATCGGCCCGCCGACCGCCCACCGATCTCGGATCAACTCGTCGGCTTCTTCCTGACGTGAGCACAGGCCGCACCGCGCCCACCGCGCCGACAATGCGGCGGCTCCGCCGGGAGCCGAGCCGACCCGGCTACCGTGATAGCGATCGATAACGCGAATCCACAGCTCGGACCTTTCATCGAAGGAGCGGGGAATGGCTGCGATACCGAAGGACTATCGCACCCGGCCGGTGGCCGTGATCGGCGCGGGAACGCTGGGTCGGCGCATTGCGCTGATGTTCGCCACGCGGGGCGGCACCGTGCTCATCACCGATCCGAACGGGACGCAGGGGACGCAGGCCGCCGGGTACGCGACGGGTGAATTGCCTACGGTGGCCGCCCATATCGACGGCGGCACGCCGGGGATCGTGAGTTATGTGCCGGACCTGGCCGATGCGGTGGCGGAGGCGTGGCTGGTGGTGGAGGCGGTGCCGGAGCGGCTCGACCTCAAGAAGTCGATCTTCGGTCAGCTCGACGGACTGTGCGCGGTCGATGCGGTCGTCTCGTCGAATTCGTCGTCGTATGCGAGCAGGCTGTTCACCGAGGGGCTTTCGACCCGCGACCGGATGCTCAACACCCACTTCTACATGCCGCCCGCGTCGACGACGCTCGATGTGATGTCCGATGGCGATACCGCGCCCGAGATCATCGACTTCGTCATGTCGACGTTCCCCGAATACGGTCTGCATCCCTTCCTGTGCCGCAAGGAGAGCACCGGCTTCATCTTCAATCGGATCTGGGCGGCGCTGAAACGCGAATCGCTCGAGGTCGTCTACGAGGGCGTCTCGACCCCGCAGGACGTCGATGCCATGTTCACGCTGAACTTCGGCACCAAGGCGGGGCCGTTCCGGATGATGGACAGCGTCGGCCTCGATGTGGTGCTCGATATCGAAGAGCATTACGCCCAGGAGAATCCGCATCTGCCCGAGGGCCCACGCGTTCTGCTGAAGCGCTATATCGCCGACGGCAAGCTGGGCGTGAAATCCGGCGCCGGCTTCTACGACGACTACCCCGACCCGAATCGGCAGTGACCCGCAGGAGGCCGCGATGAAACATCTGCTCGCGCTCGACCTCAAAGCCCGTGCCATGCACGCGATCTCGCTCGACGGGGGTGACGTGCGCACCCTGATCACCGGGTTGGACGCCTATCCCGACGGCGTTGCCGTCGATCAGGATCGCGGGCACGTGTACTGGACCAGCATGGGCGCACCCGACATGCGTCCGGGACCCGGCACGGAACCCGTGTTCTTCCACCGGACCGGCATGCTCGAACGCGCCGACCTCGACGGCGGCAATCGCACCGTGATCGTGCCGCCCGGCGCGTTCACCACCGGCAAGCAGCTCACCGCCGATTTCGCCACCGGCCGCCTGTACTGGTGCGACCGCGAGGGCATGCAGGTCCTCACCTGCGATCTCGCCGGGGGCGAGCTGCACCCGCTGGTGGTCACCGGTGCAGGCCCCGAAGACGCTGTGCAGTCCCGGAATTGGCCGGTCGGCATCTGCCTGGACCTCGACCGCCGCCACCTCTACTGGACCCAGAAGGGCGCACCGAAGGCCGGTGAAGGCCGCATCTTCCGCGCGCCACTGGAACTCCCCACCGGTACCTCCCCCGCGGCCCGTACCGATATCGAGGTGCTCTGGCACGACCTCCCCGAACCGATCGACCTGGCACTGTCCGGCGACGGGAACCTGCTGTGGACCGATCGCGGCGCGGAACCCGCGGGCAATACCCTCAACCGCGCCTCGGTCGACCCGGTTCCGGGTCCGGTGACCATCCTGTCCAGCGGCTACCGCGAGGCCATCGGCGTGGTGGCGATCAGCGAATCCCGGTTCTACGTCAGCGATCTCGGCGGTGCGATCCGCCTCGTCGACCTCGACGACGGTATCGACACCGAAATCGCCCGCCCCGGTGGCGCACTCACCGGACTGGCACTGGCAGACCTCTGAGGGAGGGACCCGAGCACCGCGTCGAGCACGCCGGGGAATCGTTCGTCGATGTCGGCCCGACGCAGGGTCATGTAGCGGGCCTTGCCGTCGACGCGGGTGACGGTGAGGCCGGCCTCGCGCAGGGTGCGCCAATGGTTCGACAGGGTCGATCTCGGGATTACGAGATGATCGGGGCTGCAGGAGATTTCGCCGTGGACGGCCATTAGGCGGACCAGTTCCATCCGGATCGGGTCCCCCAGGGCGTGCAGCACCGTCACCAGGTCCAGGTTCGCGGTATTCGGCTGGGTAAGCGGCGGCATCGGGTTCCTCGTTCGGTTGACATGACCCGGGCACCAGCTTACGTTCGTTTCGTTGATTCGGAAATATCGAAATGAGTTCGCAGTGACGGTCCTCAGCACCCTGGCCCGCGTCTACATCGACGATCTGGACGCCGCATTGCCCACGTTCACCGCGCTCACCGGTGAGCAGCCCCGGCTCCGCTTCGCGTACCGCGAGCTGGAACTGGCCGGGATCGGCGCCTACCTGCTCATCGCCGGAACCCCGGAAGCCCTTGCCCCCTACCGGGAAACACACGCCACCGTGATCGTGGACGACCTGGAGGAGGTGCTCACGATCATCGCCACCCTCGGCGGCGACGTCCTCGACGGCCCGAACGACGTTCCCACCGGCCGCAATCTGACGGTGCGGCACCCCGGCGGCGCACGCATCGAATACGTCGAATTCGACACGGCCAAGATCGAATCCATCCCGAGCTGACGACGGCAGGCCCCCGCCGCGGCGATCCGGCGCAGGCGCTCTGGTCCTTCGTCTGGCGGGCGGGGCCTGATCCAGGACCCGCCGCCGACCCGATCCGACTACACCATGGTGTCCCCTACCGGAAGTCCGAAAGCGTGGTTCCCGTACATGACGTAGGCACGTTCGGGGTCGTTGGCCGCGTGGACGCGTCCGGCGTGGGCATCGCGCCAGAGGCGTTGCAGCGGGGTGTCGTCGGCGAGGGCGCCGGCCCCGGCGGCCTCGAAGAGCCGGTCGATGGCGGCGATGGCGCGGGCGGTGGCGCGGACCTGGTCGCGGCGGGCGCGGGCGCGCAGGGCGAATGGGATCTCCCCGCCGTCCCGGAGCCGGGCGTACTCGTCGGCGACATTGCCGGACAACTGCCGCCACGCGGCATCGATGTCGCTGGCGGATTCGGCGATGCGGATCTTGCCGAAGGGGTCGTCCTTGGCGTGCTCGCCGGCGTACGCGGCCCGGATCCGCTTGCCCTGATGCTCGACGTGGGCCGCGTAGGCGCCGTAGGCCATGCCGACGATCGGCGTGGCGATCGTGGTGGGATGGATTGTCCCCCAGGGCATTTTGTAGACCGGCTCCGAATTTCGCCGCAGCCCGGGCGATGTCAGCGAGTTCATGACACCGAAGCTCAGGAAGCGGTGCCGCGGGACGAAGACGTTCTCGACGACAACCGTATTGGATCCGGTGCCACGCAGACCGACCACGTTCCACACGTCGTCGACGGAGTAGTCGCTGCGCGGGATGAGGAAGGAGCCGAAGTCGACAGGCTTGCCGTCCTCGAGCACCGGCCCGCCGACGAAGACCCAGTCGGCGTGGTCCACCCCGGAAGACCATGCCCAGGAACCGCTGACCAGATAGCCACCGTCCACCACGGCACCGGCGCCCATCGGCGCGTACGACGAGGCGATCCGCGCGTCGCTGTCGTGGCCCCAGACATCGTCCTGCGCACGCTGATCGAACAGCGCCAGGTGCCAGTTGTGAATCCCCAGGATCCCCGCCACCCAGCCGGTGGATCCACAGGCGCTCGCCAGGGTGCGCACGGTGTCGTAGAAGACCACCGGATCTGCGGCGCATCCGCCCCATTGCCGCGGCTGCATCAGGGTGAAGAATCCCGCCTCCCGCAGGTCCTCGATCGACTCGTCGGGAATGCGCCGCAACGTCTCGGTCCGCTGGGCGCGCTCGCGCAGGGTCGGCACCAAAGCCTCGACGCGCGCGGTGATTTCACGGGTCATCTCGCCGGGTTCTCCTGACCGGTCAGGTGGCGACCGCACATTCTTCGCCACATTTCTAGAACACGTTCCAGTCACTATTGAGCAGCTCGAGGTTCGCGGCAAGCGGACGGAAATCCCTAAAAGAAGGGTCTTTCGACCATTTCGTGGATGCCCTCACCGATCGGAAGCTGACACAAATTTGCAACTGGTTCTAGACATAGGAGGGTATGATGGCGACATCACGCGGGTTCGGCAGAAAGATCCGGGACATCGACGTGGGCACGATGCCGACCCGCTACGCCCGCGGCTGGCACTGCCTGGGCCTGGCGGACGCGTTCCGGGACGGGAAACCCCACTCGGTCAATGCCTTCGGCACCAAGCTGGCCGTCTGGGCCGACGATACCGGCGATTTGCGGGTGCTGGACGCCTACTGCCGCCACCTCGGCGGCGACCTGTCGACGGGCACTGTCAAGAACGGCCGGATCGCCTGTCCGTTCCACGACTGGCGCTGGGACGGCGACGGCCGCTGCACCGGCATTCCCTACGCGCGGCGGGTACCCCCGCTGGCCCGCACCCACGCGTGGACCACGCTCGAGCGCAACGGCCAGCTCTTCGTCTGGCACGACCACGAGGGCAGCCCGCCACCGGACGAGGTCACCATCCCGACCATCCGGGGACCGTACACCGACGCCGAAGGCAACTCCGCGGCAACGCTCTCCCCCGACTGGACCCCGTGGACCTGGCGCTCGATCCTCATCGAGGGCTCCAACTGCCGCGAGATCATCGACAACATCGTGGACATGGCCCACTTCTTCTACATCCACTACGCGTTCCCAACATTTTTCAAGAACGTCTTCGAGGGCCATGTCGCGACGCAGTACCTCGAGACCAAGGGCCGCCCGGACGTCGGCATGGCGACCAAGTACCGCGGAGACACGCTGCTGAAATCGGAGGCCTCGTACTTCGGGCCCGCCTACATGATCAATCCACTGCTCAATGTCTACGGCGGTTTCGAGGTCCGCAGCGTCCTGGTCAACTGCCACTACCCGGTCACCCAGGACTCCTTCGTCCTGCAGTACGGCATCACGCTGGAAAGACCCACGGGCGTACCGGCAGACACCGCGAACCGCCTGGCGGACAGGATGACCGAGGGCATCGGCGAGGGCTTCCTGCAGGACGTGGAGATCTGGAAGCACAAGTCCAAGATCGAGAACCCACTGCTCTGTGACGAGGACGGCCCGGTCTACCAGCTGCGCCGCTGGTACGAGCAGTTCTACGTCGACGTCGCCGATGTCGACCCGAAATCGGTGCGACGCTTCGAGTTCGAAGTCGACACCTCGCGGGCCAACGAGGTCTGGGAGCTCGAGGTCGCCGAGAACCTGCGCCGGCGCGATGTGATCCCGGCCACCGCACCCTAGCCCAGTTCGAGGACGATCTCGGTTCGAAGGTCACCGGCGGCACGGCCCAAGGTCCTCGATCGCTCATCGAAGGTCCTCAAACCGTCCATTGGGGATTCACCGGCTACCCCGCAGCTCACTACCGTGCGCTGGGTGACCGCGATATCACCGAAAACCCCAGCAGCGCCGGAGATCACGCGTCCGCATCCGGTGCGGCGATCGCCCAAGGGCACATTCCTGTACCGGATGGTCAGCACGACCGACCCGAAGGTGCTCGGGCAGATGTACCTGATGACCTCGATGGCGTTCTTCATGATCGGCGGGCTGATGGCGTTGATCATGCGCGCGGAGCTGGCGCAGCCGGGCATGCAGTTCCTGTCGCCGGAACAGTTCAACCAGCTGTTCACCATGCACGGCACGATCATGCTGCTGTTCTACGCGACCGCCATCATCTTCGGATTCGCGAATATCCTGCTGCCCTTGCAGATCGGCGCGCCCGATGTCGCGTTTCCACGGCTCAATGCGCTCAGCTACTGGCTGTATCTGTTCGGCGCGACCATGGCGACCGCGGGCTTCGTCACCCCGGGCGGTGCGGCCGATTTCGGCTGGACCGCGTATGTGCCGCTGTCGGACATCATCCACTCCCCAGGTGTCGGCGCGGACCTGTGGATCCTGGGGGTGGGCGTCTCGGGCCTGGGAACCATTCTGGGCGCGGTCAATATGCTCACCACCGTCGTGTGCCTGCGCTGCCCGGGCATGACCATGTTCCGGCTACCCATCTTCACCTGGAACGTCGTCGTCGCGAGTTTCCTTGTGCTGCTGGTGTTCCCGCTGCTGACCGCGGCCGCCCTGGCGCTGTACTACGACCGGCACCTCGGCGGGCACATCTACGATCCGGCCAGCGGCGGAACCATGCTGTTCCAGCATCTGTTCTGGTACTTCGGGCACCCCGAGGTGTATGTGATCGCGCTGCCGTTCTTCGGCATCGTGTCGGAGATCTTCCCGGTGTTCAGCCGCAAACCGCTGTTCGGCTACACCGGCATGGTGTACGCGACACTGGGCATCGCGGCGCTGTCCATCGCGGTGTGGGCGCACCACATGTACGCCACGGGAGCCGTTCTGCTGCCGTACTTCTCGTTCATGACCTTCCTCATCGCGGTGCCGACCGGCGTGAAGTTCTTCAACTGGATCGGCACCATGTGGAAGGGACAGCTCACCTTCGAGAGCCCGATGCTGTTCTCGCTGGGCTTCCTGGTGACCTTCCTGTTCGGCGGCCTGTCCGGCGTCATCCTGGCCTCACCGCCACTCGATTTCCATTTGTCCGACACCTACTTCGTGGTCGCGCACTTCCACTACACCCTGTTCGGCACGGTCGTGTTCGCCACCTTCGCGGGCATCTACTTCTGGTTCCCCAAGATCACCGGCCGCATGCTCGACGAACGCCTCGCGAAGTGGCACTTCTGGACCACGTTCCTCGGCTTCCATCTGACGTTCCTGGCCCAGCACTGGCTGGGCAACATGGGCATGCCGCGGCGCTACGCCGACTACCTGCCCTCCGACGGCTTCACCCTGCTGAACCAGGTCTCCACCATCGGCGCCTTCCTGCTCGGCGCGTCGATGCTGCCGTTCCTGTGGAACGTCTTCAAGTCCTACCGCTACGGCGAGGTCGTGACCGTGGACGACCCGTGGGGCTACGGCAACTCCCTGGAGTGGGCAACCTCCTGCCCGCCGCCACGGCACAACTTCTACGAGCTCCCGCGCATCCGCTCCGAGCGCCCCGCCTTCGAACTCCACTACCCGCACATGGTCGACCGCATGCGCGCCGAGGCCCACGTCGGCTGGGGCGCGACCGCCCACCACGTCACCGAGACCACGCCCATGGAGGCGAAATGACCAGGCCCCAGCAACTCTCGACCTTCCGGATTCCCCGCCTGCCCTATGGCGCCCTGGTCATGCTGACCGGATTGACGCTGATCGGCGGCCTGATCCTGCTGACCCACCTCGCCCAGGGTCGCTGACCCCGATCGTGCGGACGCTGACTCCCCTCGCAGCTGTTCGCACTCCGGTGAGGCCGCACCCCCGCCCGCGCGGCCTCACCGGCCCTTTCACGAGGGTCCGCGCCCGCCGATTCAGCCGGCTCGGCTTGACGACAGGGCCGAGTGGGCGGCACGCCAGAAGCGTGCCGCACGAGATCGCTTGTGATGCAGCCTGTCCGGCACATGCGGCCGGAGCGAGTCTGTCGTGGCGGGTGCGGGCCCGGACCGGAACTGTGTGTGGCGCAACACATTCCGGGCGGATCATCTTCGGAAGCACTGGAATCCAGCCCGAGTCGACATACGCATGAACGCGACAAACATCGGAAACAAAAAACAAACTCGCGTCGGAACACAAAACGAATACTCGACAACAGATTTCGAATCATTCGTCCAGCTATTGCGCGGTCATTTGACCAGTTGAACATTTGAGATCAGTTGACCAACAAGCACATTGGTCAGACAATGGCTTCCGCGCTTTATCTGTTCACTTTTCGACCATCCACTGGCCTCGAAACATTGGGCTCGATGCCACGGGTCGGCTCCAGGATTTCCCGAACCTGGCTGTGCCAGGGTTGGTTATCCTTCAGGAGGATTCGTGTTCAGGAAGCGCATTGTGCCCGCACTGCTCGCGGCCGCAGCTTTCATCGGTGTGACGACGTCGGCCGTTGTCACCTCACCCACCGCCCAGGCGGTGACGACCGTGCCCGTGTTCGATCACATCGTGCTGGTGATGTTCGAGAACCACTCGTACTCGCAGATCAACGGCAGTTCCAGCGCGCCGTACTTCAACAGCCTGGCCGGCCAGGGTGCGAAATTCACCCAGTCCTTCGGGGTCACTCACCCGAGTGAGCCCAACTACCTGGCGATGTTCTCCGGGTCGACCCAGGGCATCACCGACGACAGCTGCCCGCACACCTTCAGCGGCAACAACATTGCCAACCAGCTGATCACCGCCGGCAAGAGCTTCAAGAGCTACTCCGAGAGCATGCCCTCGGACGGCTACACCGGCTGCACCAGCGGCCAGTACGCGCGCAAGCACAACGCCGCGCCGTTCTTCAGCAACGTGCCCGCGACCAGCAATCTCATGTACAGCGACTTCCCGAACTCGTCGAACTACGCGAGCCTGCCGACGGTCTCGTACATTGCGCCCAACCTGTGCAACGACATGCACGACTGTTCGATCGGCACTGGTGACACCTGGCTGAAGAACAACATGGACGCCTACGCGCAGTGGGCCAAGACGCACAACAGCCTGCTCATCGTCACCTTCGACGAGGACAACGGCAGTTCGTCGAACCACATCTTCACCACGTTCGTCGGCGCGCACACCCAGGTCGGCAGCTTCTCCAACCAGATCAACCACTACAACGTCCTGAGCACCATCGAGAGTGCGTACGGGTTGTCCCACCTGAACTCGGCCGCCGAGATCACCAACGTGTGGAACTGACCATTCGCGGTTGTCCGCGACTGATCGGTAGCTGGTAATCACCCCGCTCGCGGGCATGCCGACGGCGTGTCCGCGAGCGGCTCCCGCCAACACACTGAGGTGGCACACCCATGTACCTGTCCACGATCGACCGTCCGCATGCCGGGGACGACGGCGCGAAACCATCGCGCAGGAAGGTGTTCTTCCTGTTGAGCGGCAACGTGTTCGCGCTCGGCACGGTCAGCCTGGTCACCGACATCTCTTCGGAAATGATGACCGCGGTCCTGCCGGTGTACCTGGTCGTCGCGCTGCACCTGAGCCCCGCCGTCTACGGCGTCGTCGACGGCGCCTACACCGGGGCGACGGCGCTGCTGCGGCTGGTCGGCGGATACATCGCCGATTCGACGCGCCGCCGCAAGTTGATCGCCGGCCTGGGCTACGGGTTGTCGGCGGTGGCCAAACTCGGGCTGCCGGCCGCGGGCAGTGCCGTCGGCGCGATCGGCGCGGTGATCGCGATCGACCGCGCCGGCAAGGGCCTGCGCACGGCGCCACGTGACGCGCTGATCACCCTGTCCACCCCGCCGCAGCTGTACGGCCGTGCGTTCGGCGTGCACCGGACTATGGACACGATCGGGGCGTTCACCGGGCCGCTGGTCGCGCTCGGCATCCTCGCCGCAACCGCGCAGGCCTATGACGCGGTGTTCGTCGCCAGCTTCTGCATCGCCGCGTTCGGTGTCCTCGTACTGGTGTTGTTCGTTCGGGATCACCATGACGAACAGCCACCCAAGGGCACGGTGTCGGCCTCGGCGCTGGGCGGCCTCATCGCGATGGCGCCGGTGCGGCGACTGGTACTGGCCGCCTGCCTGGCCGGGATGGTGACCATCGGCGACGGCTTCGTCTACCTCCTGCTGCAACACCGGGAACACCTGAGCGTCAACTGGTTCCCGTTGCTGGCCGTCGGCACGAACCTGTCCTATCTGCTGCTGGCCACGCCACTCGGCATACTCGCCGACAAGATCGGCCGACTGAAGGTGGTACTCGGCGGCTACACCGCGCTGGTGCTGGTGTATCTGTTGCTGTTCGGGCCGTTCGGCGGCACTGCTCTCCTCCTGGTGGTGCTCGCCCTCTACGGCCTGTTCTACGCGGCCACCGACGGGGTACTCATAGCGCTCGCCGGCCCGGTCCTGCCAGAATCCCTGCGTACCACGGGAATCGCGATGATCCAGACCGGACAGGCGCTGTCCTACCTGGTGTCCTCGGTGCTGTTCGGGCTGGCCTGGACGGTGTGGGGACCGGCGAGCGCGAGCCGGGTCGCCGCGGTTCTGGTCGCGCTGGCTGTGCTCCTCCTCGGTCTCCTGCTGCGCGGCATCCCGGCCACGAACACCGACGTTGCCGACAGCCGCGACCTCGCCGAGGAGCACGCATGACTCGGCGAATGTTGCTCGCACTGCTCGGGTCCGCGCTCCTGACCGCCGTCGCGGTCGGCTACGGCGTGTTCGTGACGACCCGCACGCCGCCGGCGGTATCGGCATCCGACGCGCTGAGTCTCACGGGCGGGCCACGAATTCTGTTCCGCAGCACCGCACCCGACAGCAAGGGCCACCTGGCGATGGTGGCCCCGGACGATCCGGGCGGGCCACGTTCGGTATCCGCGCTCGACTGCCTGCGGGTCCACGCGGCGGGCGGCACCGGCGTCTGTTTACGGCAGGACGGCGCGCTCTCCACCTTCCAGGCCGCCATCCTCGACAGCACGCTCACTGTGAAGCGGGAGATCCCGCTGGTCGGCGTGCCCAACCGCACCCGGGTATCCGGGGACGGGCGGCTGGTGGCCTGGACGGTATTCGTGGCGGGCGACTCGTACAACAACGGACGGTTCTCCACCCGCGCCGGACTGATCGACCTCGACACCGGGGACATGATCGACTCACTGGAATTCCTCCCGGTGACCCTGGACGGTCGTCCCTACACCGCGGCCGATCTCAATTTCTGGGGTATCACGTTCGCCGCCGACGACAACACCTTCTACGCCACGATGGCCACCGACGGACGCCGGTTCCTCGTGCAAGGTGATATCGCGGCGAAGAGCATTCGCACCATCGCGCAGAACGTGGAGTGCCCATCGCTGTCCTCGGACGGCCGGCGGATCGCCTTCAAGTCGGCGATCGACGGGAACCCCGAGAAGGGCTGGCGGCTGTCCGTACTGGACCTGGCCTCGGGCACGCGGACCCCGCTGGCCGAAACCCGCAGCGTGGACGACCAGCCGGCCTGGCTGGATTCGAACACGATCGGTTACGCCATTGCGCGGGGCGCCGATTCGGATATCTGGGCGGTCCCGGCCGACGGCTCGGGCAGTTCGCGGCTACTCATCCCGCATGCCGAATCCCCGGCGGCACTCGGCTGACCAGAAATACGGAAGTCCTGACGGGCAGAAGTCATTTCGGAAAGAAAAAATTCCTGATGCAGTCATTGGATGACAACGAACCCGGCCGAAACAATTCCCGCGCAAACGGACCCGCCGGTACGCCTGATACCGATGCCACCGAATTCATCCGCACTCCCGAGAACGGCGACAATGTATCCGACGACCGGTCCGGATCGTCGGACTCGGGGCAACGGTCCACCGGATTCCTCGACCTTCGGCAGAAATTGCCGCATCTCACGGTCCGCGATGCGCGCCGGCATCTGCCCCACGCCGCGGCTGCCGCGGCGCTGATCGCGCTCCTCATCGGAGGGTCGGTGTTGGCAACGGATTCGCGGCGAAACGAAAGGGCGAGCAATGTTTTGGCGTCGTCGGATGTCTCCGAGACGTCGAACGAGGCGGATTCGACCACCCAGGTCGGAGCCGTCAGCGATGTCGCCGACGTATCGGAAACCCCGAATGATATAGACGTTCCGGATGACGCCGCGGCAACGGACACCCTCGGCGGCGAGGCAGCCCCGGCGACCGACCCGGCCACCGGCGAGTCGACCGAGCCCACCGCGAGCGATCCGGCCACCACGACCACCGATACCCCGACCTCCACCCCCGCGCCCGGTCCGTCCTTCAGCGCGAGTATCAGTGCGAGCGGGGGTTTTTCGGTGCAGGTCGCCCCGCCATCGGACGCGAGCCAGATTGTTCAGCCCGGCGTGAGCCCCAGCCAGGATCCCATCACCACAACCACCGTTCCGATAGTCGCCGCCCCCGTCAGCACCACTGACCTGTCGACGAGTCCCTCGCCAATCCAGACAGCGACAACAACCGTCATCCCGACGACACCACAAGCGGTCCCGACAACTACGACGTCCCTCCCGGTAACCACGACGTCCATTCCGGTAACCACGACGTCCATTCCGGTAACCACGACGTCCGTCCCGACAACCACGACGTCGATCGGCGGGACGACACCGACCAGCGCCGGGCAGACGACACCGTCCGGCAAGCCGACAACCACAACGGACCGACGCACTCCGACGTCACCGCCAACCACCAGGACGACCGGCCGCAAGCCGGCACCGCCACCGTCCCAGCCGACGATTGCGCACCCACCGACCACGACTCCGCGTCACCCAACAGCGCCCGAGCCCACGAAGCCGAACCCCACGACGTCTGCGCCGGTCCCGGCCAAGTAGGCCGGATGGAAGACCCACTGCAACAGTGAATTTCGAGGGCCGATGACGAATTCCTCTCCGCCTGGCCCGCGCGGCCGGGGTGTGATGACAGCGCTCCCGGCGCTGCTGGTGACCGCGAGTGCGGCAATCCTGTCGGGATGCGGCGCATCCGATCGAACTCCCGATCCGCTGCCGCCCCGTGCGGGTGAGCCGGTACCGGCGATTCGCCTCGACGCGGTCGAGCAGCCGCTCGACCAGCTGCGTGACTGGGCCCGAGCGCGGTCGGAAGAATACGGAATTCCAGTGCGCGCGATGCAGGCTTACGGATACGCGACGGTGGCCATGTCGAAGGCGCAGCCCGGATGCCATCTCGGCTGGGTCACCCTGGCTGGAATCGCCCGTGTGGAAAGCGATCACGCCCGATTCGGCGGTGCCACCATCGCCGCCGACGGTCTGGTGCGGCCACCGATCCGCGGAATCGCCCTGGACGGCACCGGCGGCAACGCCCGGATCGTCGATCCCACCGCCACGGCCCGAGCCGGGCACACGGTATATGCCCGCGCAATGGGTCCGTTCCAGTTCATCCCCGACACCTGGAAACGCTGGGGTGTGCGCGCCGGCACGGACTACAACACCCTCGCCAGCACCTTGCAGACCGGCAAACCAGCGGCCACCAGCGATCTTTCGGGTAGCCCGGACGATGTCGACGACGCGGCCCTGGCCGCAGGCCGCTACCTGTGCGCGGCCGGCGGCGACCTGGCCACCGCCCGTGGCTGGCGACAGGCCATCCTGGCCTACAACCACTCCGTCGTCTACGTCGACCAAGTACGCAACGCCGCAACCGGCTACCAGAAACCGTGAGTCCAATGGCTCTGTCTCGCAGTCGCTGGTGCCGACGGTGAGAACCTCGATCGCGGCCGCCCCGATCGTGCGGAGGCTGACTCCCCTTGCAGCCGTTCGCACTCCGGTGAGGCCGTGCCCCCGCCCGCACGGCCTCACCCGGCCTTGCGCGAGCTTCCCGCTTGCGGATTCAGCGCCGCCCGGCCGCGCCCGGCGACAGCGCCGACAGGTAGGGCGCGACCAATTCCGTTGCGGCCGTGACAGTCCGGTCGGCGTCCTGACCACTCTCGAGCATGCGCGAGGCCGCATGCACGATGCCGTCGATGAGTCCGGCGGTGGCGGCCGGGTCGGCCGCACCGGCCGTCTCGAGCGCGGCGATCAGCGGGGTGCGGAGTTCGTCGTGCAGTTCGCGGCTGTAGGCGGCGATATCGTCGTCGATGATCGTGGTGAGCACACGGGCCAGGGCGTGCTCACCGCTCGCGACCAATTCCAGGTTGGCGCGGACGTATTCGAGAACCTGATCGGCCGGGCCGGACGCGGCCGCCATCCGCTCCGCCACCCGCCGCGCCCACTGCGGGAAGGTATCGGCCAGCAGCTCGGCGAGCAACTGATCGCGGGAGGAGAAGTACTGGTAGACGCTGGGGCGGGCGAGCCCGGCGCGCGCCGCCACCTCGGTGAGGGTGGGCGGGCGGGCCGGGTCCTCGGCGAGGATGGCGCGCGCGGCGTCGAGCAGGGCGCGGCGTTGCGCCTCGCGATGTTCGGCGAGCGTGGCGGCTTGGATCCTCGGCACCTGATCTCCTCGTCGGGGGTTACCCGCTCAGTCTCCCATCCACCAGGGTGAGCACCCGATCGCAGTGGCCGAGGATGTCGTGATCGTGGGTGACCATGATGGTGGCCACCTTCCGCTCGCGGGTCTGCCGGGCCAGCAGCTCGATCACCTCGTGGCTGCGAGCGCGATCCAGCGCCGCGGTCGGCTCGTCCACCAGCAGCAGCGTCGGGTCGGTCGCGAGCGCGCGGGCGATGCCGACGCGCTGGCGTTCCCCGCCGGAGAGCTGATGCGGCCGCCGCCCGGCCTTCGCGGCCATGCCGACGGCGGCGAGCAGGGCGCCCGGATCCGTTGGGCCGCTCGAAGCTGGTGCGGTGCCGCGCTTCCGCCCGCCGGTGCGATCTAGCAGCCGCACCTGGTCGCGGGCGGTCAGCGCGGGAATCAGATTCCCGGTCTGGAACACGAACCCGATGTGCTCGCGGCGGAATCGCGCCAACTGCCGCCGGGACAGGGTCGTCATCTCGGTGCCGTGCACCAGCACCTGCCCGGTGTCGGGCCGGGCCAGCCCGCCCGCGACCGCGAGCAGCGTGGATTTGCCCGATCCGGACGGTCCCACGACGGCCAGCAGCTCGCCCGCCCGCACGGTCAGGTCGATGCGGTCCAGGGCCGCCACGGCATGGTCGCCGCTGCCGAAGGTCAGCGAGACATCGCTGAGCGAGATACCCTGGCGGACAATCGATTCGACGGTCATCGCTGCGCCCCCAGCGCCTCGAGCGGGTCGACCCGGGTGACGCGCAACGTGGTCAGCACCGCACCCAGCATGCCCATCACGATCAGCAGTACCGCACCGACCGCGACCGCGCCGGGTTCGAGAGCGAAGGGCATGCCGCCGACGAACCGGCTGCCGCCCACTCCCACGCCGACCCCGGCGGCCGTCGCGGCGACGAGCACGATCGCAGCCTGGATCAGGCTGTCGCGCAACAGATATCCGATGGAGACACCCAGCGCCCGCAGCACCGCCAGCTCGTGGGTGCGCTGCACCGTCCAGACCATGAAGAACGCGCCGACCACCAGGGCCGAGATGGCGTAGAGGAAGACCCGGATCAGGGTCATGGTCGACATTTCGGCCGAGTAGCCGGGAGAAGCATCGAACGAGGCCGACAGTGTCATGGCGTGCGTGCCCGCGGCACGATCCCCCGCCGCCAGATCGATGCCGCCGGGCCGCGCGCGCAGCGCCACGGCATTGGCCTCGTGATAGATCTCCGGCCGGGCGATGTCGCCGGGCCGCAGTCCGGCGTGGATCTCCTGCCAGAGTCGCAGCGGCACATAGGCGACGTTCACGTGCCCGAAGGTGCGCTGTTCGGCGGTCGCGCCGACGACCCGCAGGGTGGTGCCGATGCGGTCGATGATCACCACATCGCCGATGCGGACGCCCTTGTCGAGGGTGGTCGGGCTGACCACGATGCCGTCCGGCGCCCCGAGCCCGGACCCCGCTGCCGGGCTCGGGGCCAGAAACGACCCCGGCTCGACCCCGAACAGCGCGAGATCGATCGCGACCCCGTTGCCGGTCTTCGCATTGACCAGCGTGTTTCCGAACAGCGCCGCATCGGCGACATCGCCGCGCCCGCGCCAGGCCGCGACCTGTCCGTCGTCGACCGTGCTGCGGGTGAAGGCCGATTCCGTCTCGGTCTTCGGCGCGAAGGCGAAGGCGTCCACGGGCATGGCCTTCAATCCCGAGACACCGTCGTCGACCAGGCCCGACGACAGGCCCGCCAACATCACGATGAGCACCGCGATCAGGGCGACGACCGCGGCCATCAACCCGAATCTCGCTCGCGCGAACCACAGTTCGCGCACCGCCAGGAACATCCGAACTCCTTTGTCCGGCGCCGGGCACTTTTACCGACGCACCGTCGGGATGTTACCGACAGTGCGTCGGGAAAATCCGAGGGGGTCACACCTTCTTCAGGCAGAAGGTGGTCCGGGGCTCGGCCAGGGTGATGACGCTGTCCGCATCCTCGCCGCACAGGGTTTCGTCGGATTGGCCGTCGATGCGGGCCAAGACCTGGAAGCTGGCGTTGGAGGCGCCGCATTCGGCGTACTGGTATCCGGTCAGCATGCTCTCGTGATAGCAGGCGCCCTGCTTGAAATTCGGGGCCAGGCACAGATATGCCATGGACATGCCATTGAGGGTTTCCTCGTACGAGGTGTAGTCGGCAGCGCAATCGGTTTTGCTGCTGTAGACCTTGGCGACCTGGTACACCGCCTTCGGGGAACCGCAGTCCACCGGCGCGGTTTTGGAATCGATCATCGAGCCTTCGATGACATCGATACAGTCGCCGACCTTCGAGCGACCGGTATCGGATTTGCCCGCGTCCTTGACCACATCGGCGCCCTTCTGCACGGCGGAACAACCCGCCAGGGCCAGGGCCGGAATGGCCAGGATCACGGGGACCAGCCGCCGCGCACTCGACGAAATCCTCTGCATGTGAAGCTACGTACCTCTCCCACTCGCCAATCGATCGAACCCGGACTACCCAACCCGTTTCCGCACGCCACAGCATCCGTGAAACCACGGGATCGGGGCCGCGGCCGGGAGGCGAGAGTGCCGAGTTAGGCTCGCCTGAAGGCCGTTCACTCGGAAAGGAGTGCGCGATCCAGCCATTCGTCGGCCGCACCCGCGAACTCGCCACCCTGAACGCGGCCTGCCACGCTCCCGGTGGAGACGGCGTATTCCTGGTGGAGGGCCCGGCCGGAATCGGAAAATCGCGGCTGCTGTCGGAATTCGCGGACGGGCTCGAGCCGGGCCGGTGGCGGACGGTCGCCGTCGCGGGCACCGAATACGATCAGCCCACACCGCACTATCTCGTGCGCGATATCGCGGATCGACTGGGCGGCACGGAAAGCGAAATCGGGACGGACACCCGGGACTCGGCCCGATGGATTCGGCAGCGGCTCGAAGCCACGCCGACGCTGCTGATCATCGACGATGCGCATTGGGCCGATGCCGCCTCGATGCGGGTGCTGGCACTGCTGATTCGGCAGCGGCCGGAATCGGCTCGTATTGTGCTGGCCTACCGCGAAGGGCAATTTCCGGAATCGCTCGGATCCGCGCTGCGCGCACCGGGTGTCGCGAGCAGACACCTCGCGGTGCCGCCGCTGTCCGATGCCGACGCCAGAGCGCTGCTGCCGGAGCTGCCGGCGGGCCGGTGCACGCAGGTGGTGGCGGCGGCGCACGGCAATCCGCTGTATCTGCGACTGCTCGCCGAACTCACCCCGGCCGATTTCGACGCCACGATTCGAGCCGAGGATCCGGCCGCGGCACCGGCGGATCAGACCGCACTGGACCGGACCATCCGGGCCGAACTGGCACACCTGCCCGTCCGGGAGCGGCTGGTCGCGCAGGCGATCGGGGTGTGCGGCGGCACCGATGACGTGGAACTGCTCTGCGGCACGGCCGAAGTCGCACCGGCCGACCTGCGCGAGGCGATCGACGATCTCACACTGCGCGGCTGGGTCAGCGTCACCACCGGCCTGGTGAGCTTCCGCCATCCGCTGGTGCGCGCGGCGGCGTACCGGCTGGCCGGGCAGGGCTGGCGAGCGGCCGCGCATGCTCGCGCGGCACAGGTGCTCCGCGCCAAGGATGCACCCGTCCTCGCCCGGGCCCGCCACCTGGAACACGCTCTGGGTCGCGACGAGCTCGCCGCGGCCGAATTGCTCTGCGCCGCCGAGCAGGCCCTCGGTACCGATCCGGCCGCCAGTGCCCGTTGGATCGCCGCCGCCCTCGACGCTCAGCCGGATTCAGGTGGGCGCGCCGATGTTCCGGCCCGCGTCCTGCTCGGCCGGGCGCTGCTGCTGTCGGGATCCGCGGAATCCGCGCGCGAGACCCTCGAATCCCTGCTGCCGGGCACTGCGGGCGATCCCACGCCCGAGCAGGTCGAAGCGGTTCTCCTCTATGCGCGCTGCGAGCGGATCCTCGGGCGCGTGGACAGCGCGCGAAACCTGTTGACCCGGTTGGTCTCTCGGCCCGGAAGTCACGAACACGGGCCCGCCCGGCTGGAATTGGCCATCCTGGAGATCCAGGACAACCACGACGCCGAAGGCGCGGAACGAGTCCGGCAGCTGTTCACCTCCGAAGCCGTGCACGATCCGGCCATGCGCGCGGCCGCGGTGACACTGCGGAGCATGGGCCGGCTCAATGACCTCGACCTGCGCGCCGCCGAAGCCGACTACCGCGTCGCGGAGCGGGAATTCGCGCAGCTCACCGACACTCAGCTGCTCGACGGCATCCACGCCGTTTCCGCCCTCGGCTGGATGGCGTACTTTCTCGACGACCAGCGCACCGGCCTTTCTCACATCGAGCGCGCCATCCGCGTCAGCCGCCGCCGCGGCCGCAGCTTCATCCTCCCCGAACTCCTGACGGTACAGGCCTACTCGCTGGCCAAGCTGGGACGCTACGCGGACGCCCTCGCCGCCGCCGATGACGCCGTAGAAACCGCCGAACTCTACGCGTACCCAGGTATCGCCCCACTGGCCGGAGCCCTCAAACTCCGTGTCCTGGAAGCAACTTCGCCGCGCGCGGACGTCATCCAATGCTGGCGAGACCTCAACGCCCTCCCCCGCCCCGCCGTCCGCTGGTGGCGCGGCGCAGTCGAAGCCGCCCTCCTGGAACTGGCCGCCCGCCTCAACCTGGATGATCTGCCCACCCAACAACCGAGCCCTCGCACACCCGCAGCTCCAACGTCCGAAGATTCGAACCTGTGCCCTGGTCCGCCGCCAGGACCACAACCGCGAGATCCGCTCCGCGGTGACCCAGTACGGCCTGGACGGGCGGAGTCGCTACAAGGCGCCGGAGCGCGCGGCGGCCGCTTGCACCCGATGCGAGCGGCCGAGCTCTCTGTCGCGTGCCTGAGCGCCTCGATCGAGGTGACCTCGACGCGGCCGAAACCCTGCTGGCCCAGGCTGAGGATGTGGCCGAGCGCCTCGGCTTACCCGGCGCCTTGGCAGCGGCAGCCCGCGCGCGGGCCGGATACCTCTGCGCGCGTGGGGATCTCATCTCTGCCGAACGGGCCGCCGAGGACTCCGCCGAAGCGTACGCGCGGGCCGATATGCCGGTGTTCCGCGCGCAGGCCCTGTTGGTGGCGGCGCAGATCGCCGGGCAGCGCGGCGATTTCACCACCGCCACCGGCCGAATTGCCGCCGCGCGCACCGAATTCGCGGCCGCCGGAGCCACGGAACTGCAACGTGCCGCGACAGCCGTCCAGCGTCGTCTCGCAGGACATCGAACGGTCGCCGGCGAGACAAGACTGAGCCAGCGGGAGCGCGAAGTCGCCGAGTTGGCCGCCAAGGGCCTTGCCAACAAGGAGATCGCGGCCCAGCTCTATCTGAGCCCCCGCACCATCGAGGATCACCTCGGCCGCGTCCTGCGCAAACTCGGTTTGACCAGCCGCGCCGGAATCGCTTCCCGGCTGGCGGAATTGGCCGATTGACCGGCAGATCGCGCGGGTCAGGCCGGGATCGGGTGGGTAAGCGGCCCTCGCCGACCGGCATCGCGTGGAGGTCGTCCTGGCCCTCCTCGCCAATACCGACGGCGCGGAACGACATTGCAGTTCGTTCGGGCTCCTGGTGTCGAAAGCCACTCGGACACACCACTTTCGAGCGCCGCGCCAGGCCGGGCTGATCCGTCAGGTCAACCGCGGCAACAGCAATATGGCCCATCGGCCGGGCGCACGCCTGCCGGTAGGCGGCCAGAATCAGCAGCTCACCGGGACCGGATCCCCGCGGAAACGTGATTCCACATAGTTCCAGGCGTCGGCGAATCCGGCGACGGCCGTGGTCATGTGCTCGGCGATATCGAAGGGCCGGAACACCAGCGGCACACCGGCCTTGCAGTACCGGTCGGCGACCTCGGCGACCGGATCGAAGAAGGTGAGGGTGTCGAACCGCCCCTGCCAGAAGTAGGTCGGGACCGCGGGCGTGCCCGGGAAGTAGCGCAGGCTGTTCTCCCGCAGCACCGCGTGCGCCTCAGGACTGTCCATCAGGCTCTTGGACGCCGCCATCTGGTCGGCGTTGCGGAAGGCGCCGTGGAACAGCAGGAAGCGACGGCAGGCATCGTGGGTGAATTCGCGGAACCAGAGCCCGTTCTCATTGAGCTGATCCGAGATCGGCAGGCGGTTCGGGTATTCGCGCTCCAAGCCCATGGCCGCCGCGAAGGCCAGGCCGAAGCCCGGGTGCGGCTCGAAGCCCAGCGAGAGCGCCATCTGCTCCAGATCGGCCGGAATGCCCCCGGCTACAACGGCATCGAGCTTCAGGTCCGGCGCGTACTCGGGTTGCAGGGCAGCGGCCCAGGCGGTCGCCATGCCGCCGCCGGAATACCCGGCCAGCGCGACCGGCGACTTCCCGAGTCCCAGTTCGGTGGCCTTGCGGACCGCCTTCACGCTGTCCAGGGTCACCATGCCGCTGAGTTTGGCCGCGCCGTAGGAGACATTCGGCCCCAGATAGTCGGGCAGCGAGATGGCCCAGCCGCGCCCGATCGGCAGCATGGCGCCCACCCCGTCCTGGAGCTCGCCGTTGAACAGCGAGCGCGACGGATTGCATTGCGCGCCCAATGAGTTGATGAGCGCCTGATACGACACCAGCGGCGGGTTCGAGACACCTGCCGGGAGCAGCACCGTGGTCATGCCGAGGATCGGCTGCCCCTGGGAGTTGGTGCTGCGGAAGGCCACCTGCCAGCCCTCGGTGCCCACGTACAGCCCGGTATCGATCTTGCGCGTCCGGACCACGTCACCGGGCGCGAGCGCATCCAGATCGGCCGGCGGACCGTAGAACGGATCGGGATCCTGCGTGGGATACAGGGGTTGAGCCGACACGGGGGCGGCGCCTACCGCCCCCGCGGTCAGGATGCTCAGAGCCAGGACCACAGCCCTGACGGACACTGCGAACAACGACGTCCCTCACACTTCAGTCGTTCTCATCTCGCTCCCGACCGCGCGCGAAAGAACGATCGACCAATAAAGCAATGGATTGGCATTCGGCACAGCCGAGCCTGTGAACCGGAAGAGCATGCGCCAGCAAGCCTCTCGCGAATCGTGCAGTGACGCTACAGCTAACTGACCAGAGCGTCCAGTTATTCAGACAATTCCGGCACGAACTGTCAGTACCGATCACCGCCCTCGACTACGAACCCCGAACCGTCCTGGGCAGGGCCGAGATTCGCTCGCGGTGGCGTTGCTGGAGTTCACGGCTGCGGGCGAGGAAGTCGAGGATGGTGTGCAGCTCGGCGGCCGACGAGCCCGCCATCTCGGCCGCGCCCTCCTCGGCGATGGGCCCGTATATCTCCCAGGCCCGGGCCATGGTCGCCGGGGTGATGCGGACCAGCACCTTGCGCCGGTCGCCCGGTCCCGGCTCCCGGGTGACATGACCGAGCTTGGCGAGCCGATCCAGCATCGTCGTGACGCTGCCACTGGTCAGGCCCAATTCGGCCGCCAGTGCGCCCGGCGTCGACTCACCCCGGACCAGCACCTCGAGACAGCGCAGGTCGGTGCGGTTGACGCCGAGCACGGTCGCGGCCGCCTGGTCGACATCGTCGACGGCCGCCTGCAACGCCTGGGACTCCCGTCCGACCCGGGCGCGCAACTCGTCCAGATTTTCTCTTGACATTCAAACCTCTTGATCGTCAAACTATTGATATCTTGATAACCAAGATACATCACGCTCAAGAGAGTTCAGAGGGAGACACGGCATGAAGAAGGCACTGGTCATCGGCGGCGGCATTGCCGGTCCGGTCACCGCGATGGCACTGCAGCAGGCCGGTTGGGAAGCGGTCGTCTACGAGGCCTACGCCGACGCGGCCGCCGGGCAGATCGGCGCATATCTGACGGTCGCGGTGAACGGCCTGTCCGCGCTGGCCGAGATCGACGCCCACCACATCGTCATGGACACCGGCCACGCCACCGACACGCTCAGCTTCTACACCAGCGCCGGCAAGCACATCACCGACATGCCCATCGGCGGCACGCTGCCCGACGGCACCGTGACCCACAGCGTGAAGCGGCGCGACCTGTACCGGGCACTCAATGCCGAAGCCGCGCGGCGCGGTATCCGATACGAGTTCGGCAAGCGACTCGTCGACGCGGAACCGACGGCCACGGGCGGCGTCGTCGCCACCTTCGCCGACGGCAGCCGGGCCGAGGCCGACCTGCTCGTCGGCGCGGACGGCATCCACTCCCGCACCCGGGAGATCATCGACCCGAATGCGCCGAAGGCCCACTACCTGGGCATCTACGGCCTGGGCGGATTCGTCACCGACCCGGCCCTGGTTCACGAACTCGGTTTGCGGCCGGGCGTTTACAGCATGATCTTCGGCAAGAAGGCCTTCTTCGGCTATCTGGTCGCACCCGGCGGCGAGATCTGGTGGTTCGCGAACATGCCCGGCGCACAGGAACTTTCGAAGCAGACAGTGGCATCCACGGCACCCGCGCAGTGGCGCGACCAGCTGGCGCGGATGCTGGCGGCCGACCGGGGCCCCGCGGCCGCCATCGTCGCCGCGACCCCCGACGCCACCTTCGTCACCGGCTTCAACCAGTACGACATGCCGTCGGTCCCCACCTGGCACAACGACCGCATGGTCATCATCGGCGATGCCGCCCACGCGGTGGCCTCATCCTCGGGCCAGGGCGTCTCCATGGCCGTCGAGGACGCGGTGACCCTGGCCATCTGCCTGCGCGACCTGCCCGAGACCGCCACCGCCCTGGCCGAATTCGAGCACCGCCGCCGTGACCGGGTCGAGCGGGTGGTCGCGCACGGCGCCGAAACCAGCGGCGACAAGGCCCAGAGTGGCCTGGCCCGTTTCCTCGTCCGCCAACTGACGCCGTTCTTCCTGAAGAAGGCCGCCAAGCAGGGTGTGGGCTCGCTGAACTGGATGTTCGACCACCGGATCAGCTGGTCCGGCGAATCGGCCGACCAGCCGGTCCACCCGAGCGCCTAGTCCGGGCCGTGCAGTCGCAGGCCCGTCGTGTGGTCACCCCGAATCGCCCCGCCGGCAACGAGATTCGCCGACACGATCTCGCCCCGACTGCGGGCGTCAGGCTCCTGCCCGGAGCCGGCGCAGGTAGGCGTCGAGGTGGGCGAACGTTGCCCGGGGCTGTTCCAGGTGCGGGAGATGGCCTGCGGCGGCGATGATTTCGAGGCGGGCGTCGGGGAATGCAGCGGCATAGGCGGCCGCGTAGGCGGAGGTGGCGATGCCGTCGCTTTCGCCCCAGAGGAGCAGCGTCGGCAGGGACACCTCGGACAGCCGGGCGGCCAGCTCGGGATCGTGCATATAGGGGTCGCCGGCGTAGTGGCGCAGTGCGGCCATGTTCGCCGCGCGTGCGGCCGATTGTTCGGGGGTCGGCTCGGGAGCATTCGACAGGGCTCGGGCCGGGTCGTGCCATGAGTACTGCGCGACCTGTTCGGGGGTCAGCGCGAAGATGTCGCGGATCGGCGCACCGTCGACCCGGATGCCGACGGCGTCGATGAGCACCAGGCCCGCAAGGCGATTCGCGGTGTCCCGGACCGCCATCTCGGCGGCGATCCAGCCGCCGATCGAGGAGCCGACGACGACCACCTCGCGCAGGTCCCGTTCGGCCAGCAGCCGCAGGTACATTTCGGCGAGGTCGCCGATCGTGTTCACCTCGGCCGGGCGCGAGGTCCCGTCCCAGCCCGGATGGGTCGGGGTCAGGACGTGTGCGGTGTTCGCCAGATGCGCGGCGATGGTGGCCAAGCTGCCCGGCCCCGCGCCACCGTGCAATACGAGAATGTTCGCGCCGGTACCCGATTCACTCATGGTCACTCCTTGACTAAACATGTTGATATAAACAAGCTTAGTCAGCCTGATAGCCTGTGTCCATGGCAGGTGATTTGCAGGCCCTGGGCCGAGCTATCAAGCAGGCGCAGTATCGCCACCACCGCGCACTCGACAGCAGGCTCGCCACCGTGGGCACCACGCTGGCGCAATGGGATGCGCTGCGCGCCATCGACCGCGAACCGGGGTCGTCGGCGCGAGCCTTGGCGGAGGAGACCTTTCAGAGCGAGCAGGCGTTCGGCACGCTGGCCAACCGGCTCGCCACCCGCGGGCTGATCGAACGCACCCCCGGCCGCGGCCGCCTCATCGAGCACCGTTTGACGGCCGAGGGACGACGCACGCTCGCGGCCGGAAACGCGATCGCCGACAGTGTCCTGGCGGAATCCTTCGCGGAACTGTCGGCCGCGGAGCGCAAGACGCTGCAGGCACTACTGCAGCGCGTGGGCCCCGGCTCCCGGGCCTGACGCACCCGATCGGGTTGTGGGACCGCCGAATCGACGCTCAGCTGGCGAGGGTGTCCGGGGCGTCGGCGACATCCGGGAAACGGCGGCGCAGGCCGTCGAGCTGGCGCTGGACCGCGGTCAGGTCCGCCTGGGCGCGGGTCTGCGCTTCGGGGCGCGAGACGTACTGCAGCTCGCGGGTCAGCATGTCGGCGTGGCTCTGGAGCTCGCGGGCCAGGACACGGGCCTGGGCGAGTTCGGGATCTTCGGGCATGGGCAACCGCTTTCGAGCTGGGAGTGGGCGAAGTATGTCATGTTTCGTCCACTTGTGCGTCACCGGTGATTCAGCGGCCGGTTCCGCCCAGCAAACGGTCGAGGCCGCCGATGAGGAAGACGACCTGATCTTCGTAGAGGGCGGCCAGTTCCTCGGCAGGAGGTGGAGTCGCGCCGGGATGCCATTCGTCCGCGCGGCTCAGGGCTTGCAGGAAACCCATGAGCGAGATCGCCCAGCGGGCCTCGAGACGGCTGGGATCCGACTGCGGGAAGGCGCGGCGGAGCTGAACGTGCAGCTGATCGGGGAGGTCCTGCTCGGCGGCGGTGAGGGCGGGATGGGAGTGCAGGGAGAGCTGGGTGACGATCTTGATCCAGCGCATGCCGCGAGTCCGGTGCTGCAGCAACAGGTCTCGATAGGGCTCGGTGACCGCGCGGACCAGGGTCTCCGCGGTGGGCGGTTCGGCGCGGGCGGCGAGCACGTCGGCATTGGCGCGAATACGGTCGCGGACGGTCGCGCCGAGATCGAGCAGCACGGCGGCGATCAGGTCGTCCTTGGTGCCGAAGTGATAGTTGACCGAGGAGGGGCCGAGGCCGGCGGCGGCGTTCACCGCGCGCACCGAGACCGCGTCCACGCCGTGGGCGGCGAACAGGCGCTCGGCGGTTTTCACCAGCCGGGTGCGGGTCGCATTGCCCTGGCGGTTCTGCATGGGGACGGTCACGGCATGAGCTTGGCACATCGGAGGCGCGGGGCCGGCATCGCGGGCCCCGGAACTGGTTCGACAATCCGATTTCGGCACAGCACAGCGCTCATTATCGACGTTGAATCAGCTTCACTACCTGCGTTTTCGAATCATGCCCACTCACCGGGACAGCCGAACTTATGGATCAGTTGATCCAGGTTTACTCGGGGAACCGCACCGGGCGACGAAGCCCGGGGCACTGGGTGAAGGAGATCCATCCGTGTGGACCGCTGAATCGATGAAATTCGGGGCCTTCCTGGCCCCGTACCACCCCCTCGACGCCGACCCGGCCCTGCAGCTGCGTCGCGACATCGATCTCATGGAACACCTCGACCACCTCGGCTTCGACGAGGCGTGGATGGGCGAGCACCACTCGACCGGAGCCGAGATCGTGCCCGCGCCCGACGTTTTCATCGCCGCGGCCGCCGAACGCACCGAACGGCTGCGCTTCGGCACGGGTGTGGTGTCGCTGCCGTATCACCATCCGCTGGTCACCGTCGACCGCATCACGCAGCTGGACCTGCAGACCCGCGGCCGCCTGATCTTCGGCACCGGCCCCGGCAAGATCCCGCTCGACGCGCACATGATGGGCATCAATCCGTCGGATCAGCGCCGCCGCCAGGGCGAGGCGCTCGAGGCCATCCTCGCGCTGCTGCGCGGCGAGGTGGTGAGCATGACCACCGACTGGTTCACCCTGCGCGACGCCCGCGCCCAGCTGCCGACCTACGACCCGGCCGGCATCGAGGTCGCCACCGCCTCGACCATCTCCCCCAACGGCTCGGTGCTGGCCGGGACGCACGGGCTGTCGCTGTTGTCGCTAGCGGCCAGCTCCCCCATGGGTTTCGAAGTGCTGGACCGCAATTGGGGCGTCTACGAGAAGGTGTGCGCCGAGCACGGGCACACCGCGGACCGGTCGCGGTGGCGGCTGGTCAATCCGATCTTCCTGGCCGAGACCCGCGCCGACGCCGAGCGCGCGGTGAGCCGCCGCATCGGCTCGATGGCCGCGTACGTGAACCGGCAGACCGGCGAGCAGCCGGCGTGGGCGGACACGCCCAAGGGCATCATCGATCAGTGGCGCAATGACAACCTCGGCGAATTCGGGCAGGCCATCATCGGCACGCCGGACGAGGCGATCGCGCGCATCGAGAAGCTCATCGAGAAGACCGGCGGGTTCGGCACCATGCTGGTCCTGCACGTGGACATGGCGAGCTGGGAGGACACCAAGCGCAGCTACGAGCTGTTCGCCTCGGAGGTGATCCCGCACTTCAAGAATCGCAACCGCCGCCGCGAGGACAGCCTGCAGTACGCGCAGGACAACCGGGAGCTGCTGATCGGGCAGCTGGTCACCGCCATCACCAAGGCACACACCGACTACTACGGCGAGACCGCCGCGACGGGAGCGTGATCCCATGCGCGCCACACAGTTTCTGAACGGGCAGTTCTCCCCCGCCGAGGTGGCCGAGCCGCCCGCACCGGGTCCGGGGCAATTGCGGATCGCGGTGGCCGCGTGCGGCATCTGCGGCAGCGATCTGTCCATGTCGAAGGATCCGTGCCGATTCGTGCAGGTGGCGGCGGACAGCGGGTATCCGCTGGCCACCTTCGACACCGAGCGACCGGTCGTGCTCGGGCACGAGTACGCCGGAACCGTCACCGAAATCGGCGCCGGGGTCACGGATTTCGCGGTCGGCGACCGCGTCGCGGGGATCGGGCTCGCGACCGAGGCGGCGACCGGCATTCCGACGATCATCGGGTATTCGAACGACTATCACGGGGCGTTCGGCGAGAGCATCGTGGTGGACGCGTTCTGGGTGCGGCACGTGCCCGAGGGGCTGTCGCTCGAGCATGCGACGCTGGCCGAGCCGCTGCACGTCGGCGAGATGCACGTGCAGCAATCCGGTCTCACCGCAGAGGATTCGGCGCTGGTCATCGGCTGCGGGACCATCGGGCTGGGCGCGATCATCGCGGCCAAGGCGCACGGGGCGCGGCTGGTGGTGGCTTCGGAGCCCTCCCCGAAGCGGCGGGAGCTCGCGCGGGCCGTCGGCGCGGACATCGTGGTGGATCCGAACGAGCAGGATCCGATCGAGGCGTGGATGACGGCGGTCGCGCAGGGCGACAGCGTGGTGGGCCAGTCGGGCACGGGCATTCTCATCGCCTATGAATGCAGCGGGCGCGCAGGGATTATCGGCACGCTCATGCGGACCATGCCGTTCAACTCGCGGATCCAGGTGCTGGCCGCGCCGTTCGCGGACGAGCCGATCATTCCGGTGGTCGGGCAGTTCCGGCGGATCGCGGTCAATTTCGGGCACGGGCCCTACGAGAACGCCTACGACATCACGCTGGAGCGGCTGGCGTCCGGGGCGATCGACGCGGAGGCGCTGATCACCGGGCGGGTCGGGCTGGACGGGGTGGCGGATGCCTTCACGGCGCTGCGGAATCCGGAAGAGCACGTGAAGATCCTGGTACTGCCGGATCACTGACGGTGATATGCCCGGTTCATCCGGGTTCGATGTGGCGGGCGGCGTGGTGCATTGCCCCGGCGGCTCGCCACACCACATTAGGGCTAATGACCAGCATGCGCTGGGCTCCACCGTTGTCCGACATGCTGGTTCATTGCCGGGATTGTGAAAATCACTGGTAGATCGCCGCACTTGCCGACGTGCGACAGGACTCCGGAGCGGGTCCGACCGATCCGCCACGTGACGGGTTAGGCTGGCGAAATGTCGGCAAACATTGCTGTTGAGGAGGCCGGGGCGACCGCAGGCGAAGCCCAGGTGATTGCGCTGTGCAATCAGAAGGGCGGCGTCGGGAAGACCACCTCGACGGTCAATCTGGGTGCCGCGCTTGCCGAGTGCGGGCTGCGCGTGCTGCTGGTGGACCTCGATCCGCAGGGGGCGCTGTCGGCGGCCCTGGGCGTCGCGCACCACGATCTCGAACTCACCGTCTACGACCTGCTGAGCCGGTCGGCGCCGCCGATCGACGACGTGCTGATCAAGACCGGCGTCACGAACCTGCATCTGCTGCCCAGCAATATCGATCTGTCCGCGGCGGAGATCCAGCTCGTCAACGAGGTGGGCCGAGAGCATTCGATGCGCCGGGTGCTCGATCCGATCCGGGATCGCTACGACTACATCCTCATCGACTGCCAGCCGTCGCTGAGCCTGCTCACCGTGAATGCGCTCGCCTGCGCGGACGGGGTCATCATTCCCATGGAGTGCGAGTTCTTCTCGCTGCGCGGGCTGGCGCTGCTCAACGACACCATGGAGAAGGTGCGCGAACGGCTCAATCCGCGGCTCGAGCTGTCGGGCATCGTGGTCACCATGTTCGATCCGCGACTGCTGCACTGCCGGCAGGTGCGGGACCGGGTGGCGGAGACGTTCGAGGCGGAGCTGTACGACACGGTGATCTCGCGGACGGTGCGGTTCCCGGACTCCACCATCGCGGGCGAACCGCTCACCACGTGGGCACCGAAATCCCGTGGTGCGGAACAGTATCGGGAGTTGGCGCGGGAGTTCCTGAAGCGTTCCGGGCGGCCGATGGGTCAGCTCGCGATGTCCACGATGCAGTAGCCCTGGGTCGCGGCGCGCAGGGTGAAGGTGAGCACGGTGGTGACGGCGGAGGAATTCGTCACCGGGACGGTCACGGCCGCACCCGTGTCGCCGGTGCGGGCCGTCATCCGGTCGGCGTCGAAGGCTGTTGTGCCGGTGAGCCTTCCGGGATTGTTGGCCAGCGTCGAGCCCGCGCAGACGAGGGGGTACTTGCCCTCGGTGTCATCGGGCTGGAGCGGCTGCCCGATCCAGCGGGACAGGTAGCGGCGGACCGTGTAACGGGCGTCGCCCTCGGTAAAAGCGGGCTGGGCGGGGACGGATTGCGGCGGCGTCGCCATGGTGGTCACCGGCGCGGGGGTGGTCGTGGCCGCCAGCGATTTGGTGCCCAGCGTGTCGAGTGAACCGGTCGGCACAGGGCGCGCTTTCTCGGAGGAGTGCGCCGTGTGCGGAGTCTGGGCACAGCCGACGGCCAGCGCGCACACCGCCACAGCGGGAAGCACCGTCAACACGCGGAATCCAAGGCGGGTCACCGATCCCACGATAGCGGTGTTTTCCATATCCGCCCCGACGCCACGAGATCATCAGTACGCTCGGTGAGCGGACCGGATGTCCGCTCAGTCGATGTCGCCGGGGTGATCGCCGATGCCAGCCGTATTGGAAGCCGAAGGGCTTCAGAAGCGGTACGGCGGTGTGGAGGCCTTGCGCGGGGCCGGTTTTCAGGTCGGTGCGGGCGAAGTGGTGGCACTGATCGGCGACAATGGCGCCGGGAAATCCACACTGGTGAAATGCCTTTCGGGGGCCGAACAACCCGATGGCGGGCGGATTCTGCTGGACGGCAAGCCGGTTCGGATGGCGTCGCCGACCGCGGCGCGACGGCTCGGGGTGGAGACGGTCTACCAGGATCTGGCCGTGGCCCCCGACCTCGATCCCGCCGCCAATCTCTTCCTCGGACGCGAGTTGCTCCGCAGGGGGCTGCCCGGGCGGCTGGGGATGCTCGATCGCAAGGCCATGAGAACGCAGGCGGCCGAGCACTTTCAACGGCTCGGTGTCGTGCTGCCCAGTGCGGATGTGCCGATCGGGTCGCTGTCGGGCGGGCAGCGGCAGACGGTCGCGGTGGCGCGGGCGGTGATGTGGGCCAGCAGGGTCGTCTTCATGGACGAGCCGACCGCGGCGCTCGGCGTGGTGCAGCGGGAGAGGGTGCTGGATGTCATTCGCCGCGTGCGCGATCAAGGTATCGGGGTGGTGCTGATCAGCCACAATATGCCCGAGGTGCTGGCCGTCGCCGACCGTATCGAAGTGTTGCGGCTGGGGCAGCGGGTCGCCCGCTTCACCGCCGGCGACGCCACGCTGGAGCAGTTGGTGGGAGCCATGACCGGCGCGCTGACCACGGAGGATCAGTCATGAGGCGGCTGGCCGGGACCGGCACGTTCTGGATCGGCTGCGTGCTGGTCGTGCTGTACGCCGCGTTCAGCATCGTGCGGCCGGACGCCTTTCCGACGCGATTCACGCTGCAGACCTTGCTGATCGAGACGTCGGTGCTCCTGGTGCTGTCGATCGGGATGACATTCGTGATCGTCACCGCGGGCATCGATCTGTCGGTGGGGATGGTGCTGATCTTCTCCGGCGTGCTCGCGGCCAAGACCATGGAGTGGCTCAGTCCGGGCGAGGATGCGACGCACGCGGGCTGGGGCATCATTCTGCTCGGGCTGCTGATATCGCTGGCGGGTGGGGCGCTCTGGGGGCTGGTGAACGGAATTCTGGTGGCCAAGGCCAAGATTCCGCCGTTGATCGTGACGCTCGGGTCGTTCGGGGCGGCGCTGGGAGCGGCGCAGTTGATCACCGGCGGGGTCGATACCCGCACGGTTCCCGGGAAGCTGCGTGACTCACTGGGTTTCGGCACCATGCTGGGCGGGATTCCGGATCTGGTGCTGGTGGCGGTCGTGGTGACGGTGGTCGGAGCCTGGCTGCTGCACACCACTCGGTTCGGCCGGTACACGTTTGCGATCGGTTCCAGCGCGGAGGCTGCGCGGCGGGCCGGGATCGGGGTCACGCGGCATCTGATCCTGGTGTATCTCATGGCCGGAATGCTCTCGGGCCTGGCCGGTTTCATGAATCTCGCATACTTCGGGACCACCACGATCGCGGGCCACGGGACCGACAATCTCGATGCCATCGCGGGGGTGGTGATCGGCGGGACCAGTCTGTTCGGTGGGGTGGGGTCGGTGCTGGGCACCGTGATCGGGGTGTTCATCCCGTCGGTTTTGCGCAAGGGCTTCGTCATCGCGGGGGTGCCGGTGTTCTGGCAGCCCATCGCGGTGAGCGTCGTGCTCGTGGCGGCCGTGTGGTTCGACCAGATCCGCAGGCGGTCCCGGGACCGGAAATAACACAACGTAGTTCGAAGGTGAGGGCCTGATGATGAGGACCGGTGGACGGGCGGCCGTAATGGCCGGCGTAGTGGTGGCGGTGGCCGGGCTACTGGCGGGATGCGGTGGCTCGGTGAGCAATTCGGGCAAGGCCGACGCGAAGAAGCTGGTGCTCATCCCCGGCGTCGCGAACGAGCCCTTCTATATCTCGATGCAGTGCGGCGCCCAGGACGAGGCGAAGAAACTCGGATACTCCCTGGTTACCCAGGCCCCCACCCAATTCGACGCCTCGCTGCAGACACCGATCGTCACCGGCGTCATCGCCAACAAACCCGGCGCGATCCTCATCGCGCCCACCCACGCCCAGGCCATGGCCAGCCCGATCAAGCAGGCCAAGGACGCGGGCATCAAGGTCGTCGAGGTGGACACCGCGCTCGACGACACCTCCATCGCCCTGTCCTCCATCTCCTCCGACAATGTGAAGGGCGGCCAACTGGCCGCGGTCACCCTGGCGAAACTGGTGGGCGACAAGGGATCCGTGCTGGTGATCAACACCAAGGCCGGTACCTCCACCACCGACCAGCGCGCCCAGGGCTTCGAGGACGAACTGAAACAGAACCACCCGGGCATGTCGTCGCTGGGCGTCCAGTACAACAACAACGAAGCCGCCCAGGCCGCCTCCATCGTCACCGCCACCCTCGCCGCCCACCCCGACCTGGCCGGCATCTTCGCCACCAACCTCAGCTCCGCCGAAGGCGCCGCCACCGGCCTCCGCAACGCCGGCAAACTCGGTCAGGTCAAGGTCGTCGGCTTCGACGCCAGCCCCAAACAGGTCCAAGACCTGAAGGACGGCACAGTCCAAGCCCTCATTGCCCAAAACCCCTCCGACATAGGCAAACAGGGCGTGGACCAGGCCGACGCCGCCCTCCAGGGCAAGCCCGTCACCCGCAAAATCCAAACCGACATGATCGCCATCACCGCCGACACCATGTCCACCAACGACCAGTACTTCTACAAGAGCAAGTGCTGACCGGACCACCGCTTCCGAACACGAGGGCGCAGCAGGCCCAGCCCAGTCAGGCGCAACTCAGTACTGCTGGCGATCGACGCGGTGCGATAAGCGCTGCGTGAAGGTTTCGGTCCACGCAGCCGACTCCGATTCCTCCGCGGTCCCCGTGGCGCGTCTCCTCGCACGCAGATTGCCCGTGCGCCCGCCTTGTTTCACCCCGCCGGGCCGGGCCTGCAACGCCAAAACCCGCACTCCCCATGAGACATAGGCCTCGATGCTCATCCCCGCGCACTCCGCGGCATCGCGCAACGTGAGCCAATCATCCTCACCCACCGTCACCACAATGTCCTTGCTCGACATAGCGATCAACGTTAGACCTTGCAGACCGTCCAGACCCGTTAGTAGCCTGCAAATATCTCGTTCAGCCGCTGATCGCCCCGTCCGGACAGTCAAACGGACCCAACCCGCGCGCCGTAATGCCGAACGCCAGAGCACCGGTCGTATCTCGCACCTTCGGCCGGCAGGCAGCATTTTCTTGCCAATTCCAAAGGCACAGTGCGTGATCAGAACGGTTGAGCCAGATATGACTCGAACGGCTCGTTCACGCACTGACCCGTAATTTGGCGCGGCCGAGCGCATCACGCTGAAGTGGGTGCCCGCCGACTGGTCTGAGAAGCTCGCTCAGCCTTGCGACGCGTGTCGCTGGATGAGTTCGTATACGGGCTTGGGGTCTTCTATTTGGGGGTAGTGACCCAGACCTGGCAGTCGAGTTACCGGCGTGTTCGGCCTGAGGTTCAGAACTGCTTGCAGTACGGCCTCGGTGCAGATGGGATCCAGACCCGCCCAACCGAGTTCCAGCGCGCCCAGCCAGGTGCGTAGTGCGTTGTGCCAGCGCGTGGAAGTCGGGGGTGTGACGCGTTCGTGGTTGTAGTAGATGAGTTTGTCGAGCATGCGATGACCGTCGTTGTGGGACAGCAACGACCACTGGTCGGCTGCCTCCTCAGCGGTGAGGGGATGCGCTGCGGAGAAGATACTGCCGAGCGAGCGACGGAAGGAGAATTCGCTCGTCGCTCGGGTGACGAGCGGGCCGAGCCGGCTCAGCAAGAGTTTCTGTCCGAGCAGCAGGCTGGCCTGTTCGCGGACCAGGCTCGCATTGAACAGCAGAGCCGATTTCAGCGTGAACGACAATGTTCCATCGATGTCGCGGGCGAGGAGTTCGGTGGCGACCGAGCTGCCCATGTCGTGAGACACCATGACGACGGGTTCACCCCCGTACCGCTGCACGAGTTCCTCGGCGATATCGGCTTGAATTCGCAACGAGTACTGCGTATCTCGCGGCTTGTCGGACAGCCCGAAACCGAGGAAGTCGAAGGTGAGCAGGCGGTGACCGTCGATCGAGTCGAAGGCGTCCCGCCAGTCGTAGGAGCTGGACGGGTAGCCGTGCAGGAGCACCAGCGGCGGCAGGTCCGGGGAGCCTGCTCGTTCACGGACGAAGATCCGGTGGCGTCCGACCTGTTCGAAGGTGCCCGATCGCTGCCAGGCCGCGACGCGTGGGGTCAGGTCCGCCATCTCTACCCTCCTGTGGGCCACAGCCGTCGGTTCGCCATCACACTAACAAATTGCACTGTCCATGCAGATTGTTCGCGGGGTGAACGTGCCGATTCCCCACGCTCAGTAGTTGTCGCCGAAAGCAGCGCGCTGAGTCCGTTCCAGCCAGCCGCTGAACATCCGGGCCAGCGGCGGCACGGGCACGCCGGCCGCGTCGTCCGGGCCCGCTACGGAGAGCAGCAGCCAGGCGGGCATGAATCGCCGCGTCCAGAGCGGAGCCGTCCTGTCCGCGCGGCGCATTCAGGGCACGTTGAGCGGGAATCAGACCCAGATCTCCGGGCACTTCACCAAGGAGACGGCCGAGAATCTGGCGGGCGGCCTGCGGTTCGGTGCGCTCCCTGCGGTATTCACCGAGTGGGCCGGACCGGCGTGGGCCGGTCCGGCCGGCTGGTCAGGCGGTGGCCAGGGCGCGGTGAGCTTCGACTGCCAGACGGGTTTCTTCGGCTATCAGGTCGGCGTTGATGTGGGCGCCGGCCATGGCGCCGACGGCGGCGGAGTTGCCTACCTGGGCCGAGATGTCGGTGACGTTGCCTGCGGCCCAGACGCCGGGGGTTTCGGTGCGGCCGGTGGGGTCGGCGGGGATGTATTCGCCTGCGCCGGTGGGGTGGGAAGTGGGGGTCAGGCCTAGATCTGCCAGGAAGGCGGCGCGGGCGACCATGCGGGTGGGGGCGGCCAGGATCTCGCGGGGGATGATGGTGTTGTCGGCGAGGCGGACGCCGGAGATTTGGTCGGCGGCGATCTCTACGGCGGTGACCTCGCCGGTGACGACGCGAATTCCTCTGGCCGCCAGCTGTTCCGACTCCTCCTCGGTGGGAGGGGTGTTGGTGTGGGCGAAGTAGACGACGTCGTCGCTCCACTGGCGGAAGAGGAGGGCGAGGTGAATTCCCATGGGGCCCAGGCCGAGGACGCCGATCGGGCGGTCCCGGACCTCCCAGCCGTGGCAGTACGGGCAGTGGATGACATCATGGCCCCAGCGCTCGCGCAGGCCCGGGATATCGGGGAGTTCGTCGACCAGGCCGGAGGTCACCAGCAGGCGGCGGGCGCGGACGGACCGCCCGTCGGCCAGGGTGGCGACGAATTCTTCTCCGTCCCTGACGATTCCGGTCACTTCGCCCGGAACCACGTGTCCGCCATAGCCGCGCACCTCGTCGCGGCCCCGCGCCAGCAGTTCCGACGGCGGCACGCCTTCGCGGGCGAACAATCCGTGCACCCTGTCCGCGGGCGCGTTGCGCGCGCTGCCCGCGTCGATCACGACCACCGAGCGCCGGGCTCGGGCGAGCATGAGCGCCCCGTTCAGTCCGGCCGCGCCGCCGCCGACCACCACCACGTCATAGCTGCTGTTCAGCTGATCGGTCATTGATGACCACCTCCTGCCTACGACCATGCGGACCATGCCGCGATCCTGGCAACCTACTTTGCCGATATGGCAAACTGAGGTCATGACCGAGGATATCGACAGAGCCCTGGAAGGGGTGGGACTACGGCTGCGTGAGCTGCGCAAACAACGCGAGACCACGCTGGCGGAGCTGTCCGCCGAGACCGGCATCTCGGTGAGCACGCTGTCCCGCCTGGAGTCCGGTGCGCGCCGCCCCACCCTGGAGCAGCTGCTCCCGCTGGCCCGGGCCCACAATGTGACCCTCGACGACCTGGTGAACGCCCCGCTCACCGGCGACCCGCGCGTGCACATGCGCCCGATCAACCGGGGTGGCATGCAGATGCTGCCGCTGACCCGCCGCGTCGGCGGCATTCAGGCCTTCAAGATCGTGCTGGGCCCGAAATCCGGTCGCACCGAACCCAATCCGCAGACCCACGAAGGCTACGAGTGGCTCTACGTCCTCAACGGCCGGCTCCGGATGATCCTCGGCGTGCACGACCTGATCCTGCACCCGGGCGAGGCCGCCGAATTCGACACCCGGGAACCGCACTGGTTCGGCGCGGCCGACGACGAGCCGGTCGAATTCCTCAGCCTCTTCGGCAAACAGGGCGAGCGCGCCCACTTCCGGGCCCGCCCCAAGGGAGACTGACGGACCCGCCCCAAGGGAGACTGACGGCTATCCCTGATACCGCGGCCCGACCAGCGCGAGCGCGGTTTCGACTGCCACATCGATGATTTCGGTGATGTCCCGCCCGTCCTCCACGGTGGAGGCGATGAGCTCCCGGAACCCGCCGTAGAGGATGGTCGCCATCTGCCGGGTCGGCGGATGCAGTCCGGCCGCCTGGAATTCCGATGTGGCGGTGAGGTCCTGGATGAGCGTGATGAACGATTCCGCGGCGTCCCGGTGCAATTGCCGCGCCCGCTCCCCCAGCGCCGGGGTGTCGCGGATCCAGGCCAGGGTGATGCAGGTGTCGTCACGGGAGGCCCCGATCCACGCCTCGATCGCCTGATGGATCTGGGTGTCCCAGGGCGCGGTCGGGTCCACGGCCGCGTAGATCTGCTGGACGGTGTCGTTGTTCCGTTCGGTGAGCATGGCTACGAAGCAGTCCTGCTTGTCGACGAAGTGCTCGTAGAAGGTCCGCCGCGAGGTCCGCGCCAGGCGGACCACATCGGCGACGGTGGTGTCCCGATACCCGCGCTCGCGAACCGCGTCGGCCATGGCATCCAGCAGCCGCCGCCGGAACCCGGAGTCGGTGGCGGGTTCGGCGCTGGTTGTGGTGTCGGCGGTATCGACGTGGGTCACGAGCATCAGCCTAGTTTCTCCGATCTCGGTGAGCATCGCAGCATGTCGGTGTGTTCGCGTCGGTACCACTCGCACCCGGTCAGGCGGCGGTGTCACCTCACACCCCGGTCAGGCGGTGACCTGTTCGGGACCGCGTTCGGCCGCGGCGGCAGTAGGAGCCGGGCGGCCGAAGCGGATGGTGCCGTCCTCGATTCGCCCGTGCCGCAGGGTGATCACATCCTGGGCGTAGTTCATGCCCAGCCGCCACGGCGCGCGCGATCCGGCCTTGGGGAAGCGGTCCATGGACCGCAGCACGTAGCCGGCCTGGAAGTCCATCAGCGGCGCGGTGGTCACCGCCGGATCCGGCCAGGGCGTGGCCTGGGAGTATCCGTGAATGTCCATGTGCCGCAACAACCGGCACACGAATTCCGCGACCAGGTCGGCCTTGAGCGTCCAGGACGCATTGGTGTACCCGATGGTGAAGGCGAAGTTGGGCACACCGCTGAGCATCATGCCCTTGTAGGCCATGGTGTCCGGCGGCTGGATCTCGCGCCCGTCGACAGTGAGCCCGATACCGCCGAGGGCCAGCAGGTCCAGCCCGGTGGCGGTCACCACGATGTCGGCGGACAGTTCGGCGCCGGATTGCAGCTTCACCCCGTCCGCGGTGAACCGCTCGATCCGATCGGTCACCACCGACGCCCGCCCGTCGCGGATGGCCCGGAACAGGTCCCCGTTCGGGACCAGGCACAGCCGCTGATCCCACGGGTTGTAGGCCGGGTTGAAATGCGTGTCGACGTCGTAGCCCTCGGGCAGCTGCTTGATCGTCAGGTCCCGGAAGAACTTGCGCATCATCTGCGGCCGCCGCTGGCTGAGCTGATAGATCAGTGTGCCGACGGCGACGTTCTTCCACCGCGTGATGGCGTAGGCCCGCCGCGTCCCGAACCACCCGCGCAGCTTGGTGGCGATGGCGTCCACGCTGGGCGCGGACATGATGTAGGTCGGCGACCGCTGCAGCATGGTCACGTGCCCCGCGTTCTCGGCCATGGCCGGCACCAGCGTGACCGCGGTCGCCCCGCTGCCGATCACCACGACACGCTTTCCGGCGTAATCGAGTTCGGCGGGCCAGTGCTGCGGGTGCACGATCTGCCCGCGGAAGTCGCCGATGCCGGCGAATTCGGGGGTGTAGCCCTCGTCGTAGCGGTAGTAGCCGCTGCACAGGTAGAGGAAGTCGCAGGTGATGGTCGAGGTCATCCTGTCGTGCTCGAACCCGACGGTCCAGCGCGCCTCCTGCGACGACCACGAGGCCCCGGTCACCCGGTGCCCGTAGCGAATTCGCCGATCGATCCCCGCATCGGCGGCCGTCTGGCGAATGTAGCCGAGAATGGCGGGCCCGTCCGCGATGGCCTCCGCCGCCACCCACGGCCGAAACCGGTACCCGAGGGTGTGCATATCCGAGTCCGACCGCACCCCGGGGTACCGGAACAGATCCCAGGTCCCGCCCATGGCCTCGCGCGCCTCGAAAATGGCGTAGCTGCGTCCCGGGAACGCGTCCTGGAGATGATGCGCCGCCCCGATGCCCGACAGCCCGGCCCCGACGATCAGCACGTCCACGTGTTCGGTCATTGCTTCGCTCCCTTCGCGGCCCGGGCGCGCACCAGGCCCATCACGACCGACAGCACGTCGAAGTAGTGCGTCGGGGTCACCCGCGCCAGTGTGTCGAACAGGTAGGCATCGGGTCCGACGAGAACGCGCGCCTTGCCGCGTTCGACTCCGCGGCAGATGATTTCGGCCGCCTGCTCCGGCGTGGTCATGGTCATGGCCTCGAACTCGGCGGCCATCTGCTCGTGGGTGCGGCCCTTGCCCTCGGGATCCTTGCGCACCCGGCCGTTGCGGGCGATATTGGTCCGGATGCCGCCGGGATGCACGGTCACCGCCGAGACGCCCGTGCCCCGAAGTTCCTGCCGCAGTGCATCGGTGAACCCGCGCACCGCGAATTTCGCTGCGCAGTAAGCACTCTGATACGGCATCCCCGCCAGCCCGAACACGCTGGAGGTGTTGACGATGGCGCCGCTGCCCTGCTCGACCAGGATCGGCAGGAACGCGCGCGTCCCGTACACCACCCCGTCGAAGTTGATCTGCCGCAACCATTCGTCGTCCGCGGGCACGCTGTCGAGCACCGAGGAGGACACCGCCACCCCGGCATTGTTGAACACCGCGGCCAGGGGCGCGGGCAGCCACTCGCGCACCTCGTCGGCGAAGGCCAGCTGATCGGCCGCGTCGCGCACATCCAGCACGCGGGTCAGCACCGGCCCGCTGAGGGAGGCCGCCGTCTGCTTCAGTCCCTCGGCATCGATATCCGCGATGGCCACCGGCGACCCACGGCGAGACAGCAATTGGGCCAGTCCCCGCCCGATTCCGGAGGCCGCGCCGGTGATCATGACCGGGTGGCCGGACAGGGGCCTAGAGGTTCGGGGCATCGGAACTCCTGGATTCGGCGGTGCGGATGTGCGAGTCGATGAGGTCGGCGAAGGTGGGCCAGAGTGCCGCGGGCAGATCGTGACCCATGCCGGGGAGGGTGTGCAGGCGCGCGCCGCGGATCGCCGCGGCGGTGACCTTACCGCCGGTCGGGTTCACCATGCGGTCGCGGTCGCCGTGCAGGACGAGGGTGGGCGCGGTGATCGTCCGCACCTCGGCGGTCCGGTCGCCCGACTTCATGATTCCGGCGAGCTGGCGTCCCACTCCCGCCGCCGGGCGCGGATCACGGTCCCAGGTAGTCCCCGCGGTCGCGCGAATCCTGGCCTCGTCGAACGGATATCCCGCCGAGCCGATGTGCCGGTACATGCCGACCGCGCGGTCCAGGTGCTCCTCGCGGGTCCCGGCGGGCTTGCGGAACATGCGCGCCCAGGTGGACAGCGCGGGACGCCCCACCCGCGCCGCACCGGTCGTCGAGAAGATCGACGTCAGCGAGGACACCCGAGCCGGATAGCGGGCCGCGACGGTCTGCGCGATCATCCCGCCCATCGACATGCCGACCACGTGCGCGGACCGCCAGCCGAGGATGTCGAGCAGCCCGACGGTGTCGAGGGCCATGTCCCCGAGATCGTATTGCTGTGGGTCCCAGCGCTTGCGGGCCATCGCCAGCCCGCCCGGCGGCCGGAACCCGGCGTGCGTGGAGGTCCCCACATCGCGATTGTCGAACCGCACCACGTCGTATCCGCGCACCACCAGCTGCCCGATCAGCCCGTCGTGCCATTCGTGTTTCTGCTGCCCGAGCCCGGCGATCAGCAGCAGCGGCACGCCCGCTCCCTCCCGCTCGTAGGTGAGGGTGATCCCCCGCCCGACCTCGGCCACCCGCTCGCTCATGCGGTCACCTCGGCGCCCCGCTCCACACTGGTTTCGGCGGCCTCGACCGCCGGCGGCCGCGGTGCCCGCCGATACACGACGGCCCGCCCCTTCTTCGCCGGAACCAGTGCGACACCGCGGAAGTGCGCGCGCTCATCGGGCGCGTCGGTGGTCTCGAGTGTGAAGTCCCGCAACAGCACCCGCAGCACCACGTTCATCTCCATGGTCGCGAAGGCCGCCCCGATGCACCGGCGCGCGCCACCGCCGAACGGAATCCAGCTGAAGGTCCCCGGCCGGGCGCCGACGAACCGATCCGGATCGAAATCCCGTGGGTTGGTGAACAATTCCGGATTGTCGTGCATGAGCCGGATACTCACCATCACGTGCTGCCCGCGCGCCAGCGTCCACCGGCCCAGTTGCAGCGAGTCCGTCCGCACCTTGCGCGCGGTGGCGTCGATGACCGGCCGTACCCGCTGGGTCTCCAGCAGCGTCGCCTCGCGCAGCGCGGACCCGCCCGCGTCGTTCTCCTCGACCAGGCGGCGCAGGATGTCCGGATGCCGCCGCAGCCGTTCGACGGTCCAGGCCAGCGAGGTGGCGGTGGTCTCGTGCCCGGCGGTGAGCAGGGTGAGCAGTTCGTCGGCGATCTCGCTGTGCGTCATGGCCGAACCGTCGTCGTAGCGGGCCTGCAGCAGCATGGCCAGCACGTCGTCCCGCTCGCTCAGCTCCGGATCGGCGGCCGCGCGCCGGATGAGCCGTCCGACGATCTCGTCGTACCGCGCGCGGTAGGCGGCGAACCGCTCCCACGGCCCGAAGCGCCCGAACAGCCTGCGCGGCACCGGAAGTGCCGCCAGCGCCGACCCGACCAGCACCAGTTTCGGCAGCAGCGCCCGCAGCTGGTCGAATTCCGCGCCTTCCGCGCCGAAGACCGCGCGCAGGATCACGTTGAGGGTGATCCGCATCATCGAGTCCATGGTCGCGAAATCGCGCCCCGACGGCCAGCCGGCCATCTCGCGGACGGCCTCCTCCTCGATGAGCGATTCGTAGACCGCCAGCCGTCGCCCGTGGAACGGCGGGGTGAGCAGCTTGCGCTCCTTGCGGTGCTCTTCCCCGCGCAGCGCGAAAAGCGAACCGGGGCCGAGGAATTGGCCGAGGTTGGCGTCGATGTTGTCGACCAGATCGGTGTGCGTGGTGAACAGCGCCTTGACCTCGGCCGGTTCCGACAGCACGAGTGTGGGCCCGAAGCGGGGCATCGCGACCATGAACGCCGATCCGTAGCGCTGGTGCAGGCGACGCCAGGCCCGGGTGCGCCCGGCCAGGATCTCGATGCCCTGCACGAAGGCCGGCGTGGTTGGTCCGTCGGGCAGTGTCACTGTGGTCATGCGCCATCTCCCAGCCTGGTACATCTGCGTACCACCAGCACGGTACGCGTCTGTACCGACTGTGGCAAGGGTCACGTTCCGAACGCGAGAGGGCCAGGTGGCAGCCCTCAGCGAGTCCGGTCGGCGCGACGACCGGAACGCCGCCAGGAGAGGTCGACTACTGCGCCGACCGCAACGGGTGAGCGGGATCGAAGATCGAGATCGGCGGGCCCTCCCCCGCCGGATGCACCTGGAGCTTGCCGGTGTCGTCGATGAGGATGCGCCGCCCCGGATATGTCCGTCGAGCGATCTCCACGTCACGCTCATCGAACTGGTCGCAGCCGGTGAAAACCAGTACGCCGTAATGCAGTTCGGTGGCGTACACACTGGCCGGCCAACGATGTAGCCAGACGTCGAGATCGAAGAGTGCATCGGGTTTGGGCAGGTCAGTGCCGACCGTCATGCGGGCATAGTAGGCCCGCCCGCCCGAGTTCCGCACGCGCACATCGGCGAGTCGCCGTATGGATCGCGTCAATGTTGCGCCGCCGGTTACCCAAAGGCAGGGTCAGCGGGTGCCGACCAGCAGGTGGACGATGGCCTGGACGAAGCCTTCGATGCGCTCGCGGGGATAGGCGTCCGGTTCGCTGACGGCCAGGCGGCCGAGCATTTCGGCGATAGTCAGCAGTGAGTTCGTCAGTAGGCCGGAATCGATTCCGGCCCAGCGCGGATCGGCGATCAGACCCATCCGGACCAGCGCCTCGGCTCGGTCGAAGATGCCGGCGCGGGAGCTGCGGATGGCCTCGCGATATTCGTCGGGGGCATTGCCCGGGCCCGCGAGCAGCAGTCGCCAGCGGGTCGGATTACGCAGGGCGACATCGACGAACGCCTCGACCGTGGCGGAGGCGGCGACGACCGGGTCCGCGCCGAGCAGGTCGGTGGGCAGGGTGTCGGCGACCTGCTCCAGGGCGCGCTCGCGTTCGCGTTCGAGCAGCGCGGCGACCAGCTCCGCGCGGGTCTTGAAGACCGTGTACAGCACGGGCTTGCCGACACCAGCCTCGGCGGCGACGGCCTCCATGCTCAGCTCGTGCAGCTCGGCCTGCTCGAGTACGGCGAACGCGGCGTCGAGCAGCTGGGCCCGGCGTTCGTCCGGGGGCAGGCGGGGCGCATAGCGCCGCCGCGGCCGGTCTGCCGTCACACGGGGTTTGCTCACTGCCGCTCCACCTTCACCGGCCCATTCTGTCATCCCGGATAGCGAGGTCACGTGCCTGTCCGGGCTAAAGCTACGACCCCGTTGTATTCGGCGACCACAATTGCTACGGTGGCGTTGTATTCCATGGGATCGAGCCTGCAGAGGAGCCCCAGTGACCTTCGATCCGACCACTCTCCGCCGCGATGACTACGGCTTCTTCGGCCCGGATTCGCCGAGCTGGAAGGTGTGGACCGCACCCACCGCGGTGATCGGCTTCCAGCGGGCGGTGACCCTCGAGCACTTCGATCCGTTCCTGACCGCGGCCGTGGCCGACACCGGCAAGATCTACTCCGAGCCCCGCCACCGCCTCGACGCCACCTTCGCGTACTTCCTGATCGTGGCCATCGGCGATTCCCGCACGGCCATCCAGGCCTCCGAGCACCTGATGACGGTGCATGCCGAGAACACGGGCATCGAGCCGATCAGCGGGCAGCGCTACAGCGCCAATTCCCCCGAAACCCAGCTGTGGATCCACATCACCGGCTGGCACTCGGTACTCAAGGCCTACGAAATGTTCGGGCCCGGACTGACTCCCGAGGAGGAGGCCCGCTACTGGCAGGAGTGCCGGATCGCGGCCGAGCTGCAGACCTGCAAGCCCGAGGAAGTACCGGTCACGCGCGAGGGCGTGCAGGAGTATTTCGCGAATGTCCGTGCGCGCCTGTGTACTTCGGAGCGCGCCCAGGACGGCATGCGGCAGCTGCTGTTCACCTCGCCGCGCCACGGCGCGGGCTGGACGTACGCAATCGGTGCACGCCTGCTGTCGTTCGCCTCGATTGCGACGCTGCCCAAGTGGATGCGCAAGCTCGGCCAGTTCGACCGCCCGGGCATTGTCGACCTGCTGGTGAGACCCGCTGCGCGCGTCCTGGTCTGGCTGTCCTCGCTCTTCGACAAGGCGGGTCTGATCATGGCCGCCCCGATCATCGCGCCGATGGCGGGGCAGATCCTGGAACAGCACCTGAAGGCGGAGGCCCCGGCCCGGCTCGAAACGGTCACACCGACCGCCGCCCGCGAGCTCTACGGCCGTCGAGGGCACCGAACCGTCCCTGCCGCAAGCTGATTAGATGCGACTTCATCGGCAGGTGAGGTCCTGGTCCGGACGGGTGCCGTCGCGCAGGAAACGCTCGACGGCATCGTTCGCGCAGGCGACCGGCGAGGGATACACGCCGTGCCCACCGCCGTCGACCGCCACCATCCGGGCACGGTCACCGAACGCCTGCCGCAAGTGCAACGCGCCGCTGTACGGGGTCTGCGGATCCCGGAGATTCTGCAGCAGCAGCACATTCGACGGTCCGGACGCGGTAACGACTGTGCGTGGCGCGACCGGATATGGCCAGAACGCGCACGGGGAGAGGCCGCGCGGCATGCCCGCGGTGAGCGGGTATCGGGCTCGATCCGCGGCTACGGCGGTCGCATAGTCGTCCGCCGACGTCGGCCAGGCCACGTCATTACACAGGGTCGCCACCATGACCGCGGTCGACGCCTGGGCCACGGGCTCCGGCGGGGAGGGCCGCGCGGCAGGCAGGGCGTCCGAGCGCAGCGCGGCATTGATCACCTGGGCGACATAGGGAAACCGCTGATCCTTGGCTAGTCCGTCGAGCAGGATCTGCCGTAATCCGTTGCCGCTCAATGCCGCGGTCTCGGCACCCGGCCACGGCAACGGTGCGCGATCCAATCGCGCCGCCAGCGTGAGGAACTGGTCCCGCACCGCCTCGGGCGTCTCCACCACCCGGTCCGGATTCCCCTCGGTCGCCGCCCACCGCGCGAAGTCCGGAAACCGATCCTCCGCACCGACGGCGGAATTCCCCAGCCAGGTCCGCTCGACCCGCTCGGGATCCGGATCATCATTGCTGTCCAGCAGGATCCGATCCGTGTGCTCCCCGAAGAGGGTGGCGTACACCGACAGTACATATGTCCCATAGGACGTTCCCCACGCCGCGATCCGCTGTTCCCCCAGCGCTTCCCGGATCCGGTCGATGTCCCGCGCCTCGGTCCGGCTCCCGATCGACCGCACCAACGCACCCCCATCCCGCACGCACGCCTCGGCCACCCGCCGCTCGATCGCCACATTCTCCGCGATCCCGCCGTTGGCGTCCGGCCACGGCCGCAGCCGCTCCGTCGCCATATCCTGCTGCGCGAGATGGCAATTCGCCGCGGTGCTCGCTCCGAGCCCGCGCGGATCGAACCCGATCAGGTCGTACTCGTCCCGCACCGACTCCGGCAGCGTCTGCCCCGCGGTGGACGGCAGATTCAGCCCGCTGCCACCCGGCCCGCCCGGTACGAGCAGCAACACCCCACGCCGATGCTCCGGATGCGCACTCCGAATCCGCGACACCGCAAGGGAAACCCGCTCCCCCTCCGGATGCTCGTAGTCGAGTAACACCGACACCGTCGCGCACTCCTGCCGCGAATCGACCCCCACCCCCTGACACGCGGCCCACTCGATGCCCGAGCTCGAATCCGACCGGCAGCCGACGAGCACAGACGACACCATCACTGCGAGCCCCACCGCCGCCCCAACGCGAATTATTGTCTTCACACCGCCGAACGTAGAAACCCCGAACACCGACCCGCGTCACCCCACGGTGCCACCCGCCGCTCCCCCTACGGGACTATCGGGCAGCCGGCGGTGACGGTCCTGGGTGAAACGCCAGTGTTGCGTGATTGAACATAATCGACCGGATTCGATAGGCTCGGGGTTTGGCGTGCGGGCCGATCGAGCCGAGGGTGATGCGATGAGGCAAGCGTTCGATGCTTGGAAGCGGGCGGTGACCCGGGGTGCCAGTACCCGGGCCATTGCGGAGAAGCTGGACAGCAATGGGCCCAGGATCAAGCGACATTTGGAGGAGTCGGATCCGCCGGTGGCGGACACGGTGATCGAGCTGGCGCGGGCCTACGGGGTGAATCCGGTGGAGGGGTTGATCGCTGCCGGGCTCATCACGCGCAGCGATGTCGATCATGCTGCAACGAAGGACGCGCTTGCCGAGGTGCCCATGTTGCAGTTGCTGGAGGAGGCCGTGCAGCGGGAGCGGCGGGCCGTGCGGCGGCGGGCGCCCGAGGGTGAGCAGGCGGCGGACAGCGAGGAGCGCCGGAGCCGGCGGTTCCGGCGCAAGGTCGGCGAGGGGACTGCGGAGTAGGCGTTCCTACGGCGCGACCGCGAGAAAACCGAACGCCGCGAAGAGCGAGAGGTGCACCGTGCCCTGCAGCAGGGTGGCGCGGCCGGGCACCACGGTGAGCATGCCGACGACCACTGTTATTGCCAGCAGCACCATTTCGGTCGCGCCCAGACCGAGCAACAGCGGGGTGTCCAGCCAGATCGAGGCGACCGCGATGGCCGGAATCGTGAGGCCGATGCTGGCCATGGCCGAGCCCAGCGCCAGATTCAGACCGACCTGAACCCGCCCGCCGCGCGCGGCACGCACGGCGGCCAGCGCCTCGGGCAGCAGGACCAGCATTGCGATCACCACGCCGACCGCCGAGCGCGGCAGCCCCGCTGCGTCGACACCGGATTCGATGGCCGGGGACACCGCCTTCGCCAGACCGACCACCCCGACCAGAGCGGCGATCAGCAGTCCGCCGCTGATCCACGCGCGGCGCGCACTCGGCCGCTCCGCGTGCTCGTCCTCGTCGTCGGTGCCGGGCTCCACCGGGAGGAAATCCTCTTTGTGCCGCACGGTCTGCATGGCGATGAAGCAGCCGTAGAGCACCAGTGAGGCGACAGCCGCGAAGGCCAGCTGGGCGGGCGAGAAGTGCGGTCCGGGTTCGCTGGTCGTGAAGGTCGGCAGCACCAGGCTCAGCGTGGCCAGGGTCGCGACCGTGGCCAGCGCCGCACCCGTGCCCTCCGCATTGAAGACCGCGACCCGCCGCCGCAACGCCCCCACCAGCAACGCCATTCCGAAGATGCCATTGCAGGTGATCATGACCGCTGCGAACACGGTGTCGCGGGCCAGTGGCGCGGCCTTGTCCCCGGCCGAAACCATCAGCGTCAGAATGAGTCCGACCTCGATGATGGTCACCGCAATGGCCAGCACCAGCGCGCCGAACGGCTCGCCGACGCGATGCGCGACGACCTCGGCGTGATGCACCGCGGCCAGTACCGCCGCCAGCAGGAGAGCGAATACCGGGATGTCGGCCAGCAGCGACAATTCCCGGCCCCACACCCCGGCGAGCATCATCACCGCGAGCAGGGGAACGACTACGGTCCAGCGAATCTTGTCCAGCAGCAAAGGTTCCTCAGGGTCACGGGATTCGACGAGCGCGGAAATCCCTCGGACGCAGCCGAATCGACCGGGCACGCGCTGGTCGACCGGCGCGTGCCCGATGTTCGACCCACGTCAAACCATAGAGGTACGATGCAACGTTCCACAATCACAATGAACCATTGTCGTTCCATCGAGCATGGTCAGCTCAGACATATCGCCAGCTCAGACTGCCGATCCGAGAAATATGTGATCGCACCCACATGGAACGACATCGGCATACGAGACGAAACCCTCTGCAACTCCCCCATTCACACCAGGGGGGTGAAGTCCCGGCTCGCGAGGTACTCCGGCCGCGGATGCGGCGCGGCATAGGGATCGAGCAGCGTGTTCTCGACACTGTTGAACACCAGGAACAGATTCGAGCGCGGGAACGGCGTGATATTGCCCGCCGACCCGTGCATGAGATTCGAGTCGAACAGCAACGCCGAACCCGCCCGCCCGGTGAACTGCGTAATGCCGTGCTTCCCGGCCAGATCCGTGATGGCCGCCTGCGACGGGACGCCGATCTCCTGACCGCGCAGGGAAACCCGGTGATGATCGGCCGGCGTCTCACCCTGACAGGGGACGAAAGTGCGATGCGAGCCCGGCATGACCATGAGGCTGCCGTTGAACGGGTAGTTGTCGGACAGCGCGATCGACAGGCTCACCGCCCGCGGCGTCGGCATGCCGTCCTCGGCGTGCCAGGTCTCGAAGTCGGAGTGCCAGTAGAAGCCGGTGCCGGTGAACCCGGGCATGTAGTTCACCCGGGTCTGATGCAGATAGACCTCGGACCCGAGAATCTCGCGCGCCAGACCGGCAATCCGCTCCTCGCGCACCAGATCCGCGATCATGGCGCTGAGCCGGTGCACCTCGAACAGGGAACGCACCCGGTGCGACTCGCGCTCGATGATCACGCGCTCGTCCAGCACGAGGTCGGGATCGCCGGTCAGCCGCTGGATTTCGGCCGCGACCGCACCGACCTCGTACGGATCGAGCAGGCTGTCGACCACGGCGTAGCCGTTGTCGTCGAAATCGGCGAGGGCATGGCTGCCGATCTCACCCCACACCGTCGGGTCGTCACGCTCGATCGGCGGGGTGCCGACCACCGTGCGGGTGCGATAGCGATCGATTCTTCCGTCGTCGGACACAGTCATTCGAAACTCCTAGTCGACGGCGACGAGCGGGTACACACCGTGCTCGTCGTGCACCTCCTGCCCGGTCACCGGCGGATTGAACACGCAGAGCATGCGCATCCGGGTGCGGGCGAAGAGGCGGTGCCGTTCATGGCCGTTCAGCAGATACATCGAGCCGGGGCCCAGCTCGTAGGTGGTGCCGTGGTCGAGATCGACCAGGGTGCCCTCGCCCTCGACCAGCCAGACGGCCTCGATGTGGTGCTGGTAATGGAATTCGTGGACGGTCTCGGCGTCGATGGTGGTCTCGTGGAACGAGAACCCGACCCGGTCGCCGCCGAGCACGATGCGCTTGCTGCGCCAGCCCGGGCCCGCGACGTCCCGATCGGTGCCGGTGATCTCGGCGGTGGTGCGCACGATCATGTCAGCGCCCCCGCCCGCCGCTGACGGCATCCAGTGAGGCGGCCAGCAGCTCCAGGCCGTGATCGAGCTCGGAGTCGGTAATGGTCAGCGGCGGAAGCAGTTTCACCACCTCGTCCTCGGGACCGGAGGTCTCCACCAGCAGCCCGCGCTGGAAGGCGGCGGCACAGACCTTCTCCGCCTGCGAGGCGTCGTCGAAGACCAGGCCGTGCACCAGACCACGCCCGCGCGCGCCGACACCGTCGAAGGCCGCGGACATGCCCGTCAGGGCACGGTCGATGCGCTCGCCCTTGGCCCGGGTGGCGGCCTCCAGGGCGTCGTCGGCCCAGTAATGCTCCAGCGCCGCACGGGCGGTGACGAAGGCCGGGTTGTTGCCGCGGAAGGTGCCGTTGTGCTCGCCCGGCTTCCACAGGTCCAGTTCCGGCTTGAACAGCACCAGAGCCATCGGCAGGCCGTAGCCGCCGATCGACTTGGACAGCGTGACGATATCCGGTGTGATACCGGCCATTTCGAAGGAGAAGAACGGTCCGGTGCGGCCGCAGCCCATCTGCACGTCGTCGACGATCAGCAGAATCTCACGGGCGGAACACAATCCGGCCAGCTTGCGCAGCCACTGCACGCTCGCGAGGTTGACTCCGCCCTCGCCCTGGACGGTTTCGACGATCACGGCGGCCGGGCTGTCCAGGCCGGAGGAGGCATCGTCGAGGACGCGCTCCATCCATTCGAACGAATCATCGTCCGCGCCGGACAGATACCCGTCGAAGGGCATCGAGGTGGCGTGCTGCAGCGGCACGCCCGCGCCTGCCCGCTTGGCGGCATTGCCGGTGACCGACAGGGCGCCCAGCGTCATACCGTGAAAAGCGTTGGTGAAGTTGAGGATCTCGGTGCAGCCGGTCACCTTGCGGGCCAGTTTGAGCGCGGCCTCCACCGCGTTCGCGCCGGTGGGCCCGGGGAACTGCACCTTGTAGTCCAGGCCGCGCGGCTTCAGGATCCGGTCGCGCAGCGACTGCAGCAGATCACGCTTGGCGACGGTGGACATGTCGAGCCCGTGGGTGAGGCCGTCGCCCGCGATGTACTCGAGCAGCGACTGCTTCAGCACGGGATTGTTGTGGCCGTAGTTGAGCGCGCCCGCGCCGGCGAAGAAATCCAGGTACTCCCGGCCGGACTCGTCGCGGAGCCAGGCGCCGGACGCGGTGTCGAAGACCGTCGGCCAGGAACGGCAGTAGCCGCGCACATTCGACTCGAGATCCGCGAAAACCGTCATATCGGGGCTAGTCATCGCCATTCCTCCTGAGTGGTGACCGGTGCGATGCGGTAGAGGTCCTCGGGCTGATGCCCGCCGGGAAACTGATCCGCCGTGAACAATGTGGTGCGGGTCAGGGCCGCGCCACGACGGCGGGCCAGCGAGGCGAACATGGCGACCGAGGCCGGATTGTCGGGGGCAATGGTGGTCTCGAGCTGCGTGACTCCGCGCGCCGCGGCACTTTCCAGCAGCGCGTCGAGCATGTCGACGCCCAGGCCGTGCCCACGATGGGGCTGATCGACCGCCACCTGCCAGACGAATAGGATGTGCGGCCATGCGGGCCTGGTGTAGCCGATGACGAATCCGGCTATCTCGCCGTCTATTTCAGCGACGATCGAGGTATCCGCGAAATCGCGGCACCACAGCAGATAGGCATAGCTGGAGTTGGTGTCGAGGACCCGGGAGTCCTCCGCAATGCGCCACATTGGTGCGCCGTCGGCGAGCACCGGCTCCCGGATCTGGATGGTTCGCTGGGATATCGCGTCAAATTTGCTGATTTGGATCTGCATGACCACTTCAGCCTGACGGTGAAGTTTTGAGGTCTTCCATGCGAACTCATTGCGATCTCATGACGATCCCATGACTCCGCGGGCCTCGCACACCCGCGAATTCGCCTATCGCGGCATATCGAGGCGATATCCGAGGCCGCGCACCGTCACCACGATGCGCGGCTCCGACGGGTCCGTCTCGATCTTCGTGCGCAGCCGGCGGACATGGACGTCGACCAGCCGCTCGTCACCGAAGAAGCCTTCATCCCAAGCTCGTTCGAGCAGCAGGGTGCGGCTGAGGACCCGGCCGGGATTGGCCGCGAGTTCACACAGCAGGCGAAACTCGGTGACGGTCAACGGAATCTGCTCCTCGCCCCGGCGCGCCACGCCACCATCGGGCGAAAGCACCAGCGGCGCAGCATCATCGGAGTCCAGGATGATCTCTACCGGCGGCTCGGCCGCCGGATCCTCCGGCAGCCCGCCCAGGTGCGGCCGCCGCCGCAGCGCCCGCATGCGCGCGCTGATCTCCTTGAGCTCGAACGGCTTGGTCACGAAATCATCGGCGCCCGCCTCCAGCGCCGCGACCACATCGTGGGTGTCCGCGCTGGCGCTGACCACCATGATCGGCACCTCGTGCGCGCGCCGCACCTCGCGAATACAGGTGAAGGCATCCATCTCGCCCACCAGCAGGTCCACGATCATCACATCCGGCGCGCCGTGATTGCGCAGCCGCTCCAGGGCCACCTCGGCCGCGCCTGCCTCGGCGACCTCGTAGCCCTCCCCTTCCATCGCCGCCCGCAGGGCGCTGCGGACCCGGTAGTCGTCCCCCACGATCATCAGGCTCGCGCCCATCATCCATATCCTTTCGTCCGAAGGACGCCGCGAACACGTCCAGCGGACAATCACCGAGCTGCGGTGATCGTGTTCGACTAGGTCGAATACCCGAACCTTAGTTGAACGAAACATCAGGCCATCCCAGGTATGCGAGCCGATAGCTGATGCACATCACGCGGATTGCTACCGGTCAGGCGGGGGAAATACCGAATGGCACCGCCATGCTTCCGCATTTGCGCACGTCAAAGCCACTTCGGTCGCATTTGCGACATTGTGAGAACCTGCACAGAGGTTTCGCCGAATCAGGAGTTCGCCGGGCGATCCCGGACCTCGATGTCGATGACCGGCCCCTGGGCGGGGTCCAGCCAGCGCATCACGCGGTCCAGATCCGCGCCTGGAAGCGCTACGCAGCCCGCGGTCGGGGTGCCGTCTCCGACGTGGAGGAAGTACGCCGAACCCGCGCCGGCGACGACCGGAGAGCGGTTGTAGTCGATGACGACGGCGTGATCGTAGGCGGGACCGGCCGTACCCAGGTCCTCACCCGCGGACTCATCGAACGGGCAGGTGCCGGGGGCACAGGTGTAGTGGGTGTTGTAGAACGGCGATCTGGTGTCGGAGACCCACCAATCCGATGGTGTCACTCGGCGATACGGGAGTCTGGTGCCGTTGTTGGCTGAGATGCCGAAAGCCTCTGTCAGCGTCCAGATTCCGGCCGGGGAACGGGTGGCCGATTCGCTGGTGGGCCCGATGCCTTGCGCACCCACGTCGGCGTGCAGGGGGCCGATCGCTCGAACCCATTGTGTGCCATCGCGATCCCAGGCGGTGAGGGTGGCGGTGGTGGCGGTGGGGGAATCGGCGGTGACGGTGATGAGCTGATTGGCCGGACCGGTGTACGTGGGCTGTTCCACCGGAGGCTGGGAGTGCTGCTGAGCGCAGCCGGCCACAGCCAGGGCTATGACGGCCAGGGCTGCGATCGCTGAGCGGGGACAGGTTCGACGCATCGTGGTTGCCAGTTTGCCTGAGATGGCGTGCTCGGGTCGCATGAAGCCCGGGGTGGAATTCGGGTCGCTCGGCCTGTCGGCGGGGGTTAGGCGAGGGAGTGTTCTTCGATGGGGGCCGAGAGAGAGGTGCCGTTCAGGTCCAGGTAGAGATGGCGGTCTGTGACCGAGAGCGTGAGGGTGTTGCGGCGGTCGAGGAGGGCGGTGGCGGCGTCGATGAAGGATCGGTCGAAGGCGTAGAGGGGGATCTGGTCGGCCTGGTGGATGCGTTTGCCGGCGAGTTGGGCGAGAACTTTTGCGGGGTCTCGATGGGTGTAGATGGCTACACGGTCGGCCAGTTTGCTGGCGCGGTGGATGCGGTCGGCGTCCGGGGCGCCCACGTCGATCCAGGTGGTGAGGCGGCCGGTGAGGTCGCGGATGAGAACCGGCGGCTCATCGGTGGAAGAGACCCCACCATCACTGAACGCGATTCCCTCTTCATACTCCAAGCAATAGGCCAGCATCCGAGTCAACATGTACTCCCCGGTCTCGGAAGGATGCCGCGCAACCCGCAACTCCAACTCCTCGTAGACCCCCCGATCCACATCAGCCAACTGCACATTCACGTTGTAGAGAGTCGCGTTCAGGGCCATAGTCCCAGCAGCCTAAAGCCCACCCCACCCCCGCCCACAACCGGTTCAGACTCCACACACGCCAACCAACCAACCGCTCGGACCCCACCCACGGCAGACGAACGGTCCGGACTCGACCCACCGCAGACGAACGATTCGGATTCTCTTCGTGGGTCGTCTCTAAAATGCGATCCGTGCAGTCCGTGGGCCGGAATGTAAGTCACGGCTCCCGGCCCGGCGTCAGCCCAAGTCCGGTAGCGCAGGCGGCGCAACCACACTTCCCCGTTCCCTGCGCACGCCAGCAGCACACGAGCAGCCGGGTGTCATGCAACCCGAGGACCCCACCTCGAGCAACTGGAAACGATGGAGCTGGCGACCAACTCCCCAGCGTGATGTCTCTGATTGACCCGAGCAGTGCCCGAAGGATCAATCCTCTTGGGCGCAATCCACCCACACCGCCCGCGATACGTCGAATCCTTGCCCATCACAACAGTTTTCCAACCATCGGCGCTGTCATTGACCAACGCATGGCAGTGATCGCAAGCCAGCGCAAGGTTGTTCAGGTCGGTGAGTCCGCCATCAGCCCAGTCGACGATGTGGTGCACCGCGCACATCGAAGCAGGCGCATCGCACCCCGGACGAGTGCATCCCTTATCGCGAGCAATGAGCGCCAGCCGCTGAGCCGAGTTGGCCAGGCGGCGAGACCGCCCCAGGTACAAGGGCATTCCGTCACCATCGAGCACCGCCAGCACCGGCTTCGTGCCCTCGGCCAGCTTCAGAGCCTCATTGATCGAGACGTGTCCACCCGACGCGGTGGTGGCAACCCCGGCCGCGCGCTCGAGATCGGCCAGGCTCATGGTGATGATCGCCTCCACCGGCAAACCCCGGTGGGAGCCGAGCTTGCCCGGGTCCACGCCCGGCTGCAACAACGCGAACAGCGCATCGTGCGTACGCTGCGCCGAGTCACGGCGGTCACGACGCGCCGCGGCCTCCAGCACATCGGTGTCGATGGATCCGGCACCGGCAGCGGGACTTTCAGCGTCCTCGATATTGCACATGCCCGGGCGTCCGAACTTGGCCAGCACCGCATCCAGCAATGCCCGCAGCTCGGGAGTGATCCACCCCTCGATCCAGGACATGCCATTCACGCCCGGACGGCACACCACGATCCCGCGCCGCCGCTTCCGATCGGCATCGCTGGTGATCGTCCCGTCCGGGTCGACCCGGGCCAGGATCTCCCGCCCGATCCTCGGCAGATCGTCCGGCCAGCCTTCGCGGGAATAGTCGACGAGAATCCGCTCGGTCCTGTCGCGAGTGCCCGCATCGATCTCCTTGGGCAGATGCGTCATCACCTCCACGATGTTCCGCACGTGATCGCGTGAAATATCGCCCGCCTCATAGGCTTCCGCCGCCACCGCCAACACCGGCGGCCGCAGATGCCCCGTGAGCTGCCGAAACTCCCCGCACTGCCTGGTGATCTTCACCCGCACCGATGCGTCATACCGCGACAACCCCAGCGTCTGCCGCAGAAACGGCACCGGATCACCGGCCCCGCTGCGGTCCGGCAGCGACCGATCCATCGCCTCGATGATCAGCCGTGAATCCAGCGCCGACAGCTGCCTCTTACAGCTCTCCAACCGCTGCATCAACTCCACGACATCGTCATCGGAGAACTGATTCATATCTCCGTGCAGCAGCGAACCCGAAAGAGACCGCACCGCAGCATCGACATCAGCGATGCCACAGCTGTCGAGTGTCTCCCCCTTGATTCCCATGCACTAATTCTACCGCGCCCCCACTATCCATTAGTACCTAATTCCACTCTGATACAAGGCTTTTCAATCCCCATCACCAAAACGACCGGTTGCTAATGCCGTATTCCGAAGCCGAGCCGGAAACCCCGGCCCCAGCCGAGCGGAAATGTCCTCGTGCCGCAACGGTTCCCGGCAATGCGAGCACACCACCTCGGCGTGCGTATCGTGGTCACACGCCGTGTGATGCAGAACCACCGGCTCCCCGGATTCCGGAGCCAGGTACCGATCCCCCCAGGCCATCATGGCCGCGATGACGGGAAAGAAATCGCGCCCCTGATCGGTCAGCCGGTATTCGTGGCGAACCGGCCGCTCCTGATACGGAACCTTGGTCAACAGTCCCGCGTCCACCAATCGGTTCAAACGCTGGGTGAGGATATTGCGGCTGAGACCGAGGGTGGATTCGAAATCGTCGAAACGCTTGGCGCCGTAGAAAGCTTCGCGGAGGATGAGCGGCGTCCACCAGTCGCCCAGCAGGTCGACGGTGCGGGCGACGGTGCACGGCCAGTTCGCGAAACTCGTTCGTTTCATGCGGTCACGGTATCCAGGCGGGCGGGGACGTACTTGTGCCAGGGGGTGCCGACCCATTCGTCACGGTCGTCGAAGGAGGTCAGCTCGTTCGGGGCGGTGCCGGTGGTGACGGAGGTGCCGTCCGGGGCGGCGACCGAGAGCCCGAAACCGTTGGGCAGCGACAGGTGGCCCGGGCGCATGCGGTCGGTGGGCTCGACGGGGACCTGCGCGGTGCCGCGCCGGGTCGTCACCTGGACCAGGTCGCCCGCGGTGAGCCCGAGCCGCTCGGCATCGCCGGTGCTGATGCGCAGGGTGCCCGCCGCATCACGCTTGCGCCAGGCCGGGTCGCGGAAGATGGTGTTGGCCGTGAAGGCCCGGCGCTCACCCGCCGAGAGAATGAACGGCCAGTCCGCACTGTCGTCCTCGGTCGGCACGGGCAGGGTGGCGATCACCTCCAGCAGCTCCGGAATCTCCAGCCGGATCACCTTGTCGCGCACCCGGTTCCAGGTCTCCGCGTAATCGTCCTCGGAGATCACGATGCCGTGCTTGCCCGTCAGAATCGCCTCGAACAGCCGCTCCCCCGCCTCCAGACCCGTTCCGTACCCGGCGCGTTCGACGCTGGCCGGAAACTTGCGCACCATGTTGTAGGCCGCCGCCCACAGCAGTGCCGCCGAGGCCGCACCGTCGGGCAGCGTCTCCCCCAGCGTCCGATACAGCAGCACGGGAGCGAGTTTCGACCGCGCCGGATCGCCGAGGATCCCCAGGAAGGCCATGGCGAACGCCTCCCGCCCCTGCGCGAGCGCGGCCCGCAGCGGCGCGTAGTCCGCCTCACTCAGCACGCCCGCGGCCTCGACCAGGCGGGCGTGGATCTCGGGCTCGGGCAGCACGCCCGCCGGCGCGGGCAGCACCGGGTGCCGCAGGTGGAAGATATTGCGCGGGAAGTCGAAGTTGAAGAACGTGGCCTCGTACTTCTCGAACTGGGTGGGCGCGGGCAGCACATAGTCGGCCAGGCGCGCGGTCTCGGTCATGGCGACGTCGATGACGACCACCAGTTCCAGCGCCGCCAGCGCCTCGCGCATGCGGGCCGAATCCGCCAGGGAGTGTGCCGGATTCGCGCTCTCGATGAACATGGCGCGGTAACGCGCCGGGTGGTCGGTGAGGATCTCTTCGCTGATCGCATTGCACGGCACCAGACCGCTCACGATCTGCGCGCCGACCACCGGGCTCTTGGGTCCCTCGCCCGCCGGATGCCCCCGGTCGTGGCCGAGATTGCTCAGGCCGGTGAAAGCGTATTGGGTGCCCGGCTTTCCGACATTGCCGGTGAGCAGCCAGACCAGCTTCTCGACATAGCTGACCACCGTCGAGTACCGGTTCATCTGCACGCCGAGGTCCTCGAGCGCGGCGACCGAGCTCGCGCGGGCCAGCCGGTGCGTCGCGGCGGTCACCAGGTCCAGATCGACATCGGCGATGGCGCAGTACTTTCCGATCGGCACCGCTCGCAGCACCGGCAGCACCGCGTCCTGGCCGCTGGTGTGCTCGGCCAGCCATTCCTCGTCGATCAGGTTGTCGCGCACCAGGATCGCGGCCATGGCCGTCAGCAGGTACACGTCGGTGCCCGGCCGCAGCTGCAGGTGGAAGTCCGCCAGCTCGGCGGTCTCGGTGCGCACCGGGTCGAGCACGATCATCGACCGTGCCGGGTCCTTGGCGATCTCCTTCAGCACCGTGCGCGCCCGCGGAAACCCGTGCGACTGATACGGATTCTTGCCGATGAAGAACGCCACCTCGGCATGCTCGACGTCCGCGCGCATCGGGTAGCCGGTCATCCGCGCGCCCACCCAGAAGTCACCGGTCTTCTCCTGCGCCAGCGCGCTGGACCGGTACTTCATGCCGAACGCGGCCATGGTCGCCGGGGCGTACGCACCGCCCAGGTGATTGCCCTGCCCGCCACCGCCGTAATAGAAGATCGACTCACCGCCGAAGTGGTGCCCGACCTCCAGAAACTTGGCCGACACCTCGGAAATCGCTGTCTCCCAATCGATTTCCTCGAAGCTGCCGTCCGCACGCCGCCGCAGCGGCGAGGTCAGCCGGCCGGTGTGCCCGTTCTGGTAGCGGTCCAGCTGCAGGGCCTTGTTGCAGGTGTAGCCCTCCGACGCCGGATGTAGCTTGTCGCCGCGGATCTTCTCGAAGGACCGGCCGTCCGGCCCGAGCAGCACCTGGATGCCGCAGTTGCACTCGCACAGGATGCACGCCGTGGGCCGCCACTCCGTCATGTGAGGAGCGTAACTCGAGTCAGTTCACTAGCGCTACTAACAAGCGATCCTTGGCCGCTTTCGTCTACAGGTCCTTGACCAGGATTCCGAAGGAGTGGGCGAAGACCGGGGCCAACTCGAGCAGCTGCGTATTGGTGACCAGCGCACCCGACAGCGACTCGACCCCGCTGGAGATGCCGATCGACCGGGCCTCACGCAGGTCGACCTTCTTCAACTTGGCATTGCGCAGCGACAGCCCGGAGATCTCCGAGCCGGGGAAGGTCACCGAGGTCAGCTTCGCCTCGCTGATATCCACGTCCCGCAGCACGCAATCCACGAACGAGACATCGGTCAGCACCGCACCACGCAGATTCACCGAATCGAACTTGCAGTTGTGGAAACTCACCCGCCGCAGCGCCGACCCGAACGCCTCCACCCCCGACATGGCCGCGAGCACGAATTCCGCATCCATCCAATTGGTTTCGGACAGATCGGTCCGAATCCAGCGGGTACTGCCCAGCCAGACATCGTTGAACCGCGAATACCGGAAGAAACCTCCGGTCACCGTGGTGGCCGAGATGGCGCACTCGGTGAAGGTCACGCCACGCAGCTGCGGATCGTCGAGTGAGAGGCCGTCGAAATGGGCACAGTCGTAAGCGCCCTCATCGAGCAGCGTCTCCTGCGGTTCCAGGAAACGCGCGAAAGGCAGGTCGGCCAGCTCCCGTGGCATATCGGTTCCTTACCGGGTCGAGGTGAAGATCGGATCGGCACAACGCTCCCGACCGTACTCGAGGCTCACGACAGCCCGGCCACCCATCCGCGCGACCGACCGGACCCTCGACCTGCTACTCCGGGCCGGTTCGCGGGGTCAGCGCCGCGTTCGGCGGTGTGCAGTCGTCGGTCTCCAAGGTGGCGAGAAGCTCGCGCAGGGTGTGGCGCTGACCGGGCGAGAGGGCGGCGAAGATCTCTTCGGCGGCGTCACGGCGAGCGTCGGACATCCGAGCCACTACCCGGCGGCCCGCCGCGGTCGGGGTCACCAGGGTGGCGCGGCGGTTGGCCGGATCCGGTTCGCGGGCAACCAGTCCGGCGGCGACCAGGGCGTCGACGACGGTCGTAGCCGAGCGCGGCACGATGCCCAGGTGCTCCGCGAGGGCGGACATGTGCAGCGGTTCGGCGCCGTGCTCGTCGGCGCGGCCGATGATGCGCAGCGCGCGGGCCTGGGCCGGGGTGAGGCCGAGCGGCGACAGCCGCGCCGACTGCGTGCGGCGCAGCCGTTTGGTGGTGCGCAGGAAGAGTTCGGCGAGGTCATCGTCGGGAACGACACGCCTCTCACCCGTCGCGCGCGGCTCGTCTGCAGGACTGCTCGACATGATCCAGAGCATAACTCATTGTCCTCGGAACAATTATGAGCCAAACTCAGTTATAGCGCTTGACTCCCTGCGAAAGGAGGCGCTGATGGCTTCACAACCTGAACTTCGCCGGATCGTCCGGCTCTTTCATCCCTATCGCGGGCGCTTGGCCCTGGTCGCGGCCCTGGTGGGTTTGGCCTCGCTGGCCGGTCTGGCTTCCCCGTTCCTGCTGCGCGGCATCATCGACGACGCCCTGCCGCAGGGTCGCACCGGACTGCTGACCCTGTTGGCCGTGGGCATGATCGCGGTCGCGGCGCTGAACAGTGTGTTCGGCGTCTTCCAGACCTATATCTCGACCGCGGTCGGCCAGGACGTCATGCACGATCTCCGGTCGGCCGTCTACGCGCGGCTGCAGTCCATGCCGCTGTCCTTCTTCACCACCACCCGCACCGGCGAGGTGCAGTCACGAATCGCCAATGACATCGGCGGCATGCAGTCCACGGTCACCTCGACCATCACCTCGCTGGTCTCCAACTTCACCTCCGTCGTCGCGGCGGTCATCGCCATGTTCGCGCTGGACTGGCGACTCACGCTGGTCTCGCTGGTCATGCTGCCGCTGTTCGTGTGGATCAGCCGCCGGGTCGGCTCCGAGCGCCGGCGCATCACCGCGGAGAAGCAGCGCAAGCTGGCGGGCATGTCGGCGATCGTGGAGGAATCGCTGTCGGTGAGCGGAATCCTGTTGTCGCGCACCATGGGTCGCTCACCCGCGCTGGTCGAGGATTTCACCCGGGAATCGCGGGGGCTGGTGGATCTGGAGATCCGCTCCAGCATGGCCGGGCGGTGGCGGCAGTCGACCATCTCGATCGTGATGGCGGCCATGCCGGCGGTCATCTACTGGGCGGCGGGCATGACCGTGGCCCAGGGGCATCCGCTGGTGTCGATCGGCACGCTGGTCGCGTTCACCACGCTGCAGAGCGGCCTGCTGCGGCCGACCGTCATGCTGCTGTCGACCGGCGTCGATATTCAGAGCTCGCTGGCGCTGTTCGGGCGGATCTTCGAATACCTGGATCTGCGGCCGGACATCGAGGAGCCCGAGCGGCCCACGCCCCTGCCGGTGCAGGTGACGGGCGCGGTACGGTTCGAGCGCGTCGGGTTCGCCTACGACGCGGATCGGAACGTGCTGAGCGACATCGATATCGAGGTGCCCGCCGGGTCGAGTCTGGCGATCGTCGGCGAAACCGGCTCGGGGAAGACGACTCTCGGGTATCTGGTGGCGCGGCTGTACGACGTGACGTCCGGCCGCGTCACCGTCGACGGCGTGGACGTTCGGGAGCTGTCCTTCGCCGACCTGTCCGCGGCGGTCGGCGTGGTGTCGCAGGAGACCTACCTGTTCCACTCCTCGGTCGCCGACAACCTCCGCTTCGCGAAACCCGATGCGACAGAGGCGGAATTGCATGCCGCGGCCCGGGCCGCGCAGATCCACGACCACATCATGAGCCTGCCCGACGGGTACGACACCCTGGTCGGCGAGCGCGGCTACCGCTTCTCCGGCGGGGAGAAGCAGCGGCTGGCGGTGGCGCGGGCCATCCTGCGGAATCCGCCCATCATGGTGCTCGACGAGGCGACCAGCGCGCTGGACACCAGGACCGAGCGCGAGGTGCAGGCGGCGATCGACGCGCTGTCCGCGAATCGCACCACCATCACGATCGCGCACCGGCTGTCCACGATCCGGGACGCCGATCAGATCGTGGTGCTCGATCAGGGTCGCGTGGTGGAACGCGGCACGCACCGGGAACTGGTGGAGCGCAACGGTTTCTACGCCGACCTGCTGGCCCGCGACACCTTCGACGATGTCATGGCCGAGGCCGACGTGGTCGCCGTGCTCGAATCCTGAACCCGGACAGCGGAAAGCCCTGCCGTCCACGCTGACGACAGGGCCTCTTTCTCTCCCTACCAGCCGATATTTCCGCCGAGAGGGACGTTCACCCAGCTGGGCGCGTTCGGGTCGAGGTCGATGTGCTGGGCAGCAGTTCGCTCTCGTTCAACAGCGGCCGCAGCGGCAGGCCGCGCGGGAAGTTGAACGCGAAGACGTCGATGCGCAGGCGGTGGCCCGGCTGCAGGACCGCGTCGGTGGCGGTCAGGCCCAGATCGACGGTGGTGGGCCGACCGGGGACGAGCGGCTCGCGATCGGCCAGGGTGAGGACCGGGTACGGGTCGGTGTAGTCGCCGTTGGCCGAGCGGGTCGCCTTGTCCTCGTCCACCTTTCGCAGCGACGCGGTCAACTGGCCGGAGGTCAGCACCGTGGACCTGCCGTCGGGCGCGACATCGTTGAGCGTCGCGGTCCAGTAGCCGTCGGTGGCATCGAGCACCGTGTTGAGGTGTACGTTCACCGGCCCGGAGACGAGGGTGGCGTCGGCCACCGGTCGGCTGGTGAAGGTGAGGCCGTTGAGTTCCATCGGCCGCGCGTCCTTGGCGCAGGCGTCGAGGACGGCCGTGACGCCCGCGGTGATCTGCGCCGAATCGCGTGAGCACAGGCTGTTGATGCCGGGCGCGACGGTGAGCCGCTCCGGCCCGGCGGGATCGGCGACCAGGCTGCCGTCGTGCACACTCATCGGAGCGGTGCCGCTGGGCGCGCCGGACAGGTACAGGCGGCGGTAATCGACGTCGCTGCGCGGGAATTGGTCCGTCGTGGTCCAGGAGCCGCCCTGCTGGAACAGCGTCACCGGGCCGTAGCCGTCGATGCCGTTGTCGATGCCCTTGAGCCACCTGTCGAACCAGGCGCGCTCCAGCACGTCCAGGCGCGGCGGGGCCCCGGGTGCGCCGAAGCCGCTGCCGGGATCGGCGTGGTAGGTGTCGCCCATGATCAGCTGTTTCTGCCCGGGCGGCAAGGGAATCGCGTCATAGATGCGGGGTTCGGAGTAGGTGAAGATGTCGTGCCAGCCGCCGTAGACCATGGCCGGCACCCGCACCCGGTCCGGATGCCCGAGCCAGGCGGTGCGCAGGCTGCTGTCGGGTTCCAGGATGCTCTTCAGGTTGTCCGGGATCTCCGGGATGGACTGCACCGTCAGCGCCTGAATGATGTAGTCGAAAAAGGTGAACGGGCTCTGCAGGCGGTCGGCCAGCCACTTCCAGTCGAAGACGCCGGAGAAGATCGAGGTCAGATCCGGCAGCAGTTTGAGGCTGTCCACACCCAGCAACCACGGTGGGATGAAACCGAATCCGAGCGCGCCGCCGGTGGCGAGCACATCGCGCACCAGGTCACTGCCGGGCTCGACCGGGAAGATGGCCTTCAGCGCGTCCGGCTGGTGTTCGGCGGCCTGCACCTGATTGATCGCCGAGTACGAGATGCCCGACATCCCGACCTTGCCGTCCGACCACGGCTGCTGGGCCGCCCAGTTGATCACCTCGACGCTGTCGAACTGCTCACGCTCCTGGAAGACCTGCCAGACGCCCTCGGAGAAGCCGGTGCCGCGCACGTCGGCGACGACCTGGGTGTAGCCGGACTGGACCAGCTTCCGGTCGGCGGTGAAGACGCGGGCCGCGCCGCCGGGCACCACCTTCACCAGATCGGAGAGACCGCCCAGGCCGACGCCGGACAGGTCGAAACCCTGCAGGAAGTTCGACAGCACATCCGACAGGCCGGGAATCGACAGCGCCGAATCCGCGATCATGGACACGAGTTTCGTGTACGGGGTGAGGTTGACGACCGTCGGCAGCGGGGTGTCGACGATGTGACCGTCGGCGTCCATGGGCCGATACACATTGGCCTTCAGGACGGTGCCGTCGCTCATGGTGATCGGGACGTCCCAATCGATGTGCACGCCAGGATATTTCGGCGGCCCGTCCTCGGTCGCGGTCCAGGCCGCGCCCAGTGATCCGGCGTCCGGAGTGGCGGTGGCCAGCGGCCGGACCAGTACCCCGACGGTGACTGCGGTGGCGAACAGGGCGAGCGCGCCCAGCGTTCGTCCCCTGAACTTGGTGAATTGCATCCCGACCCCGTGGTTGAGGAACCGCTGCGTACCCAACGGTCGGACTGTAATGGCCGACACTCTCGACCGCAATCGTGGCGGGTGTCATATGTTGATCAGGTGAGCACAGCAGCAGGCGAATTGGCCGGACGAGTCGCACTGGTGACCGGCGGCGGGCGCGGTATCGGGCGCGCCATCAGCCATGCGCTGGCCGCCCGCGGCGCGGCGGTCGCGGTCAACTGGGTGCGCCATGAGCAATCGGCGAAAGACACTGTGGCCGAACTGCATTCCCTGGGAGCCACCGCCCTCGCCGTGCACGCCCCGGTCGACGATCCGGTGGCCGTGACCGCCATGGTCGACCGGGTGACGAACGAGCTCGGCCCGATCAGCATCCTCGTCCACAATGGCGGCGTCGCCAGCCGTGGCCGCCTGGTCTCCGACACCGATCCGGCGGAGGTCGAGCGACTGCTGCGCATTCAGGCCATCGGCCCGCACCACCTCACCAAGCTCGTCCTCCCCGGCATGCGCACCTGCGAACGCGGCGACATCATCATGATCAGCAGCGTCGCCGCCCACGCCCTCGGCGCGGCCGGCGCCCCCTACAACATGGCCAAGGCCGCCCTCGAAGCCCTCGCCCACACCCTCGCAAAAGAGGAATCCCCCAACGGAATCCACGTCAATATCGTCGCCCCCGGCCTGGTCGCCTCCGACATGGGCGACCGCCTGACCGCGGCCCTGTCCGGCGGCATCCACCGTCACGCCGCCGACCTCGACGCCACCTCCCCCTTCGGCCACGTCTGCCGCCCCGAAGAGGTAGCCGACGTCGTCGCCTTCCTCGTCTCCCCCGCCGCCGGTTACCTCACCGGCCAGCGCATCGTCATCGACGGCGGCGCCTACCCATACCGGCCGTGAACCCGGAATTGCCACTGGCCAGGTCGATGCCCGGGTGCTCCCGGAATGTTCAACACAAGTTCGTGACCAGTCGGTATTCCGTGACCGGAATGCCGGGAAGCATGGTTAGCTGACCATGTGCCTGCCCTCCGACAGGCCGCAACCGACCGATTCTCGGGAGGATCCGTATGCCCACGACAGACAAGGCTTGGCCGCAGGGAACTCCGTGTTGGGTCGACTGTTCCGTCGACGATCCCGCCGCTGCGCGGGACTTCTACGCCCAGCTGCTCGGCTGGGACGTGCTCGACAGTCCGCCCGAGGCGGGCGGGTATCTGATGGCGATGCTCAACGGCAAGCCCGCCGCGGGCATCGGGCCCAAGATGGGTGAGGCCGCCATGCCCTCGGTGTGGACCACCTACTTCGCCGCCGAGAATGCCGATGCGGTCGCGGGCGCGGTCACGGCGGCCGGCGGCTCGGTGTTCATGCCGCCCTTCGACGTGATGGATGTCGGGCGCATGTTCGTCGGTGCGGACCCGGGGGGCGCGGTGTTCGGTGTGTGGGAAGCCAAGGCGCACACCGGCGCCGGGATCTTCAACGAGCCCGGTGCGTACTGCTGGAACGACCTGCACACCGCCGTGTACACACCGTCGCAGGAGTTCTACAAGCAGGTCTTCGGCTGGTCCTTCGACGAGATCGGCAGCGAGCAGATGCCGTACTCCACCTTCGCCGGCGCGGACGGCCGCCCGATGGGCGGCGTGGCCGACAGCACCGGCCAGCCCGGCGACGGCCCCAACTACTGGCTGACCTGGTTCCAGGTCGCGGGCGCGGACGCCGCGCTGGACAAGGCCAAGGAGCTCGGCGCGACCGTCCTGATGGGCCCGTCGGACAGCCCCTTCGGGCGCATGGGCATCGTGTCGGGCCCGCAGGGCGAGGTCTTCGGTCTGATCGACACCACCGTCACCATCGGCTGATCCATCGGTCGACGCCAAGGCCGAGTGGCTCTGTGCCACTCGGCCTTTCGCGTCAGGAGAACAGTCGCGCCACGAACGGCAGGCTGTCGGCCAGAGAGGCGAGCATGGCGCCGCTGTGGTCCTTCCCCGCGTAGACGTGCACCTCGGGATGCGTTCCGGCCACGGCCATGTCGGCGACCAGCTTGGCGGTGAGCGGTGCGGGGACATCGGTGTCATTGGTGCCCTGCCCGATGAACAGCGGCCGGTCGTAGCCGGTCAGCGGGACATCCATGACCGACCGCGCGGTCGGCACGAAATCGCCGTCCGCCAGCGGCCGCGACACCAGCTGGTTCAGCGACACACCGGTGGCACGCTCGGCCATCGGAGCGAAGCACAGGGTCTGGGCGTCGGTCACCAGCTGCTTGCCCAGCGGGGTCAGGTAGCTGTCGAGGTCGAAGTCCGGGCGGGCCGCCTTCAGGCCGTTGAACACGTAGGTGGTGTAGGCGGTGATGTGCGGGGACCCGATGGGCGGGGTGTTCGGACCGATCAGGGTCGCGGCATCGACGATATTGGAGGCCGGGCCGGTTGCCACCGCGCCACGGTAATCCAGTTCGGGCGCATAGCGTGTCGCGAGCGAGGCGGTGAAAACCGCGGCGCCGCCGCCCTGCGACTGCCCGATCGCCACCCACTTCGGGGCCAGCGAGTCGTCCACGGCGCGGGCGGCGCGCACCATGTCGATGGCGGCGTGCGCCTCGGCGCGGCCGTCGAGGTAGGCGTGCACGCCGGGGGTGCCCAGGCCGATGTAGTCGGTGGCGACGATGGCGTAGCCCTGCTTCATCCAGGTGGCGAGGAACCCCATGTCACGGTCGGAGCGACCGGCCACCGAGGGCGCGCAGTCGTCGCCGATGCCGACGGTGCCGTGCTCCCAGGACAGCACCGGCCAGCCGCCGGGCGGCGGGGTCCCCACCGGGGTGAAGACCACGCCGGTGGACAGCGCGGGCTGATCGGAGGAATCGCGGGTCCAGTAGGTGAGCTTGCGGGCCGAGCCGGTGCCGTCGATCCAGAGGTCCTGCGCCAGCGCCTCATTGCCGACGACGGCGCCCGGGGCCGCGCCCTCGGCCCGGGCGGGCGGGTCGGCCTGGGCGGTGGCGGCGAGCGGCCCGGTGGCCAGCACGGCCGCCGAGACCAGGGTGATCACGGTGCGTCGCGTCATCGGAGGAGTCCTCTCGTATCGTCTCGCTTTGGTGTCACAGTGAGACACTTCGGTCAGACTATCCTGAGAAGTGTCACTTTGAGACACCAGGGTGGATATCGGCGACACGAGAGGGCGGGATGACGGCACCGACCGGATTGCGGGAACGCGAGAAGGCCAGGGTGCGGCGCGAATTGATCGACGCGGCGCTGCTGCTGTTCGAGCGCCGCGGCTTCGAGCAGACCACCGTGCAGGAGATCGCCGACGCCGCCCAGGTGTCGCGGCGCACCTTCCACCGTCACTTCCCCGCCAAGGCGGCCGTGGTCTTCAGCCATGAGGAGGACGTCATGTCCTACCTGCTGGCCGCCCTGGACCACCGCCCGCCGCACGAGGCGGTCTTCGTCGCGCTGCGGGCCGCGCTGCGCGAGTTCCTGCTCGACGATGCCGAGGCCGAGCTGCGGCGCCGCCAGGCCGACACCGCCCGGCGGGCGCGGCTGGTGCTGATCACCAATCCGCAACTGCGCCAGGAGAATTTCACCGGCACGTTCGGCCGCCGGGACGCGCTGGCCCGGAGTTTCGCCCGCCGCGGCGGACTGGCCGAGGACGACCTGCGGGCGAAACTCGCCGCCGCGACCTGCTTCGCGGCGTTCGGAGTGGGGCTCGACGACTGGGTGGCGAGCCCCCATCCGTCCCTCGACCGCCTCTACGAGGTTCTCGACGGCACCGTCGCCGCGCTGCAGCACGGTCTCGAGATCCCCGCGGCGGCGGGCGACGACTGAGGGCTACAGCAGACCGCGCAGCCTCAGATCCGTGACGTACTTGTCGATGAGTTCCCTTGTCAGGTGCGGGATGTCGCCGTTCGGGCCGAGTTTCGCCTGCTGCACGGCCGTCTGGAAGCGCTTGGCCGGGAGCGCCGCGCCCGCGATGGGCAGGCCGGGGCGGCGGTAGGCGTGCAGGAGCGGCAGCACCGAGTGGGTGCGCTGCTGCTCCGGCAGGGCGCGCAAGGCGGTCTCGAAACGGCCGACCCAGTCCGGGTAGGAGTCGATGCGGTCGATGGGATGGCCGGATTCGATGAGCCAGTCCACGAATTCGTCGAGGGAGATGCCGTCGTCGTGGGGGTTGAGGACGTCGTAGGTCTCGAAACCGGCGGTGACGCGGGCGCCGAGAGCCGTGATGGCGGCGGCGGTGAAGTCCGCGGGCAGCCCGTCGTAGTGGGCCCGTCGCCGCCCGCCGCCGGAATCCAAGGCGTAGAACGACTTCGGGGCCAGACCGGTGGCGAGCACGCTGAGCAGCAGGCGGGTGAACATGTCGGGCAGGTTGAACTGCCCGGCGTACACGCTGTGCGCCAGGATCATGTCGGAGCGGAAGACCGCCACCGGCAGCCCGCACAGGTCGTGCGCCTCGCGCAGCAGCACCTCACCGGCCCACTTGCTGTTGCCGTAGCCGTTGGCGTACCCGTCGCCCACCGTGCGTACGGGGCTGATCTCGCGGATGTCGCCGTCCTCGGTGAACACGGCGGGGTCGATCTGATCGGCGACAGCGACCGTGGACAGGTAGGTGACCGGTTTGCGGGTCGCGGTGAGCGCCAGGCGGATCACCTCGGCGGTGCCGACCACATTGGGACCGAACAGCTGGTCGTAGGGCAGCACGTGATTGACCAGCGCGGCCGGGTGCACGATGAAGTCGACGGTCTCGGCGAGCTCCTGCCAAACCTCTTGGTCCAGACCGAGATTCGGTGCGCCGATGTCGCCGGCCAGCACGCGCAGGCGACGCCCGGCCAGCTCCCGGTAGAGCCGCAACAGCTCGGGATCGCCGCTGTCGAACACCTCGTCCAGCCGCCGGCGCGCCGATTCGGCGTCGCGGCCGCGAATGATGCAGACGAGGGTGCCGTCGGTGTCGTCCAGGCGCTGCAGCCATTCCAGGCACAGAAACCGGCCGAGGTAACCGTTGGCGCCGGTGAGCAGCACCGTACGCGGCGGCTGCGGCGCGAGCGGCAGACCGGGCGCGGCCGCCAGGGTCGCCGCGTCCACGAACTTGTCGAGGGTGAGGTCGGTGGCGCGAATCTCGCTGCCGCCGTGCACGGTCGACGCGGTGGGACGACCGCCTGCGCCGGACCGTTCGGCCTCGATGCGGGCGGCCAGCCCGGCCAGGTCGCCGGCGGGGCTGACGATCACGCCCACCGGCACCTCGACATCGAAGATCTCGCGCAGCAGCGTCGAGAACGACAGCGCCGACAGCGAATCCCCGCCCAGGTCGGTGAAGTGCGCATCCGCCTGTGGCTCGCCGCCGCCGAGGACGGCGCGGGCGGCCCGGCACACCGTCTCGAGCACCGGCCGGTCGGCGGCCTCGCGGCGCAGCGCAAGCAGCTCGTCCTCCTGCTGCCGCGCCTGCGCGCGGTACAGCTCCTCGAGCCGCTCGCCGTAGCGCTGCCTGAGCTTGGGCCGCAACAGTTTTCCGATGCCGGACAGCAGGCCGTTGTCCTGGGTGAAGGGCTCGGTCTCGATCAGGAATTCGCGCGGGATCTCGTAGGACTCCAGTTCGGCATCCTTGGCGATCTGCTGCATGGATTCGGTGATGGCCGCGGTCATCTCGGCGGGTTCGAGCGCGACGGCGGCCGCCGAGGGCACGATGACGGCCAGCAGGTGCGAGCGCTCACTGGACCCGTGCACGAAGATCTGGGCGATCAGCGGGCTGGTGGCGAAGACGGCCTCCAGCTTGGCCACGGCCACGAACTCGCCCTGCGACAGCTTGAGCACATTGTTGCGGCGGTCGACGTACACCAGATGGTCGGGCCGGACCTCGGCGACGATATCGCCGGTGCGGTAGTAGCCGTCCTCGTCGAAGATCTCGGCGGTCACCTCGGGACGTTTGAAATAGCCCGGGATCTGCTGCGTCGACTTCACCAGGAACTCGCCGCGCGGGTACGGCTTGTCGGTGGCGAAGTAGCCGAGCTCGGGTACATCGGCCAGCTTGTAGTCGATGACCGGCGGCCGGCGGATCTCGTTGTCCATGAGCAGGCCGCCGCCGGCCTCGGTGGAGCCGTAGCCGTCGACGAGCGGCTGGCCCAGCACCGAGTTCATGAACTCCTTCATCTCCGCGGAGATGGGCGCGCTGCCGACCATGACCCGGAGCAGGCGGCCGCCCAGGAAGTCCTGTCGCAGTGCGGCTTTCGCGGCCTCGTCGGCCTCGAAGGGGGCCGCGCCCGCGGCAATGCGGCGCTGTACGTCGCTCTGATAGCGCTGGAACACCATGTCGCACACGCGCGGGACGAAGAACGCCTCGGTGGGCCGGGCCAGGCCGAAATCCTCGAACAGGGTCGACATGTCGCTGGCCGCCGCGAAATACGCGGTCCCGCCGCGCGCGAAGGTGCCGCTCAGCACCATGCGGCCGGCGACGTGACTCAGGGGCATATAGCAGAAATTGATGACCGGGGCCGGAATGACCGTGGGCCCCAACCACATACCGGTCGCCAGACGCTGCGGGTAGATCGCGCCCTTGGGGGTCCCGGTGCTGCCGGAGGTGTAGATGAGCAGGGCGAGCTCGTCCTCGTCGGCGGGCACGTGCAGCGGCGCCGCGGGCAGGTCCCGGCCCCGGTCCGCCACGGCCGCAAGCGATTCCAGGCTGATCGCGGCTCCCGACTCCGCGATGCGGCGCTGTGCGGCGGCGTAGGTCTCGGCGTGGTGGTCGTCGCCGGGTTCGAAGTCGAAGACCACGATCGATTCCACCGGCGTGCCGCCGAGCACGCAGTCGAGCGCGGGCGGGAGCAGTTCCAGGCTCACCGCCAGCGTCCGGGCGCCGGTCTCGGTGATGATCGAATGCCATTGTGCGGCAGGTGAACCCGATTGCAGTGGGACGCTCACCAGGCCCAGCCGGATGCCGGCCAGCTCGACGGCGGTGAAGTCGCCGCTGGCGAAGCCCAGGATGCACAGGAAGTCCCCCGCGCGCAGGGGGTGTCGCGGGTCCGCGTGCCAGGCGGCCGCGATATCCCCGGAACGCACCCACAGCTCGCCATAGCTCGTGGTGCGATACGCGGGCAGCAGCCGCCGGGTGCGCCGCCCGTCGGCGCCGACCACGATCTCGGTGGCCCGCTCGGCGATGGCGGGCCGGTCGGCGTATCCGCCGAAGAGCACCGCCGCCACACCGGCCAGCCCCTGCCCGGACTGCTGGGCCGCGGCCGCGACCTCGGGTAGCGGGACCAGCGCCCGCACCTGATCGTCGGCCATCAGTTCCTCGAACCGCTTCGCGATCTCGGCATGCGCGAGCCGATCCGCGAATCGCTGGGTAAGCTCCGCCCGAACGGCGTCCTCGACCATCAATGTCCTCCCTGGTCTCCGGCGATCACGACGCCACGAATTCGTTCGGACGTCGGGTTTTCTCCCCATCAATTAGCTTTGCTAACGTTTCCACCATGGGCGGCCGGGAGGGGAAAGTCAAGCACTCCGCGGCGCACCCCCAATCCAGGATGCGCCGCGAATCCGCAGCGTGCTACCGGTAGCCCGAATCGGTCACCGCGGCATCGATCAGGTCGGCGATGGTGACCCGGCTGCCAGGCCAGCGAGGCGTGGCTCGAGGTCAGCTCGACGGTCCGGCGGGGCCCGTCCGCTCGGCCATGCGCCGCTCGTTGTCCAGGTTGATCATGCGGTCCCCGGTGGAGACCTGATACCAGGTCGGCTTGGCCTTCCAGGCCGGGGCGGTAACGGCGTCACCGAAGGTGGAGCCCAGTGGGGCCTGCTGGGTGACCGCCATGACCGGACCCTCGTCCTCAGTGTGGTCCTGGCAGAAGCTGTCGTGGAACTCAGACCAGGGCGTCGTCGGCGGGGCTGGGCTCGGCGGCGGGCCGGTCGGTGCGGAGCAACAGGCCGCAGCCGAGAGCGGCCACCGCCATGACGATCGCGCCCAGGATCGCCATGGTGTTCATACCCGAGGTGAAGGCGGCGCGGGCCGCCGAGAGGATGGCGTCCCCGCCGGGCAGGCCGGCACTGACACCGACAGCGCCGCCGAGGGTTTCATGAATGGTGTGCGCGGCGGCCGGGGGCAGATCCGCGGGCAGGGCGCGATCGACCTTGCTTCCGTACACCGCCGCGCCGATGCTGCCGAGCACGGCGATGCCGAGCGCACCGCCGAATTCGCCGCCGGTCTCGAGCACCGCGGAGGCCGCGCCCGCCCGCTCCGGCGCGACCGCGCCGATGGCCAGATCGGTGACCAGGGTCATCACCACCACCAGTCCCGCGCCCAGCAGGGCGGCCGCCAACAGCACCAGCGCCAGCGAGTGCACCCCGACCAGCGCCATCACCACGAAACCTGAAGCAGCGATGAGGAATCCGGCCGCCACCACCGGGCCCGGCCCCAGCTTGGGGGCCAGCGCCGCCGCCAGCGGAGCCGCGCCGCCCACCACCACGGCGGGGGCCAGGCTCCACAGCGCCGACACGAACGGGCTCATGCCGAGCACCGACTGCAGGTACTGGGTCACGAACACCGCATTGCCGACGAGGGCGAACATGCCCAGCAGTTGCGCCGACACCGACACCGTGTAGGTGCGCCGGGTGAACAGCGCCGCGTCGAGCACCGAGTCCGGCACCCGCCGCTGCCGGATCACGAACACCGCGCCCACTGCCAGCCCGGCCAGCAGGATCACCAACCGCCACACCGTGAATCCATTGGCGGCCCATTCCTTGAGCCCGAAGATGATCGGCATGACCGCCGCCAGCGACAGCACCGCGCTGATCCAGTCGAACCGTTCCGCCCGCGCCCCACGGAATTCCGGCAGCATCGCCTGGGCCAGCACCAGCAGCAGCGCCATGGCGGGGATATTGATCAGGAACACCGAGCCCCACCAGAAGTACTGCAGCAGTGCGCCACTGAGCACCGGACCGATGGCCACGCCGCTGCTCATCACGCCCGCCCACACCGCCATCGCCTTGGTGCGGTCGGCATCGCGGACGAAGATGTTGCGGATCAGCGCCAGCGTGGACGGCATGAGGGTGGCGCCCGCGATGCCGAGCACGGCACGGGCGGCAATGAGCGCCTCGGCATTCGGCGCGTAGGCCGCCGCGAAGGAGGCCACACTGAAGCCGGCCGCGCCGATCAGCAGCAGCCGCCGCCGGCCGATGCGGTCACCGAGCGCGCCCATGGTGAGCAGGAGCCCGGCCAGCACGAAGCCGTAGATGTCGAAGATCCACAGCTGCTGGGTGGCACTGGGATCCAGGTCGCGCACGATGAAGGGCACCGCGAAATACAGCACCGAGACATCCATGGAGACCAGCAGCAGCGGCAGGACGAGCACGGCGAGCGCGCTCCATTCCCGCCGGCCCGCGCGCCGGTGTTCTTCGTTGTTCATTGACTCGACGACTTTCGTTCCGGGAGAGGCGAACACCGCCAGCATCGCCGAATCCGCTGGCAGGGCCCTGGTATCGGATTGCCAGCGGACTGACAGCGCGCCCGGTCAGCATGACGGGTCGAACTCCCGTCCCCCGATGGGTCACACTCGATCGGCACGTACACGACGATCCGCCCCGAGGAACCATGCACAACCTTCCCGACGACGCCGTGCGCGTCGAAACCCCCGCGCGCTACCGGATCTCGAACTCAGCGGCGTTCTGGCTGCTGTCGATCGCGCTGGGGCTGCTGCTGTTCGCGTCGGCGGCCCCGTCGCCGATGTATCCGGTGTATCAGCAGATGTGGCACTACTCGTCGCTGGTGTCGACGGGTGTCTATGCCGCGAATGCCATTGCGCTGCTGGTGACTCTGCTGTTCGCGGGCTCGCTGTCCGACCATATCGGGCGGCGGCCGGTGCTCATCGCGGCGGTGCTGGTGGAGCTGGCCGGGACGCTGGCCTTCGCCGAAGCGCAGTCCGTGACTTGGCTTTTCACCGCCCGCATCGTGCAGGGCATCGCGACCGGACTGGCCACGGGTGCGATCACCGCGACGCTCATCGATCTGCAGCCCGCGGAATCGCGGCTGGGCGCGCTCATGACGAATGTGGCGGCCGGCGGCGGGCTCGCGGTGGGTGCGATCAGTTCCGGGCTGCTGGTGGCCTACGCGCCCGCGCCGACCCGGCTGGTGTACTGGCTGCTGGCGGTGGCGTTCACCGTCATCGTGATCGGCGTGCTGCTGATTCCGGAGACGGTCGCGCCCGACGGGCGGGGCCTGGCCTCACTCAAGCCCAAAGTGTCGGTGCCGCAAGAGGTCCGGGTGGCCTTCCTCACCCTGGTGCCGTCGATCGCGGCCACGTGGGCGCTGGGCGGGCTCTATCTGGCGCTGGGCGGCGCGCTCATGAAGGTGCACTTCCACGTCGGCACACCGCTGGCCGGTGGCCTGGTGGTGGTCGCGTTGCAGGGCACCTCGGCGGTGACCGCACTGCTGGCACGCGACTGGACCATCGATCAGGCGCTGCTGCGCGGGCCGATCCTGCTCATGTCCGGGGTCTCGCTGGCGCTGCTGGGCGCGGCGACCGAGTCGGTGTGGCTGTTCTTCGCGGCCAGTGTGGTGGCCGGGGTCGGCTTCGGGCCGTCGTTCTCGGGTGCGCTGCGCCTGCTGACCGGTCTGTCACCGGCCGAGACCCGGGCGGAGGTGGTGACCGCGATCTATGTGGTCTCCTACCTGTCGCTCAGTGTGCCCGCGGTCATCGCGGGGCTGTGCGTGCAGCGGTTCGGCCTGGCCGCCACGACCTACGGCTACGGCCTGATCGTGATCGCGATGGAGGCCGTCGCCCTGGCCGGGTCGCTGCGCCACCGCAGTCCGCACACCGCGCTGGCCGGACATCTGTGCCCGGCGCCGTGCCCGGGCTCGGTCGCGCCGATGCCGCGGGTGGTGTCGGCGCACCCCTGACCAGCGATCGCGGCCGCGGCTTGTTAAGGTGGACAGGTGATTTCCACCCGGCAGGCATGGCGCTGGCTGCACTAGCAGCCCGATGAACCATGACCACGGGCTGTACGCGGCCCGTGATTCCCGACCGGAACACCCAGCTCGTGCAGCCTCCATGAACTTTCAGGAGTTGTACGTGACCACCCTTTCGGATTCCTTCGCCGCGTCCCGCGAGCGCAGCGACGAGCTGGCCGCCGAGGTGGCCGCGCATCCCGGCCGCTTCCGCGTCCTCACCGGTGAACGGCCCACGGGCAGACTGCATCTGGGCCACTACTTCGGCACCGTCCGGGAACGGGTGCGGTTGCAGGAACTGGGCGTGGACCTGTGGGTGATCCTCGCCGACTATCAGGTCATCACCGACCGCGACAGCCTCGGCCAGGTCCGCGAGAACGTCTACAGCGCGGTGCTGGACTACGCCGCCGCCGGGATCGACATGAGCCGGGCGACCGTGTTCACCCATTCCTCGGTGCCGGCCCTCAATCAGCTCATGCTGCCGTTCCTGAGTCTGGTCACCGAGTCGGAGCTGCACCGCAATCCGACGGTGAAGGCGGAACTGGCCGCCTCGGAGCGGGCGCTGAGCGGGCTGCTGCTCACCTACCCGGTGCATCAGGCTGCCGACATCCTGTTCTGCAAGGGCAATCTGGTGCCGGTGGGCAAGGACCAGCTGCCGCACCTGGAGGTCACCCGGATCATCGCGCGGCGCTTCAACGAGCGCTACGGCCGGGTGTTCCCGGAACCGCAGGCGCTGCTCACCTCGACCCCGGAGATTCCGGGCCTGGACGGCCGCAAGATGTCCAAGAGCTACGGCAATGCCATCTCGCTGTCCATGACCGCAGATGAGACCGCGGCGCTCATCCGCCGCACCGCAACCGATTCCGACCGGCGCATCACCTTCGATCCCGATGCCCGGCCCGGCGTCTCGGCGCTGCTCACCACGGCCGCACTGTGCCTGGGCACCGATGAGCAGACGCTGGCGGACAAGCTCGGCGACGGCGGCGGCGCGGCGCTGAAGAAGCTGGCCACCGACGCGGTGAACGACTTCTTCGCGGGTCATCGGGCCCGGCGCGCGGAGCTGGCCGCGGACCCGGATTTCGCGAGTGGCATTGTGCGCGAGGGCAATCGGCGCGCCGACGAGATCGCCGAACGCACCCTCGACGAGGTGCGCTCGGCGATGGGGACGGTGTACTAGTCCGCCAGGGCTCCGTAGACCGCGGTCAGGAAGTCGTCGCCGAGCGGGCTGCGCCACTCGGCGGCGATGATGATGTTGGCGGACTGCACGAAAAGCAGTGTCACCAGATCCTTCTCGGGGTCCGCGTACCAGGCGGTGCCGAGACCGCCCGGCCAGGACAGGGTGCCGACGCTCGGGATGCCGCTGCCGGGTTCGGTCTGCATCTTCACGCCGTAGCCGAACCCCTGGTCGGCCCAGATGGCCTGGCCCAGCGGCGGATTGAAGGGAGCTGCCGCGTGCTGCTCGGGGGTGAGGTGGTCCCGGCTCAGCGCGGCAACCGTTTCGGCCGACAGGATCCGGAGCCCGTCCAGCTCACCGCCATTGAGCAGCATGCGGGCGAAGCGCGCGTAATCGTCCACCGTGGATACCAGGCCCGCGCCGCCGGAGGGGAACAGCGGCTCCTCGCCCCACGCGGTGGTGGCCGGCCGGTCGAGTTCGGTGCGATCGGGGCCGTACAGCACGCTCAGGCGGTCGCGCTCCGATTCTTGCACCGTGAATCCGGTGTCCATCATGCCCAGCGGCGTCAGCACCCGTTCGCGCAGCACGGTTTCCAGCGGCTGCCCGGTCACCCGGCTGATCAGGATGCCGAGGATGTCGGAGGCGGTGTGATAGCGCCACACCGTGCCGGGCTGCGCGATGAGCGGCAGCTCGCCGACCCGGCGCAGCCACTCGTCCGGTGCCAGCCGTTCGGCGTTCGCGACGCCGATGGCGCTCGCGATGGGATCGGCGGTGAGGGCGAACAATTGCGGTGCGAGGCTGGAGCGGCCCCAGCCCAGGCCCAGCCGGTAGGTGAGCAGATCCTCCACGGTGATCGGGCGCTCGGCGGGCACCACGTCCGCGGGCGAGCCGTCCGGGTCGCGCATGACGGTGCGGCCGGCCAGTTCCGGCAGCCAGGCGTCCACCGGATCCGACAGCGCGATGCGGCCCTCGTCCACCAGGGTCAGCGCCGCCACCGCGGTGATCGGCTTGGTCATCGAGGCGATGCGGAAGAGGGTGTCGCGCCGCATCGGCTGCTCGGCCCCCCGATCCCGCCAGCCCACCGTGTCCACCTGCACCAGTTCGCCGTGCCGGTAGATCGCGGCCACCGCGCCGGCCACCTCGTCCCGCTCGACGTACCCGTCGAGTACCTCGCTCACCTTCTTCAGCCCCTCGGCCGAAAACCCGTTCACCGCAATCGCTCCCTTCCGTCGGCAGCCGGAATCAACCGCCGACGGCCGCCGATATTCCCGGCGGGGTTCGGGTGGTTCTCTCAGGCACCCACGTATGCGGCGAGGTGCTGACCGGTCAGCGTCGAGCGGGCGGCCACCAGATCGGCGGGGGTGCCCTCGAAGACGATCCGGCCGCCGTCGTGACCCGCACCCGGTCCCAGATCGACGATCCAGTCGGCGTGCGCCATGACGGCCTGGTGATGCTCGATGACGATGACCGATTTGCCGGAATCCACCAGGCGGTCCAGCAATCCGAGCAGATGCTCCACATCGGCCAGGTGCAGACCGGTGGTGGGCTCGTCCAGCACATACACGCCGCCCTTGTCCCCCATGTGGGTGGCCAGCTTCAGCCGCTGCCGCTCACCGCCGGACAGCGTGGTCAGCGGCTGCCCCAGGCTCAGGTAACCGAGGCCGACATCGTCGAGATGCTGCAGGATCTTGTGCGCGGCAGGGATTTTCGCCTCGCCGTCCGCGAAGAACTCGAGCGCCGCGCTGATCGGCATGGCCAGCACCTCGCTGATATCGCGCCCGCCGAGCTGGTATTCGAGCACCGCCGCCTGGAAACGCTTGCCCTCGCACTCCTCACACACGGTGGCCACGCCGGCCATCATGGCCAGGTCGGTGTAGATCACGCCCGCGCCGTTGCAGGTCGGGCACGCACCCTCCGAATTCGCGCTGAACAGTGCGGGTTTCACGCCATTGGCCTTGGCGAACGCCTTGCGGATCGGCTCGAGCAGGCCGGTGTAGGTGGCCGGATTGCTGCGCCGCGAACCCTTGATCGCGCCCTGGTCGATGGACACCACGCCCTCACCGGCCGGAATCGACCCGTGCACCAGCGAGCTCTTGCCCGAGCCCGCGACACCGGTGATGACCACCAGCACGCCCAGCGGGATGTCGACATCCACCTTCTGCAGGTTGTTGGCCGTGGCGCCGCGGATCTCCAACGCCGCCTCGGACTTCCGGACCACATCCTTGAGCGCGGCCCGGTCGTCGAAGTGGCGTCCGGTGATGGTGCCACTGCTGCGCAGCCCGTCGACGGTGCCCTCGAAGCAGATCTCGCCGCCGCCGGAACCCGCACCGGGGCCGATGTCCACGATGTGGTCGGCGATGGTGATGGTCTCGGGCTTGTGCTCGACCACCAGCACGGTATTGCCCTTGTCCCGCAACCGCAGCAGCAGATCGTTCATGCGCTGGATGTCGTGCGGGTGCAGGCCGACGGTCGGCTCGTCGAAGACGTAGGTGACATCGGTGAGCGCCGAACCCAGATGCCGAATCATCTTGACGCGCTGCGCCTCACCGCCGGACAGCGTGCCCGATGCGCGGTTCAGGCTCAGATAGCCCAGCCCGATCTCGACGAACGAGTCCAGCACCTGCTGCAGCGATTCCAGCAGCGGCGCGACCGACGGCTCGTTCAGCGCGCGCACCCAGTCGGCCAGATCGCTGATCTGCATGGCGCAGGCGTCGGCGATGCTGATCTCGCGGATCTTCGAGGACCGGGCCAGCTCGCTGAGCCGGGTGCCGTCGCAGTCGGGGCAGATCTGGAAGGTGACCGCGCGCTCGACGAACGCGCGCACGTGCGGCTGCAGCGAGTCGATGTCCTTGGACAGCATGGACTTTCGGATCTTGGGAATCAGGCCCTCGTAGGTCAGGTTGATGCCCTCGACCTTGATCTTGGTCGGTTCCCGGTAGAGCAGGTCGGCGAGCTCGCGCTTGTTGTACTTCTTGATCGGCTTGTCCGGGTCGAAGTAGCCGCTGCCGATGAAGATCCGCCCGTACCAGCCGTCCATGCTGTAGCCGGGAATAGTGAACGGGCCTTCGTTGAGCGACTTGCTGTCGTCGTAGAGCTGGGTCAGATCGATGTCGTTGACCGCGCCGCGCCCCTCACAGCGCGGGCACATGCCGCCGGTCACCGAGAAGCTGCGCCGCTCCTTGACCTGCTTGCCGCCCTTCTCCACGGTCACCGCGCCCGCACCGCTGATCGAGGCGACATTGAACGAGAACGCCTGCGGCGAGCCGATATGCGGCTGCCCGAGACGGCTGAACAGGATGCGCAGCATGGCACTGGCGTCGGTGGCGGTGCCGACGGTGGAGCGCGGATCCCCGCCCATGCGTTGCTGATCCACGCTGATGGCGGTGGTCAGGCCCTCGAGCACGTCCACCTCGGGACGGGCCAGCGTCGGCATGAACCCCTGCACGAAGGCGCTGTAGGTCTCGTTGATCAGCCGCTGGGATTCGGCGGCGATGGTGTCGAAGACCAGTGAGCTCTTGCCCGAACCTGATACGCCCGTGAACACCGTGAGCCGGCGCTTGGGCAGATCGACGGAGACGTCCTTGAGGTTGTTCACCCGCGCGCCGACCACCCGGATCAGGTCGTGGGCGTCGGCGGCGGGCAGGGCGGGCTGCGGGGACTTGCTCGGGGCCATGCGTGTCTCCATCTGTGCGGGCGTACCGGTGGGGCGGAAGAGCGGGTCAGGAAGCCTGCTGGATACGAACCAGATTGCCCGCGGGGTCGCGCACGGCGAAGTCACGCACGCCGTAGGGCTGATCGGTCGGCTCCTGGACGATCTCGACCGCGTCGCCGGCCTGCAGCTTCTCGAAGGCGGCGTCGACGTCCGCGGAGGCCAGCAGGATGGCGCCGTAGGTGCCCTTGGCCATCATCTCCACGATGAGCTTGCGCTCGTCCTCGGTGATGCCCGGATCCACGGCCGGCGGGTGCAGCACGATGGAGGTTCCGGGCTGATCGGCCGGGCCGACCGTGAGCCAGCGCAGCCCGTTGTAGCCGACGTCCTTGCGGAGTTCGAAGCCGAGCGCGTCGCGGTAGAAGGCCAGCGCGGCCTCGGCGTCATTGTGCGGGAGGAAGCTCGCTGCAATGGTGATATCCATGGCGATCAGGCTAGTTGCGGGGCGCTTGCCTGGGCTTCTCGATTCCTGATCGGTCGGGTCACCTGCTTCTCGACGCAGGAGGGCATGCCCTCGGGGGCATCGGCCATCTGCTGTTTGTACACGCTGGGCGGCACCCCGACCAGCTCGGTGAAGCGGGTGCTGAAGGTGCCCAGCGAGGAGCAGCCGACCGCGAAGCAGACCTCGGTGACACTCAGGTCCCCGCGTCGCAGCAACGCCATGGCCCGTTCGATGCGCCGCGTCATCAGGTAGGCGTACACCGATTCGCCGTAGGCGGCCCGGAACTGCCGGCTCAGATGCCCGGCGGAGATGTGCGCGTCGCGGGCGAGGGCCTCGACATCCAGCGGCTGCGCGTACTCGCGGTCGATGCGGTCCCGCACCCGGCGCAGCCGCGCCAGATCGCGCAGCCGCTGTTCCTCGTCGGGTTTGCCGGTCACCTGTCGATGGTCGCACGCTGGGCGAATACTGTCGCGACGGCGTACCCGGTGATTTGGGGCTACCCTGCAAACGTTTTGTCAGGTAACAGTTTTGCCTTGACACAAGACATAGCGTGTCGGGGGAACCGGATCGGCCGGGGCCCCGGCACGAATCGACGATGAGGCCGAGCGTGGCCCGAGGACTGGAATCAGCTGTTCGATGAAGCTCTCTGCACTACGTAATAGGACCGCCCTGCGGACCGCCGCCGTCGCGCTCACCGCCGCGTTGTCCGTGGCCCTGGCCACCGGCACCGGCTCGGCCGACCCGGACAAGCCTTCGGCCATCAGTTCCATCCAGAAGGATGGACGGACCTGGCATCTGAAGGTCTACTCCGCGGCCATGGGCCAGGACATCCCCGTGGACGTGCAGCGTCCGGCCGACGAGTCGCAGGCCGCGCCGAACCTGTACATGCTCAACGGCCTCGACGGCGGCCTGGGCACCGCCAGCTGGAACGCCCAGACCAATGCCCTCGGCTTCCTGGCCGACAAGCAGGTCAATGTGATCCAGCCGATCGGTGGCCGCGGCAGCTACTACACCGACTGGATCAAGGACGACCCGCAGCTCGGGCGCAACAAGTGGACGACGTTCTTCACCCAGGAACTGCCGCCGCTGCTCGATGCCGCGCTCGGCTCCACCGGCCTCAATGCCCTGGCCGGCCTGTCCACCTCCGGCACCTCGGTGCTGCAGCTGGCCGAGGCCCAGCCCGGTCTGTGGAAGTCGGTGGCCGCCTACAGCGGGTGCGCGCAGATCGCCGACCCGATGGGCAAGCAGTTCCTCAAGTTCGCCGTGGAGACCTGGGCGGGCGGCAAGACCGAGAACATGTACGGTCCCGACGACAGCCCGCTGTGGACCGCCAACGACCCGGTCATCAATGCCGAGAAGCTGCGCGGCACCCAGCTCTACATCTCCAGCGGCAGCGGCATTCCGCTGATGAAGGACGTCGAGTACTACACCAAGTCCGCTCCCGGCCCGCAGGGTGACATCAACCTGGCGCTGGGCATGATCATCGAGGGCGGCGTCAACGCCTGCACCCACAACCTCAAGGACAAGCTGGACTCGATCAACATCCCGGCGACCTACCAGTTCGACCCGGTGGGCACCCACTACTGGCCGTACTGGGAGACCGCCCTGCACGACTCGTGGCCGCTGCTGGCCTCGGGTATGGGCATTCCCGCCTGAGTCACAGTTCGCGAGCGCCGCATGCCGTCGATCGGCATGCGGCGCTGCTGTTTTCCGGGGTTGCTACCGCCTGTCCGGGTTCGCCATCGGGGTCGCGGGGTCGGGGACGCTCATCGGTGAGCGCGCGATGCGGCCGCCCAGCCGTTCGTTGACCGTGAAGCCGTGGTGGCGGCACCAGGCGGCGAGGATGGGGACCGCGGAATCGTCGTCGCGGAAGGTCGGCACCAGCTGGCCGACGATGTAGAGGTGGTGGGCGTCGGCGGCGCGGCACAGGTGCTGCAGGACCGCGGTGCCCAGGCCGGTGCCCCGCAGTTCCGGATTCACGGTGATGTTGTCCAGCTTGATGGTGTCGGCGTAGATGTCGAACACCACCTCGACCAGCGGGTCGGCGCGGCGCAGGGATCCGATGTCGAAGGGCACCGGTCTCAGCACGCCGGGCAGGTGGTCGGACAGCCGTTGCCGCGCGGTCTCGTCGGGAGCGGTACGCGCCACGGCCAGCACCTCCTCGCTGAGGTCGGCGACCACCGCGCGGTCGCCGACCGCGGCCATGGGCCGGGCCTCCTCGGTGGCGTGGGCCAGGGCGGGCAGGCGGCGGGCCCAGTGCGGGGCGTCGTCGCCGTAGCGCAGGGCCAGGTCGGCGAGGGTGTCCTCGAGGCAGAAGGGCGCGCCGAGGCTGCGCACGAAGGCGCCCGACAGCACGCCCCAGCGGTGGTCGTCGGCGCCGACGCCGTGCACGGCGAGCTCGCGGACCAGGGCGTCGCGGCGGGCGGTGGCACGGGCGACCGGCGAGCCCGGCAGCTGCTGCAGCCAGCGTTGCCAGCCGGTCAGATTGGCGCGAATGCGGGTGGTGGCGATATCAGCGCTCGCGTCGAGATAGTTGCACAGCGCTTGCTGTCTGCGCTCCAACAGCTCCCTCGCCCGCTCTCGCCCGGGCTCGATGGGCGGCGTCCGACCCTCACTCATACTGACTCACGCTAGCGTCCAGTTGACTATGCACTGGTCACCGGCACGCAGAAACTGCGCTACCAGCCGGAACGCGCACCCGCGCCACCGGGGATGCCGCCCGGCCCGGGCCCGTACCACTGGGGCAGTGAAGTTTGCTGGGGCGCAACCGAATCCAGGTCCGTGACCCGGTCCAGCAGCCCGCGCTCGTAGACCAGGGCCTGCTTGCGCGACCATCCGGTCGAATGACGCAGCGCGGCACGGGCTTTGCGGCGGCGGTGATAGGTGAGCAGGGGCGCCAGCCCGGCCTCGGTGCCGACGGTGCGGGCGGCCGGGCCGGCGATGAGCGCACGGAACCAGCGCCGCTCGGTGGTCAGCACCCAGGCGTAGGCGATGGCGAAGATGACCAGGTCGATGAGGATGGGCAGGTAGGTCGACAACAACGCCGGACCGGGCGGGCGCGGGGCGTCGAAGAGGACGTGCATGGTGACGGCCAGCCCGTAGAACAGCGCGAGAACGCCGAGCCGCCAGAACCACGACCGGTCGGTGCGGCTGATCAGCAGCACGATGCCGACACCGGCCAGCGCCGACATGGCCCAGTGCGAGGTGAGTGCGGTGAAAAGTCGCAGCACCGCCACCAGGATCACGTCCACCACCGGATCCTGCGGGGAGGACAGTGCGGTCTGGGTGCTGTAGAGGCAGTCCTCGGCGATCTGCGCACCCAGCCCGACCGCCGCGCCGAGCAGCAGGCCGTGCATGGGCCGGGTCAGCCGGCCCCGGAACAGCAGCGCGACCACGGCGATGCCGATGGCCTTGATGTACTCCTCGTCGATGGGCGCGGTGATGGCGGCGCTCCAATTGACGGCGAAGCGGTCGCCGAACAGGTTCGTGATGGCGCGACTCACGTGATCGTTGGCCCACATGGCCAGGCCGGTCCACACCGTGGCGCCCCAGATCGCGCCCATCACCATGGGGGCGACCAGGTGGCGGCGGGCCCGGAAGGGGTCCAGCGCGAACAGGATTCGGCCGATGAACAGCAGGGTGAGGGCGGTGATCGGCAGGGCGGCGAGGGCGGCCGCGCCCGCGAACCACACCTGCCCGGCGGCCTGCAGCACGAACAACAGCGGCCCGGCCATCACGGCCAGGCAGTACACCCAGAACAGCAAGGAGCGCGGCTGGAACCAGCTCATGCCGCATCCTTTCCGGCCTGAGGGGAGCCCTCCATGGTTACGCTGCGCGAGCGCAGGGAGGTGGGGTGGCGCCTCCGGGCTCGACCGCTCACGCCTCGACCGCCTTGCTCGAGTTCAGCACGTCCGCGATCAGCCGGAATCCGGCTTCGCGGGTGGTTCCGGTGGCCGTGACGGTCACGCCCACGTCCCCGCTGTTGGCCACCGCGCACACTCCACCGGTGGTGTCGGGAAGCACGCAGGTGAGCCCGTGGAAGTCGCCGATATCCACGGCTCCCCCGTCGAAGCGGACGGTGACCCCGGCCGCGCGCAGCGGGAGCAGCATGCGCGGGGCGGCGGTGGCGAAGTCGGTGATGCCGTCGACCACCGACACCGACACCCGCTGGTCGCCGCTGTCGGAGGTCAGGACGGCGACGGATTCGTCGCCGGTGGCCCGCCGCCGCATCTGCTCGGGCGCCAGGAAGACCATGGCGTTGGCGGGATTCGCGGCGCCGTGCACGGCGCCGATCCCGGTCGCGATGATCTTGATACTGGTCCCCGCCGCCACCTCGGTCTCGCGGACCGGCACCGCCGATGACAGCAGGGGCGGCACCACGAGGGCGACCGCCAGCGCCCCCACCGCCCCGATCGCGGGCACTACCGAATGCACAAGGCGCACCATGCTTTCCACCCTCTCGGCTCCCTGAGGCAACGCCGGGGAGGGCGGATGCGTTCCGGACGCCCGGGTCGGGGTCCGGGCAGTCGCCCGCCCGGCGCTTGCCGCGAGTTAACCACACCGGCGGGCGCGATCGGGGTCGCAGCGCCGGGCGGGACCCGGGGTTGTGATCGGGCGCGCGGCTAGGAGGTGCGCGCGATGACGGCGTCGGCGACGCTGCGCAACCCGGACACCGCGGCGGGCGGGAACGGGGCGTGGGCGAGGGTCCGCTGCACGAGCAACCAGCGCTCACGGATCATCCGTTCCACCGTGGGACGCGCTGTGACGCTGAAGATCTCGCGACAGAGTTCGGCCCCGTGCAGGTCCAGTCCGGCATTGCCGACCAGGGCGTCGAGCTGGGCGCGCTGCTCGGGGCACGCGTGTCGCAGGGCGAGTGCGAGCAGCGTGGTGTGCTTGCCCTCGCGAAGGTCGTCGATGTTGGATTTGCCGGTCTGCGCCGGGTCACCGTAGACCCCGAGCAGGTCGTCCTGGAGCTGGAACGCCTCGCCTAGAGGACGCCCGTAGGACGAGAGTGCCCGCGCCACGCCGGGTCCGGCCCCGGCCAGGGCGGCGCCCAGTTGGAGCGGCCGTTCCACGGTGTAGGCCGCCGTCTTGTACCGGATGATCTCGAGCGCCCGGTCCAGGTCGCGGGTGGGGCGGCCGGTGGTGAGCAGGTCGAGATACTGGCCGTAGTTCACCTCGGTGCGCATGGCGTCGAGAATCGGTGCGGCAGCGGCATTCTGGGCCGCCGAGAGGCCCGCGGTGTGCAGCAGTTCCTGCGACCACACCAGCCCGAAGTCGCCGATGAGCAGGGCGGCGTGGGCGCCGAAGCGGGCGGCGGCCGGGCGGTCGCCGCGAGCGCTCTCGGCCACGGCCCGGTGCACGGTGGGCCGGTCGCGGCGGGTGGCGCTGTCGTCGATGATGTCGTCGTGGATGAGTACGGCGGCGTGGAACAGCTCGACCGCCGCGGCCACCCGGACCACGGAGTCGGGCAGCTCACCGCCGCCGCCGGCGTACCAGCCGAGCACGCAGAACAGCGGCCGGATCCGTTTGCCGCCCGCGAACAGGAACGCGCGCACCGCGTCGACCACGTCGGGGGGCAATCCGGCGGTGGCCGCGGATTCGGCCTTGTCGCCGAGGAATTCGTAGAGCGCGGCCTCCACCCGCACCCGGATGGCGGTGCGGTCCAGCGGGGATAGGGCGATCGCGGGGGTACTCACAGGGTGTCCTCCGATCCGGCGTTCTCGGTGAGGGATGGTGTCGCCGCGGCGAGGTCGAGCCGGGTGGTGGTCATGGCCGCCTCCGCATCGCGGCGGGGGCGGCGAAGACGACGTGCTCGCGGGCGATCTCGTACTCGCGCACGGTGACCGGGCCCCACCAGCGCAGCGCGTCGACCACCGCGTCCACCAGGGCGGGCGGCGCGGAGGCTCCGGCCGAGAGCCCGATCACCCGGGTGGGCTCGATCCACGCGCCGTCGATGTCGCCGCCGTCGTCGATGAGATGCGCCGCGATCCCCTGCCGCCGTGCGACTTCCACCATGCGTTGTGAGTTGGACGAGTTGACGGAGCCGACCACCAGGAACAGGTCGCTGCGTGCGGCGACCGCCTCGACGGCGGCCTGCCGGTTGGTGCCGGCGTAGCAGATGTCCGCGCTCGCGGGGCCGTGTAATCGTGGGAAGCGTTGCCGCAGTGCGGCAATGGTGTCGCGGGTCTCCTCCACCGAGAGCGTGGTCTGGGTCAGGAAGGACACCCGGTCGGGATCGGGCACGACCAGCGCGGCCACCGCGGCCGGGCCGTCCACGATGACCGTGGACTCCGGGGCCTCACCCGCGGTGCCCTCGACCTCCTCGTGCCCGGCGTGCCCGATGAGCACCACGGTGTCGCCGCGTGCCGCGAAACGCTGTGCCTCCGAGTGCACCTTGCTCACCAGGGGGCAGGTGGCGTCGACGACGGTCAGCAGTCGTTCACGGGCATGCTCGCGCACGGCGGGCGAGACGCCGTGCGCGGAGAACACCACGGTGGACCCCACCGGCACCTCATCGAGCTCCTCGACGAAGATCGCGCCGCGCGCGGCCAGATCCCGGACCACGTGGATGTTGTGCACGATCTGCTTGCGCACGTAGACGGGCGCGGTGCGGCCCGGCGCGGCAAGCAGCCGCTCGACCGTCACGATGGCGCGCTCCACCCCCGCGCAGAACGAGCGCGGGGCGGCCAGCAGCAGGGTGCGCCGGCGCTGCTTCGGAAGCCGCTCCAGTACCGAACTGGCACAGGTGTTCTCGTTCACGACCTCTCCTTCGTCACTTGTTCCGATGGTCGACGAGCTGAGCGAGGGTGCGGAGATCGCCGCACCCGGGCCGGTCCGGCAGTGCGGCCACCGCCGCGCGCATGCGCTGCCGCGCCAGTCGTTCGGCGCCGTGCCGACCGCCCGCCTGCTCGACGAGCGCTGCGGCGCTGCCGATCTCGTCGGCCGAGGGCGGGGTGGTCGTATCGAAGAACCGGTTCAGCGCCCGCCCGGCGTCGGTGCCGGACTCCAGCGCCAGCACGATCGGCAGTGATCGTTTGCGCCGGGCCAGATCCCCGGCGGGCTTGCCGCTGTGCGCGGGATCGCCCCAGATGCCGAGGATGTCGTCGCTCGCCTGGAACGCCACCCCGAGGTTCCGCCCGACATATTCGAAAACGGTGACGGTTTCGGCATTCGCGCCCGCGCTCAGCGCGCCGAGCGCGCACGCGCAGCCGAGCAGCGCGCCGGTCTTGCCCATCGCCATCCGCTCCCACCCGGCGGCGGTGGCCTGGGCGGCCCCGGCGTGACAGTCCTCGTGCTGGCCGCGGCACATCTCGGTGACCGTGGTCTCGAGCCGGTCGATGGCGGCGACGGCAGCGGCCGGGGGCAACACCCTCGCAAGGACATTCACCGCCAGCGCGTGCAGGGCGTCGCCGAGCAGCACGGCGTCCGGGACGCCCCAGACCTTCCAGACGGTGGGACGGCCGTGACGCACCGCGTCGAGATCCATGACGTCGTCGTGGAGCAGGGTGAAATTGTGGATCAATTCGACCGCGGCGGCCGCGCCGGCGGCCTCGGCGGGGACGCCGTCGCAGGCGAGGGTGGCGGAGGTGACCAGTGCGGGCCGGAGCATCTTGCCGGACGCGCCGCGGGTGGCGGCGCCGTGCTCGTCGCACCAGCCGAAGTGGTATCCGGCCATCCGCTGGATGGGTTGCGGCAGGGACAGCACCGCCTCGCGCAGCACCGGTTCGAGCACGGTGCGGGCGCGAGCCAGAATCTCGGCGGGGCGGTGCACGGGGGGAACGAAAGCGGTCACGGTCATGGAGACGCTTCTTTCGGTGCGCGAAGGGAATTCGGCTCACACGGTCGGCGTGGGCGTGACAACTCACCGAGGACGCCGACCGATCCTGAAGTCCGATCGCGCGCTCGAGAACAACCACCAGATTGTGTAAGTCGCCGTCGAATTCGACCTCCTTGCCTACGAGACCGGGTCCGCGCCGAATCGGTGCCGGGATGGGCTTGGGCGCACAGCCGCCGGTAGCGGGTCCGTGCGACTCCTCTCCGCTCCAGATCTGTTGTTCCTGTTGCTGTTTCCTCAATCACGCGCCCTGCGCCCACCGGCGTCGTCCGGATGGGGATTCAGGCGCGCGGAAATGGCAGTAGAAATTGGGTAGCTGAAACGGCTGCATACTCGGCCCCGGGTACTGAAATGGGAATCTGTGCGCGACAGGCGATTACGAAGCTGCGATATTCTGCGACCGATCGGGCTCCCGAAATTCGGGGCACTGCGGATACGCTGACGTCATCGAATTCTACCCTCAGCCGTCGGTATTGGTGAGGTGTTCGGCGAGAGCGCGCAATACCTGCCGGGCCGGCGCGGGTACGTACATATCCTCAACCGCGTCCAGCGCCTGCTCGCGACGCAGGGCGACCATCTGCTCGATCTCCTCGCGCGCGCCCACCTCGGTCATGATGTCCCGGCACAGCGTGGCCCCGCGCACGTCCAAGCCCGGATTGCCCAGTAGCGCACGCAATTCCACGGCGGTGGCGCCCACCGCCCGGCCCAACGCGGAGGCGACCAGCGCGGTGTGCCGGCCGTCGCGCAGATCCTCGAGCCGGGAATCGGTACCGGCCCGGTCGCCGAAGACCCGGTGCAGGTCCTCGGTCAGATGCACGGCCTCCCCCAGCGCGCGAGCGTAGACCGACAGTGCCGCCTGGGTATTCTCGTCGGCCCCGGCAAGGCGGGCGCCCAGCTGCAGCGGCCGTTCGCCGGTGTAGCCGACGGTCTTGTAGCGCACGATCTCCAGGGCGCGTTCCAGGTCGGCGACCGGATCCCCGGCCGCGCGCACATCCAGGTACTGCCCGTAGACGACCTCCATGCGCATGGCCGACATGACCGCGCTGGCGGCCGCGCGCTGACGGGCGCTCAGATGCGCCGAGAACAGCAGCTCATCGGACCAGGCCAGGGCCAGATCGCCGAGCAGGACCGCGGCCTGCCGGCCGAAGCGCTCCCGATCCGGCTTGTGCGCGAAGCGGGCCGCCATGGCGCAGGACATGGTGGGGAAGCCGCGCCGGGTGAGCCGGCGTTCGATGACATCGCGGTGGATGAGTACCGCGGCGTGCTGTAGCTCCAGCGCCGCGGCCACCCGCACGATGGCCATGGGCAGCCGATCGCTGCCACCGGCGGCGAACCAGCCGAGCACGCACAGCAGCGGGCGAATCCGCTTGCCGCCGCGGCAGACGAACGAGTGCAGGGCATCCACCAGGTCGGTCGGTAGCCGCTCGCGGTCCGCTACCCGCGCCTTCTCCGACAGGAAGCCCTCGAGGACGGCGTCCACCCGGTCGCGCACCCCGGTCATGTCGTGGGGAACGGTCCATTCGGCGCACACGGGTTCGGCCATGTCGACACACCTCTCCTGGCATCGGATTTCGATCGCGGGACGTGGGGCCGGGCGATCTCAGGATGAGCAGCCCCCTGCTTCGCCGCGAACAGCCTTCGGCCACAGGCCGCCTCGTGCCCCCGGAAATCCCCCGAAACCTGTTACCCCGACCATGTTCCGGCTACTCCCTGCGCGCAATCGAATCCACGCGATGTCGCTGTGCGCTCTGTGATCAATCCATGTGGTCGAAAATGATGTACGCCAATGCGTTTCAGTGCTGCGCCGGAAATGCGCAGACCCAATCCCGTTAGTCTTCAGCCAATGAGCGAAACCTGACCTGAACCGAGAAAAGTGTAATACGCACGATCGCCGACGGTAAAGCGTTACCGCTCAGCATCGTCGCCGACACACCCGGACGCGGGACGCGAATGCCGGGTGCGACGTGGAGATTCGCACCCGGCATCCGCCTCTGGCTCATACGACGAAATCCGCTGTCCCCCTATAGCAGAGCGGTCCGGCTACAGCAGATCGGCCAGGCCCTTCAGCGGCCCGGGCAGTCCGGCCACATGCTTCTTGATCCCGGCGGCCACCGGGTTCGGCGTCTCGGCGCGCAGCCGGTCCAGCTCGGTCTGCATGGTCCGGACGGACCGGGTGTAGTACTCGTCGACCAGGTCCGCGTCCTCCGGATCGCCCGGCTCGACCGACCAGTCCAGTGCGGGCAGGAAGCTGACGGTCACCGAGGCGGGCAGCGGCAACTGCGGCAGAATCGGCGCGACACCGAACGGCAGGCCGAGGGTGTACGGAAACACCTTGGCACGCACCAGCTTGTCGAGCTGCAGTAGCCGTGCGGTGCGCTCACCGCGGCTGAGCACGAAGATGGAGTCGTGGCCGCCATTGGCGACCGCGGGGATCACCGGGACACCCATTTCGAGGGCGAGCCGCACGAAGCCCTTGCGCTCGGCGAAGTCGATCTTGCCGCGATCGGTCCACGGGCGGCACGCCTCCCAGTCGCCGCCGGGGTACACCATGACCGCGCCACCGTCCTTGAGCCCCTTGGCCGCCGACTCGCGCGAGGCCGCGATGACGCCGAACTGGCGCAGGCTGTCGCCGAGAATCGGTGCGCGCAAAAGGATGTCGTGCGCGACGCCGTAGCTGGGCTCGTCCGGCCGGCGCTCCAGCATGGCCATGAAGGTGATCCACACCTCGGGGGCCCAGTAGATGGACGAGTGGTTGCCGATGACCAGGGCCGGGCCGGACGCGGGCAGATTCTCCAGCCCGGTGACCGTCGGGGTGAAGTAGTCGGTGTAGGCCCGCGCCAGGGGCAGCAGCGGGTGGTTCGGGTCGGGAATTACCTTGGTTTCGGTCATGAGCCATTCCTGTCGGTTGCCATGCCGGGGACGGGCGGCACGCAACGACGCCCCACGTCGTCGAACAACGTCGAGCCGAATTGAATTGCCCCCGGGTCACATCCCCATTGATAGCTCCGACGGCCGCGCATGCGCGGTCCGGTTCAGCGTACGGACGTCGCTGCGTTGCGACAGATGCCCGTCACCGTCCTCCTGCCCCACCGACGTTATCAAACCCAAGCGTTTGCTTGGTATAGAGTGTGCGAATCCCAACATTCATCCGATTCAGGACGAAATCCTTACGCGGCGGTGCTTGCCCGGCGGCGCGATCGGATCGACCATGGCGGGAGTGCCCCGGACGCGACGTTCACAGCGAGGGCGATTCGGGTCACGGCGATTCGGAAGGATGTGCCGATCATGGTGACGATAGCTGGCCCGGCCGGCCACCTGGGGGCGATCCTGCTGGCCACCGGCTCGGTACCGGACCAGGTTCCGGACTACAGCCGCACCGAGATCTGGATCGGCTCGGCCATCCTGCTGCTCACTTTGGTGGCAGTGCTGGTCGCGGTGCTGCGCCGACGCTAGGCGACGCGCGCGATCCCTGGTGCCCGGCAGACCGTGCAGGGCACCGAGATCCTCGGTGCCCTGCGCTTCGTTCCGTCAGGCCGGAAGCCGACATACGGAACTTTCATGCCATAATGCGCATATCACCGTATATATATCTCAGTGTGCCCGCCGGCGACGGAACAACGCGCCCGCGCCCAGATAGCCGATCAGGGCGATGCCCGCACACCAGGCCAGTGCGGTCGGCGCGGAGTCCCCCACCGGGGTATCCATCAGCAGCCCGCGCACCGTCTCGGCGATCGAGGTGACCGGCTGATGCTGGGCGAAGCCGCGCAGCCAGCTCGGCAGCGTGTGGGTCGGCACGAACGCGCTGCTGACGTACGGCAGGAACATGAAGATGAACATGAAGCCGTTGGCCGCTTCGGGATTGGAGGCCAGCAGGCCCAGGGCGGCGGCCGCCCAGGACAGCGCCAGCACGAAGCACGCCAGCATGCCGGCCACCGCGAGCCAGCGCAGCGGATCCGCGGTCGGTCGGAAGCCGAGCGCCACCGCGACCAGCACCACCACCCCGGTGGTGAGCAGATTGCGCAGCACGCTCTCCAGCACGTGCCCGGTCAGGACCGCGCTGCGGGAGACCGCCATGGCCCGGAACCGGTCCACGATGCCACTGTGCAGGTCGGTGGCCACCGCCACGGCCGTGGCGCCCGAGCCGAAACCCGCGCACAGCAGCAGGATTCCGGGCACCACGTAGTCGATGTAGGAGCCGCCGACGTTCATCGCGCCGCCGAAGACGTAGACGAACATCAGCAGGATGGTCACCGGCACCGCGATGGTCATGATCATGGTGTCCGGGCTGCGCAGGGTGTGGCGCAGATTGCGGCCGACCATGGTAGCGGAGTCCCGGACCGAGTGCACGAGAGTACCCATCACGCAGCGCCTTTCACGGTGGCGCCGGTCAGCGCGAAGAAGACATCGTCGAGATCCGGTGTGTGGATGGCCAATTCGCCGATGGCCACGGCATGGTCGTCGAGATGGTCGAGCAGCTTGCGGATATCGCCGACGCTGCCGTCCGAGGGCACCCGCAGCGCCAGCTGCTCGGTATCCGGTTCGGCCCCGGGCAGGGCCCGCGCCGCCGCCGCCAGGCCGTGCTCGTCGGCGAAGCCGAGTCGCAGGTGGCCGCCCGGCGCCAGCCGTTTCAGCTCTGCCGCAGTACCCTCGGCGACAATGCGCCCGGCGTCGAGAACCGCTATGCGGTCGGCCAATTGGTCGGCCTCCTCCAGGTACTGGGTGGTGAGGAAGATGGTCACGCCGTCGGCGACCAGACCCCGGATCACCCGCCACAGCTCGCGGCGGCTGCGCGGATCCAGGCCGGTGGTGGGCTCGTCGAGGAACACGATGCGCGGCCGCCCCATCAGGCTCATGGCGATGTCGAGGCGGCGGCGCATACCGCCGGAATAGGACCCCGCGCGCTTGCCCGCGGCATCGGTGAGATCGAACTGCTCCAGCAATCGTGCTGTGCGCCTGCCGGTTTCGCGGGAACCCAGATGCAGCAACCGCCCCATGAGGCGCAGATTCTCGGCGCCGGTGAGGATCTCGTCCACCGCCGCGAACTGCCCGGTGACGCCGATGGCCGCGCGCACCGCGTCCGGCTCGCGCACCGGATCGTGGCCGCCCACCCGCACCTGTCCCCCATCGGGCCGGTTCAGTGTGGTGAGGATGCGCACCACGGTGGTCTTGCCCGCGCCGTTCGGGCCGAGCAGGGCGAACACCGTGCCGGCGGCCACGGTTACATCGATGCCGCGCAGCACTGGCTGATCACCGAAGGATTTGGTGAGCCCGGCGACCGCGATGGCGGGTTCGGGTCTGGATGTGGTCATGGAGGGACTCCGATCAGAAACTGTTTATGTCGTACACTTTGTTTATAAGCTACACAGTTTTCGGGATGGCGCAAGATGGAGGCGGAACGACGACAGGAGGTCAGATGAAGGGGCCCGACGAACGAGTCCTGCCCAAGGCGGTGAAGTTGCTGTGGGATCTGGACGACGCGGGCAGCCGTGGACCCAAACGCGGGCTGAGCCTCGATCAGATCCTGGACACCGCCGTGCGGGTCGCCGACGCCGAGGGCTATGCCGCGCTGTCCATGGCCCGGGTCGCCAAGGAGCTCGGGTTCACCACGATGTCGCTCTACCGGTACGTCGACAGCAAGGACACCCTCGTCGAGCTGCTGCACGACCGCATCTTCGACGTGACCCCGGACCTGCCGGCCGATGGCTGGCGCGCCGGGCTGGAAGCCTGGGCCTGGGCCGAATTCCACGCCATCCGCGCCCACGACTGGTGGCTGGACATCCCCATGACCTCGCCCCCGCTGGGCCCGAACAATATGGCCTGGCTCGAGGCGGGCATGGGCGTGCTATCCGGTCTCGACCTCGCCGAGCCACTCAAACTGCAACTGCTGGTGAACCTTTCGATCTATGTCATCGGCCGCACCCGCTTCCTGCGGGACACCATCCAGCAGCACGATCAGGACCAGGACTTCACCGCCATCCTGACCGCGGTGCTCGACCCCGGGCGCTTCCCGATCGTCAGTGCCGCCCTCGCCAACCGCGCCTTCGACACCGACGACATGCACTGGGAGGAAGCCGATTTCAGCTTCGCCCTGGATCGGCTGCTGGACGGTTACCAGGTCTTCATCGACAGCCAGATCGGAGCCTGATTCCGGTTACCGCCGGATTGCGCTGGGCGGGAACGGCACAGGGCCGTGTCAACCGTGCGTAAACATCGTGCAAATGGGCCCGCTACCGCTTGACCGGCCCCGCACCGAACCCGACCATGGCCTCATGAGGCCCGCACGGCCGGTGCGGGCGGCTCGCGTTACGACGCGATGAGAGATAGACGCATCGTCGTCCTGCTGCGAGGAGGTGAGGGACATGGCCGTTGTCGCGTGGACGCGTTCCACCACCGCCCTCCCCACGCTGGCGGCCGGGGCCATGGTCCTCGTCCTGGCCGGGCTGACCACTGCTTTCGTCTACCTGGCGGTGCCCGCCGTGGCCGGTCCGGCCGAGCGCGCGCCCGCGCCGATCGAGGTCCACACCGATCCCCCGGCGGTGCTGCCGGTGTGCACCGAGGTCACCGAGGACAGCCCGAATCCGGCGTGCGCGGACACCGATACCGACATCAGTGCCGATCCCGCGCCGCCCGACCAACCGTGACCAGCGAGCCCAGCAGTAGCGCCGCGAGCACGAAAAGCGCTGCCACACAGGACATCAGGCCGGCCCAGCCGCCGGCCGCGTAAGCGATCCCGGCCGCGCTGCCGACCACCGCACTGCCCAGGTAGTACGCAAACATGTAGAGAGACGATGCCGCGCCGCGATTTTCGGCCAGCGTGCCCACCCAGGCGCTGGCCGTGGTGTGCGCGGCGAAGAACCCGGTAGTGAACAGCAGGATGCCGATCAGCACCGTGGTCAGGTGATCGGGGATGGTGATCAGCGCACCGAGGGCCATCAATGCCACCGCGGCGGCGAGGACCCGCGCATGGCCCCGACGATCGGCGAGCCTGCCGGTGTACGCCGAGGCGACCGTCCCGGCGAGGTACAGCACGAACACCGATCCGGCCAGGGCCGCGGGCAATTCGAAGGGACGATGGGTCAGGCGGTAGCCCAGGAAGTTGTAGACCGACACGAAGCTGCCCATCAGCAGGAAGGCCAGACCGAAGAGCGCGATCAGGCCGCGATGCCGCAGCTGCGCCGTGAGATCGCCGATCATGGTGCCGAAACCGGCCGGGCGCGCGGCGAATCCGCGCGAGGGCGGCAGGCTGTACGCGAACCAGACCGTGCACGCCGCAGCGGCCAGCGAGACCGCCAGCTCCGCCCAGCGCCACGAGGTCAGCCCGAGGGCGAGCGAGGGAATCAACCGGCCCGCCAGCCCGCCGATGGTGGTCCCGGCGATATAGACGCCCATGGCCGCGCCGAGTCCGGCCGCCCCGATCTCCTCGGCCAGATACGCCATGGCCACCGCGGGCACGCCCGCCAGCGAAACGCCCTGCACGGCCCGCACCGCCAGCAGGGTGTCGAGGGTCGGGCACAGCGGCAGCAGCAGACCCAGCGCCGAGGCCACCACCGCCGAACCGATCATCACCCGGGTGCGGCCGATCCGCGCCGACAGCGCACCCGCCGGAATGATGGCCAGCGCAAGAAATCCCGTGGTCAGTGAGACGGCGAGGGCCGCGTGCGCGGGCGGGACCGAAAAGGCGGCCGACAGGCTCGGCAGCAGCGACTGGGTGGAGTACATGGCCGCGAACGTGGTCAGCCCGGCTGCGAAAAGGGCTGCGGTGACCCGCTTCTCGTGTGCGTGTCCCGGCCGGCCGGGCCCGGCGGTAAAGGTGGGCCCAGGCGTGGCCACGCTGGTCGGCTCCGGCGCTGCCGTACCGATCGGTTGCGGTGTCGCCGTACCGGTCGGCCCTGACGCGGCGGTGCTGGTGGTCCCTTGCACGGTAGTCATCGGATCCTCTCGGTACTGGGGGTGCGGGATCCAGGGTGCGACGCTGGCACTTAGAACGGAAATGCATGATTATTGGAGTTCTCATACTCTGTCGACATATAGCGAGGAGGCGGCGTGCTCGGCTCGGATCTGGAGTGGTTCACGACACTCGCCGAAACGGAGAATGTCAGCGCGGCCGCCGACCGGCTGCACCTGGCGCAGCCCACGCTGTCGCGCATGCTCGCCCGGCTCGAGCAGCGGCTCGGCACGCCCCTGTTCGACCGGCACGGCAAGCGCATCCGGCTCAACGAGTACGGCCGCCTCTACTACGAGCACGCCCGCCGCGCCCGCGCCGAACTGCACGCCGGGGAGCAGGCCGTCGCCGACCGCATCAATCCGGCCAAGGGAGTGGTCCGGCTGTCGTTCCTGCATTCCTTCGGCGGCCGGCTGGCCCCGCAGCTGATCGGCGAATTCCGGCGCGGCTCGGGGCGGGTCGGCTTCACGCTGTATCAGGGCGCGGCCGAGGTCATCACCCGGCAGGTGCTCGACGGCGAGGCCGATCTGGCGCTGGTGTCACCGCGGCCCGGCGAGCCCGGCATCGGGTGGCGCACCCTGCTGAATCAGCCGCTGGTGCTGGCGGTTCCGGCCGACCACCGGCTGGCCGCGCCGTCCGGCAAGACCGGGCAGCGGCCGATCCGGCTGGCCGAGTTGGCCGACGCCGAATTCATCACCATGCATCCGGGATTCGGCATGCGGCGGATCTTCGACGAACTGTGCGCGGCGGCCGGGGTCCGGCCGCGCATCGTCTTCGAGTCCAGTGATCTGGTGACGGTCTCCGGGCTGGTGGCGGCCGGGCTCGGCGTCGCGCTGGTGCCCGCCGAGGAGCCGATGCCGCCGGGGCTGGCCGTCGTCCCGGTCGCCGACGCGGGCGCGTCCCGGGATGTCGGATTGATCTGGTCGGCGACCGCCACGCCGTCGGAGGCGGTGCGGCGGTTCCGCGATTTCGCCGCCGACTGGGCGGCCCGCCGTCACCCCCGGTGAATGCGCGCGCTGTTACGGTGGCTGGACGGTAACTGACCTGTTGCTTCAGACCTTGGGAGCCGCCCGTGCAGCGGTATCGCGCGGCCCTCGACACGGTGGGTGGGTGCGCCGCCGCCGCGATCGCGGGCCTGGCCCTCATCGTGCCCATCGACACCGGGTGCGCCGCCGAATCGTCCGCGCTGCAGATGACGCTGCTGAGCGTAACCGTGCCGCGGGCCACCGCCGTGGGCGTGATCGTCGCGGTCCTGGCCGCGGTATGCGTGCGCATGTTCGGCACCCGCACCGCCTGGGGCACCGCCACCGTCGCGATGCTGATCCTGGTCGTCAACCACCTACTGGGGCCCGCCGGCTCCGCTAGCCTGGCCACCTCCAACTTCGTCGATTCGATCGCGGCGGGCGTGCTGCTCGGCGCGGCCGGGGCGGCGGCGCTCGAAAACCGGCTGCCCGCAATCGGATACCTGCTCGGGGCACTCATCGGCGTCACGGTGGGCGACCATATCGAGACCATCTCGGCCGAGCAGGGCACCCAGTCGCTGCTCGAACGCGCCTTCGTGGATCTGCCGCCGGAATGGGCCACCGCACCGACGATGGGATTGCTGGCCGTGTGCTTCACCCTGTGCCCGCGCGCGCGGATGGCGGCCTACCCCACCGCGTTGAACCTGCCGTTCGCGCCGGTGCTCGCCGCAGCCGTGGTGGTCACCACCATCGACCTGGTGTCGGAGCGGCTCACCACGGCGACGAGCGGCACCGCGGTCATCGTGGCCGGAACGCTCGCGGTGCTCGCGGCGGCGGTCATCGCGGCGCTGCTGCTGCCCGAGCGCGACGGCACCCTCACACTGCTCGCGGTGGCGCTCGCCGCGACCGGCAGCGCGATCGCCATTGCGGCCCAGGCGCACTGGAAGCTCGCACCGATACTGACGGTCATGGCGCTCGGCCTGGCGGCCGGCCTGCGGCGCCAGGCGCCGGTCGTCGCCGCGGTCGCGATCGTCGCCCTCGGGGTGTTCGCGCTGCTGGTTCCCGACGCGCGGCACGATGACTCGTGGAGCGCGCTGATCGGCAGCTGTGCCATCGCAGCGGTGGCCGGGTACAGCTTCGGCGCGGTGACCACCCGCGGCACGGCCGGGACCGTGCTGGCGATCGGCCTGCTGTTCATTCCGACCGCCGTGCTCACGCTGGAGTTCCGCGGTTGCGACACGTTCCCGCTGCATCCCAACCGGGCCGTCGGATCGGGTGACCGCGCCGCCTGGATGGCCATCGCTCTCGGGGCCGGATGCCTGGCCGCCGTCATCGCGCTGCGACGGCTGCGGCCCGAGCGGGTCGAACAGGATCAGTAGATCCGGTACAACCAGATCCGGGGATCGCCGAGTTCACCGGTCGCGCCCCAGCCATACGCGTGGGCGATGCCGTCGCCGTGGTAGCCGTGCAGGTAGGCCCGCAGTTCCGTACGGCCCGCGTGCCCGGACACGATGCCCCGCAACACGATCGCGGTCAGGTCGTAGGCCTCGGCGGCATACGCGGTCGGGGCGGAACCGGTGGCGGACCGGTATTCGCCGACGAAGCGTTCGGTGGCCGCCCCGCACTGGCAGGCAACCAGGGTGCCGGTGGCCGCCGGACCCGCGAGCGTCCGGAAGTCCGGGTCGTAGCTGCCGTCGCCCAGCACGAAAGTCGCCGTGACACCGGCACTCCGGAGCTTGGTGAGCAGCCGGGCGGCGGCCGATTTGTACCCGGCGTAGAACACCGCGTCCGGGTGCGCCCCGGCGATGGTGTTCACGGCGTCACCCGGATCGCCGTCCGGGTCGATGCTGACCTGGCACCCCGCGAGCGCGGCCGGGCCCAGCCCCGTGGTCACCGAGTCCGCGAGCGAGCCGCCGAATCCGCCGTCGCTGTCGCGCACCACGCAGACCCGGGACAAGCGTGCGGTGTTCGCCAGATACCGGCCGAGCGCCGGGCCCTCCGCATTGTCGTTGGCCAGGCCGCGGAAGAAGCCGGACCAACCCGACTGCGCCAGTAGCGGATTCGTCGCTGCCGGGGTGAGAAACGACAGCCCGGCGGCGTCAAACGTCTTGCCCGCCGCCACCACCTCGCGGGACAGGGTGGGACCGATCACCGCGACGATCGAGGTGTCCGCAGCGATCTGCTCGGCGATCTGCGCCGCCGTCGTCTGGCTGCCCGCGGTGTCGAACCGCCGGACGGCGACCGGGCAGGCCTTGCTGCCACCCTGGACGAACTGGTCGACGGCCAGCTGCACGGCATCGATCACCGTGCGGCCCAGAGCGACATCGGTCTCAGCGCCAGTCAGGGGCACCGCGGCGGCGATGGAGACCGGCTTGCACGGCAGCCGTCCGTCGTTCGCGGGGTCCTCCACCGAGACGGGGTAGGCGACCTTGTCACCCAGGGCGTCGATCTGGGTGAGCGGCACGAAACCCGGGTACACGGCGGCATACGGGCCGCCGGTGTTCGCCGGGGGCGTGCTCCTCGACGACCCGGAATCGTGTGTCGCCCAGACGATTCCGGCCGCAGTCGCGACCACGACGGCCAGCGCCGCCGCACCGGCGGCGATCCAGCGCCCGCGCCCGCCGTTCCGGTCCGGCGGCGGAGGCGGTGGGGACGACGGATCGTCCAGCACAGTGGTCTCGCCCGCCCGGGGCAGGGTGATGGTGGCCGACACGCTGTCGCTCGGTCCGGTCGACGCGACCCGGGCACCGGCGAAGAGAGTGGTCACGGGTGACGCGGCGGCCACCCGCAGCGGCAGCATGGTGGACTCGGACTCATCCGACAGTGCCCGCAGCGCAGCGTCGGCGAACGCACGGCAGGAGTCGAAGCGGTCCTCCGGTCGTTTGGCCAGCCCGCGCGCCAGCACCGCGTCGAGGGCGGCGGGCAGCTCCGGTCGCCGGTCGGTGACCCGCGGCGCCGGATGCTGCAGGTGCCCCGCGATGACCGCCGCCGCGGTCTCCGCCTGGTACGGCGTCGATCCGGTGAGCAGCCGGAACAGTGTGCACGCCAGCGAATACTGATCCGAGCGCTCGTCGAGCGCGGCCCCCGACAGCTGCTCCGGCGACGCGTAGGTGATCGTCGCCGCCAGCATCCCGGTCCGGGTGATCTGTGCCGAGTCGTCGCGCAGTCGCCCGATCCCGAAGTCCGTCAGCAGAATCCGCCGATCCTGCCCCGGCACCGAGCGGGTCAGCAGAATATTGGCCGGCTTCACATCCCGGTGGATCACCCCCATCGAATGCGCGTAGTCCAGCGCCTTGGCGGTCTCGCCGATGATGTGGACCGCGTCGTGCGCGGGCAGGGTGAACGGGTCCAGCGCCGCCGCGTCCCCACCGTCCACGTACTGCATGGCGATCCACAGCCGCCCGTCCTCGACCCCCCGATCGTGCACCGCAACGATATTCGGATGATCCAGCCGGGCCACCAGCTCGGCCTCCCGCTCGAACCGGAACCGGGTCTCCCGCTGCGACACCAACTCCCGCGCCAGCAGCTTGATCGCCACCCGCCGAGGCAATCGCGGATGCCGGGCCAGAAAGACGTCCCCCATCCCGCCCCCACCGAGCCGCCGCTCGATCAAATACCCGGCGAATTCCGTACCCGCAAACAACATTCGGCCCTTCGCACCCCGCAACCTCCCCCGAACCATACCCGCTACACCCCGCAAGAGATCCGATCGACAGCCCCGCCCACCCAGACCTTCGTGACCGGGCTGGTGCCGGAGTTCTCGGCGCTGAGGCCGGATGATCCGGTGCGGGATATCGATGTCGACGCGGTGGCGGCTCCGGCACCGGAGCATCCGGGTACGGAGTTCGCGACGCGGCCGACAGGGTTGTGTGATGCGGAGTGGGTCGGGCTCGGGGGCTCGCGGGCTATTGTGGGCAGTTGCCGTCAGAGTTGATGGCGGGTCGGTGTGGGGGCGGCGACGCGGAGGCGGTTCCGCTGGGCGGGATCGAGTGAGCCGGAGGGGAATCGGGTGGGCCGGATCGGACAGGATTCGGGGAAACCCCCGCTGATCTCCCGCAGTCCCGGTGCATAGGCCGTAACCTGCTGTCCCACAAGCGAAGAATGCTCCTGACCGGACACCAGTCCGACCGAGGACACCCTTACCCGCCCTGAAGTGCAGGTTTAGGGTGCGTGTCCGAGCGTTGGTCTTGCGTGAACAGGCGGTAGCGTCTAGGAGGGACCCGGTCGCACACGCGGCCGGGCGCTTCGTCCACGGCAGGTCGGTGCACGGAGCAAGGGCAGGAACGTCGAAGGAGCAGCGGACGTGACGACTACCGGTGGTGCGGGCCAGCGGATCGAAACCGCCGCGCAAACACTGTGGGAGGCACCCGATGTGGTGTCCGACGGCAAGGAGTTCGGCCCCACCGGACGCCCGGTTCGCGAGATTCCGGAACCTCACGAAGCCGATCACAGCGGACCCGCCCTGATCGTCGCCATGTGCAATCAGAAGGGCGGCGTCGGCAAGACCACCTCGACCATCAATCTCGGTGCGGCGCTGGCGGAATACGGACGCAAGGTGCTGCTCGTCGACCTGGATCCGCAGGGCGCGCTGTCGGCGGGACTCGGTGTGGCGCACCACGATCTGGACGTCACCGTGCACAACCTGCTCGTCGGCCCCGGCAAGGTGAATGTCGACGACGTGCTGATGAACACCAAGGTCGAGGGCATGGATCTGCTGCCCAGCAATATCGACCTGTCGGCGGCGGAGATTCAGCTCGTCAACGAGGTCGGCCGGGAGCAGACGCTGGGCCGCGCCATCGCGCCGCTGCGCGACCGCTACGACTACATCCTGATCGACTGCCAGCCCTCGCTGGGCCTGCTCACCGTGAACGCCCTGGCCTGCGCCGACGGCGTCATCATTCCGATGGAGTGCGAATACTTCTCGCTGCGCGGCCTGGCCCTGCTCAACGACACCGTGGAGAAGGTGCGGGACCGGCTGAATCCGGAACTGACCCTGTACGGCATCGTGGTCACCATGTTCGATGCTCGCCTATTGCATTCACGTCAGGTGATGACGCGCGTGGTCGAGGTGTTCGGCGACCTCGTGTACGACACCGTGATCTCGCGGACCGTCCGCTTCCCCGACGCCAGTGTCGCCGGCGAGCCCATTACCACCTGGGCGCCGAAATCCGGTGGCGCGGAAGCCTATCGGGCCATGGCCCGGGAAGTCATCCAGCGGTCGGGCCGTTGAGCGGTCCTCTCGATTCGTCCGAGCACGACCCGGCGGACGCGGATACAGCCCTGCCCGCCGGAGATCCGGACTCGCCGGTCCCGGCCGGCATCGTGGCAGGCGGCGGTAATGCCGCGGCACCGGACGATCAGCACGCAACGGGCAAATTTCACCTGAAGCTCGCCAACTTCGAGGGCCCGTTCGACCTGTTGCTGCAGCTCATCAGCTCGCGGCGGCTCGACGTCACCGAGATCGCGTTGCACAAGGTCACCGACGAATTCATCGCCCACACCAAGGCGCTCACCGCCCGGCTCTCGGAAGAAAAGGGGCTGCGCGCGGACAAGATCCTCGACCAGACCACCGAATTCCTGCTCATCGCGGCCACCCTGCTGGATCTGAAGGCGGCCCGGCTGCTGCCCTCCGGCGAGGTCTCCGACGAGGAGGACCTCGAGCTCCTCGAAGCCCGCGACCTGCTGTTCGCACGGCTGTTGCAGTATCGCGCCTTCAAACAGGTCGCGGCGCTGCTGGGCGAACTGGAGGCCGCGGCGCTGCAACGCTATCCGCGCGCGGTGTCGCTGGAGGAGCGGTATCTGGCGCTGTTGCCGGAGGTTACGCTGGGGGTGGACGCCGCGGGGTTCGCCGAGGTCGCAGCCACCGTGTTCCGGCCGCGTCCGAAACCGAGGGTGGGGCTGGATCACATCCACGCCCATGCGATTTCGATCGCCGAACAGGCCGCGCTGGTGCTGGAGATGCTGAAAAGCCGTGGCGCGGGCGGCTGGACGACCTTCCACGAACTCTGCGCCGACTGCGAACTGCCGATCCAGATCGTGGCCCGCTTCCTCGCGCTGCTCGAGCTCTACCGGGGCAAGACCATCGAGTTCGATCAGCCCGACCCCCTGGGCCCGCTCTCCATCAGCTGGATCGGCGAGCTCGAAGACCAACCCGCCCAACCGGTGACGATTGAAGAGGATTACGGGTGACCGAGGTGCAGAACATGGGTGACGACGCGCACGACCCGGCCGCCGCCAACCAGGCTGCGCCCCAACCGACCCTGGCCGAAAGGATCGTGGCCGAAGCGGCCGCGGCAGCGAAGGCCCGCGCAGCCGGGGCGAAGGCCGCCGAGTCCGAGGCCGAGGTCACCGAGCCCAGCGGTGTCGAAACAACGGCCGAGGGCGTCGAGGCCCCGGCCGAGGGTGCGGTGCTCACCGACGAAGCGACCATGCTCGAGTCCGCCGCCATGGAGCCCGCGGCTGACGCGCCCGAGTCCGCGAACGGCGGCCCGGCGTCCGTGGCTGATACCTCCCAGTCCATCGCTGGCGCTGCCGAGCCTGTGGCTGAAGTCACTCAACCTGGGGCGGAGGTCGTGGCACCGGACGGGCCGGGCGTCGATGCGGAGGAGTTCGAGGACGAGGAGGCGCTCGAGGAGGACGAGTTTCGGGCGGCGCTCGAGGCGATGCTGTTGGTGGTGGATGCGCCTGCGCCGGTGGAGTTGCTGGCGTCGGCTTTGCGGGATCACCCGATCCGGGTGGAGACCGCGCTGCGGGAGATGTCGGCGGAGCTGACCGCGCGGCGCAGTGGCATGGATCTCAGGTACGTCGGCGACGGGTGGCGCTACTACACGCGGACGGAATTCGCCCCGTATGTGGAACGTATGCTGTTGGACGGCGCACGGTCGAAGCTCACACGCGCCGCTTTGGAAACCCTGGCGGTGATCGCGTACCGTCAACCGGTTACCCGAGCACGCGTGAGTGCGGTGCGCGGTGTGAACGTGGATGGCGTGATCCGGACCCTGCTGGCGCGGGGCCTGATCGCGGAGGCCGGAGCGGACCCGGAGACCAACGGCACTCTGTACATCACCACCGAGCTGTTCCTGGAACGGATCGGACTTGCGTCACTGGCGGATCTGCCGCCGCTGGCCCCACTGCTCCCGGGCGTCGATCTGATCGACGAGATCAACGAGAGCCTGGACACCGACCCCCGGTACACCAGGCTGAGGAAACCTGCCGAGGCCGATATCGACCTCGGCACCGATGACTGAAACAGGACAACGTGAATACACCCGCTCGCCGAGATGGCACACCGGATCGTAGGAAACGTGGCAGTGAACCGCCCCGCGGCGGTTCCCGGGCCGCCCGCGGCCGGACCGGAGACGACCGGTCCGCGCGCGGCGGCAGCTCGTACGGCGGAGGCTACGACGGCCCCGCGAACTCACGCGGCGGCGCCGCGAACAGCCGTGGCGGCTCCGCGAATCGCGGCGGATCGCGCGGCGACTCGCCCTCGTGGGGCGGCAATTCCCGAGGCGACTCGCGCGGCGGCAGCGGCTCGTACGGCGGCGGACGCGGCGGCAGCGGGTCCTATGACTCGCGCTCCGGCGGATCCCGCGGCGGCTCGTACGGCTCGCGCGGCGCTTCCAGCTCGCGCGGCGAGGGCTACGGCTCGCGCGGCGAAGGCTATGGCTCGCGCGGTGAAGGCTATGGCTCGCGCGGTGAAGGTTCCGGCTCGCGCGGCGAAAGCCAGTGGGGCGGAGGCGGTTCGCGCGGTGGCGCGTCCTCGCGTGGCGGCTCCTCGTTCGGAAACTCCGCCCGCGGCAACCAGTCTCGCGGCGACTGGGGTTCCGATTCGCGTGGCGCCGGGCGTGGCGGCGACAGCCGTGGCGGCCAGTCGCGCACCGGATTCGGCTCCGACCGTGCCGGTTTCGGCCAGGATCGCAATGCGTCGCGCGGCCGGATCGGCGGCGGCAGCCCGCTGGCCCCGCACACCTCGCCGAACACTCCCGCCAAGAAGAAGGCCAAGCCGGTCAAGCAGGTCGTGGCTCCGGTCCTGATCAGCAATGCCAGGCCGGCACGCCGCCAGCATGTGGACGCCGACGCGCAGGGCCCGAAGAAGCTGCCCTGGGGCGAGGGCGAGCGCCTGCAGAAGGTCCTCGCGAAGGCCGGGGTGGCCTCGCGCCGCGCGGCCGAGGAGATGATCGAGGCCGGCCGCATCGAGGTGGACGGCAAGATCGTGCGCGAGCAGGGCCTGCGCATCGATCCGCAGACCGCGGTGGTCCGGGTCGACGGCGTGCGCGTGGTGATCCGCGACGAGCAGGTGTACCTGGCGCTGAACAAGCCCAAGGGCTGGCAGTCGACCATGTCCGACGAGATGGGCCGCCCGTGCGTGGGCGACATCGTCGCCGAGCGGATCGCGGCCGGGCAGCGGCTGTTCCACGTCGGCCGTCTGGACGCCGACACCGAGGGCCTGCTGCTGCTCACCAATGACGGCGATCTCGCGCACCGGCTCATGCACCCGTCCTTCGAGGTGTCCAAGACCTACCTGGCCACGGTCAACGGCGAAGTCAAGAACCGCGAGGTCGGCAAGCTGCTCAAGGACGGCGTCGAGCTGGAGGACGGTCCCGCCAAGGTGGACCGGTTCCAGGTGCTCGAGGTCGGCCAGGGCAAGTCGCTGGTGAAGGTGGTGCTGCACGAGGGCCGCAAGCACATCGTGCGCCGCCTGCTGGCCGAGGTCGGCCACCCGGTGACCGCGCTGGTGCGCACCCACATTGGACCGGTCGCACTGGGCGATCAGCGGCCGGGCACGCTGCGCGTGCTGGGCCGGGACGAAATCGGGAAGCTCTACGAGGCGGTGTCGTTGTGAACGGTGTGGGAAGTCTGATCGACGCGACCGGCGCGCTGACCGGGTGGGCGCGGCTGGTCGTCGCCATGGACGGCCCGTCGGGCACCGGCAAGTCGAGCGTGTCGCGCTTGCTGGCGACCCGGCTCGAGGCCAGCTACCTCGACACCGGTGCCATGTACCGGGTGGCGACACTGCGCGTGCTGCGCACCGGCGTGGACCTGGACGACGCCGCGGCCATCGCGGTCGCGGTCAAGGAGCTGCCGCTGACCATCGGCACCGATCCGAGCCGGGAGGTCATCCTGCTCGACGATGAGGATGTGTCGAGCGAGATCCGCGGCAATGCGGTGACCAAGGCGGTGTCGGCGGTGTCGGCCGTGCCCGAGGTGCGCGAGCAGCTGGTGGCCCTGCAACGGGACCTGACCGCGGCGGCCGGGCGAATCGTGGTCGAGGGCCGCGATATCGGCACCGTCGTGCTGCCCGAGGCCGATGTGAAGATCTACCTGACCGCCTCGGCCGAGGCCCGCGCCACGCGACGCAATGCGCAGAACATCGCCGAGGGCCGGGGTGACGATTTCGAGGCCGTGCTGGCCGATGTGCAGCGCCGCGACACCCTGGATTCGACCCGCAAGGTGTCGCCGCTGCGTCCCGCCGAGGACGCCGTGCTGGTCGACACCAGCGATCTGAACAAGGACGAGGTCATCGACGAGCTGTATCGCGTGGTGGCCGAACGGATTTCGGCGGGAGGCGCGCAGTGACGCAGGACACCTTCGCCGGTGATGGCATCTGGTCGGACGAATCCGACTGGGACATCGCCGAATTCGAGGGCGAGCAGGACGCCGAGCACATCCCGCTGCCGACGGTGGCCATCGTCGGCCGGCCGAATGTCGGCAAGTCGACCCTGGTGAACCGCATTCTGGGCCGCCGCGAGGCCGTCGTGGAGGACATTCCGGGCGTGACCCGGGACCGGATCTCCTACGAGGCCACCTGGGCCGGACGCCGGTTCCTGGTGCAGGACACCGGCGGCTGGGAGCCCGACGCCAAGGGCCTGCAGCAGTCGGTGGCCCGGCAGGCCGAGGTCGCCATGCAGACCGCCGACGCGATCGTCGTGGTCGTGGACGTCACCGTAGGCGCGACCTCCGCCGACGAGGCGGTGGCGAGGACGCTGCGGCGCAGCAAGACCCCGGTCATCCTGGTGGCCAACAAGGTCGACAACCAGAAGCTGGAGGCCGATGCGGCCGAGCTGTGGTCGATGGGCCTGGGTGAGCCGCGCCTGGTCTCGGCCACGCACGGTCGCGGCACCGGTGATCTGCTGGACCTGATTCTGGAGGTGATGCCCGAAACCCCGCGCGAGGGAACGGGTCTCACCGGCGGCCCGCGCCGCGTGGCGCTGGTCGGCAAGCCGAATGTGGGCAAGTCCTCGCTGCTGAACCGGCTGGCGGGCGAGGAGCGCTCGGTCGTCCACAATGTCGCGGGCACCACCGTCGACCCGGTCGACTCGCTCGTCGAGTTGGGCGGCAAGCCCTGGCGTTTCGTGGATACCGCGGGCCTGCGCCGCAAGGTGAGCACGGCCAGCGGCCACGAGTTCTACGCGTCGCTGCGCACCAAGTCGGCCATCGAGGCCGCCGAGGTGGCGGTAATGCTGATCGACGCTTCGGAGCCGATCACCGAGCAGGACCTGCGCGTCATCTCCATGGTGGCCGACACCGGCCGCGCCCTGGTGATCGCCTACAACAAGTGGGATCTGGTCGACGAGGACCGCCGCGAGATGCTCGAGCGCGAGATCGACCGCGAAATGGTCCAGGTCCGCTGGGCCCAGCGCGTCAATATCTCCGCTCAGACGGGTCGCGCCGTCCAGAAGCTCGTCCCCGCCATGGAAACCGCCCTGGATTCCTGGGACAAGCGCATCTCCACCGGCCGCCTGAACAACTGGCTCAAGGAGGTCATCGCCGCCACCCCGCCTCCGATGCGCGGCGGCCGCCTCCCCCGAGTCCTGTTCGCCACCCAGGCCTCCACCCGCCCCCCGACGTTCGTCCTCTTCACCACGGGCTTCCTCGAGGCCGGCTACCGCCGCTTCCTCGAACGAAAGCTCCGCGAAGAGTTCAACTTCGACGGCTCCCCGGTCCGCGTGAACGTCCGCGTCCGCGAAAAGCGCGAACGCAAGAAGTAAGGCCCACGCGCCGAACGAAACCCAACGCCCGGGCGACGGATCCCACCGTCCCCCGGGCGTTCTCGTTCAGCGGGCGCGCGGATGCGCGGTGGCCCAGACCTCGTGCAGGGTGCCGACGGTGACCAGGGTGTAGATCTGGGTGGTGGTCACCGAGGCGTGGCCCAGCAGTTCCTGGACGACCCGGACGTCAGCGCCGCCGTCGAGTAGATGCGTGGCGAAGGAATGCCGGAGGGTGTGGGGCGACACCTGGGCGGCGATGCCGGCCCGCTCCGCCGCGGATTGCAGGACCTGCCAGGCGGTTTGGCGGGAGAGGCGGCCGCCGCGGTGGTTGAGGAACAGCGCGCTGTTGCCCTTGCCCCGGGTGGCGAGGGCCGGGCGGCCGCGAACCAGGTAGTTGTCGAGGGCGGCCAGGGCGGGGCGGCCGATGGGGACCATGCGCTGTTTGCCGCCCTTGCCGTGCAGGACCACCGCGCGTTCGGCGGTGTCGATGTCGTCCACGTCGAGCCCGACCATCTCGGAGATGCGGGCGCCCGTGGAGTACAGCAACTCCAGTAGTGCCCGGTCGCGCAGCCCGCGCGGGCCCTCGGCGATGTCTCCCCCGGCGGCGTCGAGCAGGCGGGAAACCTGGTCGTACGGGAGGGCTTTCGGCAGTCTGCGGGCGGGTGTCGGCGGTTTCACCGGGTGCGCCACATCCGCGTCGGTAATGCCCTCCGCGGTCGCGAACCGGTGCAGCCCGCGGACGGCGACCAGGGCCCGCGACGCCGACGAGGCCGCCAGGGCGGGATGCTCGGAGTCCCCCGACCGCAGCGACACCATGTAATCGGCAATGTCCGATTCGGCCACGCGTGCAAGCGTTTCCACACCGCGCTCGGTCAGAAAGTACTGGTATCGGCCCAGATCCCGCCGATAGGCGCTGAGCGTGTTGTGCGCGGCGCCGCGCTCGACCGCCAAATGGTCTAGGTACGCGTCGATCTGCCGCTTCAGCACGGCTCACATCTTTGCAGCCGCCACCGACGAACTCCCCGACCCGAACCCGGCAAAGCAAACAAGTTTCCCAATCGGGACCTATTGCCTTCCCAATCGGGATCTACTGCGATGCCTCCCGCGCCTTGCGATCCAGGAACGCGGTGGGCATCCCCGGCCAGGGCGCGTCGGCGGGCCGCAGCCGAGCCCCGCTGGACCGGGCCGTCATCAGCGCGGTCACCCCGGCCACCGCGGTGGCATTGGTGATGTCGCCCGCCAGCGCGGCCTGTACGGCCTCCGTCAACGGCATCCGCAGGATCTGGAGGTCGGCCTCCTCCATTTCCGGGTCCGGCCGGTCGATCTCGCAGAGCCCGGTCGCCAGATACACCCGCAGCGCCTCATCGGTGAACCCGGGCGAGAGCGCCACATCGACCAGCACCGACCACTCCCGTGCGGCCAGCCCGGTCTCTTCGGCCAGCTCTCGCCGGGCGGCTTCGAGGGGATCCTCGCCCGCCTTGTCCAGCAGTCCGGCCGGCAGTTCCAGCAGCCGCCGCCCGATCGGATGCCGATACTGATTCACCAGCACCAGATTGTCGTCGTCGTCCAGCGCCGCCACGGCGACCGCCGCGTGGTGCTCGATCACCTCCCGCTCGGCGACCTTGCCGCCGGGCATGACCACCTGGTCCAACCGCAGCGCCAGGATCGCGCCCGAGTACACCGTGCGACTGGACAGGACATCGAAATCGTGTGTGCCGGGGACCGGTTCCGAGGAGGTCATTCCAGAACCGTAGCGCGGATACCCCGGCGGATACGAAACCGCCCGAGCACTCGTCGAATGCTCGGGCGGGCCGTGGAATCCCGGTCAGGCGGGGATCACTTGGAGACCTTCTCGGCCTCCGAGGCGGGTACCTCGTCGGGAATCTCCACCGGAAGCCGTTCGGCGGCCTTGTATTCCAGCGCCGCCGAGATCAGCGCCGCGAACAGCGGGTGCGGGCGCGTCGGACGGGACTTGAGCTCCGGGTGCGCCTGGGTGGCGACCAGGAACGGGTGCTTGTCCTGCGAGTACTCCACGAACTCGACCAGGTGGCCGTTCGGGGAGGTGCCGCTGAACTTCAGGCCGCTCTTGGCGATCTTGTCGCGGAAGGTGTTGTTGACCTCGTACCGGTGCCGGTGCCGCTCGGAGACCTCGGTCTCGCCGTACGCCCGCGCCACCAGCGAATCCTGCTGCAGCACAGCCGGGTACGCGCCGAGCCGCATGGTGCCGCCCAGATCGGCCTCGCCGGCCACGATCTGCTCCTGGTCGGCCATGGTCGAGATGACCGGGTACTTGGTGTTGGGCTCGAATTCCGCCGAGTTGGCGTCCTTCATGCCCACCGAGCGCGCCGCCTCGATGACCACGCACTGCAGACCCAGGCACAGGCCCAGCAGCGGAATCTTGTGCTCGCGGGCGTAGTGGATGGCGCCCACCTTGCCCTCGATGCCGCGAATGCCGAAGCCGCCCGGGATCAGGATGGCGTCCACGTCGGCCAGGTGCGAGCGCGCACCCGCCTCGGTCTCGCACTCGTCGGACTGCACCCAGCGGATGTTCACCTTGGCCCGCGAGGCGAAACCGCCCGCGCGCAGCGCCTCGGTGACCGACAGGTAGGCGTCGGGCAGGTCCACGTACTTGCCGACCAGCGCGACGGTGACCGCTTCGCGCGGGTTGTGCACGCGGTCCAGCAGATCGCCCCAGACCGTCCAGTCGACGTCGCGGAAGGGCAGCCCCAGCTTGCGAACGACGTAGGCGTCCAAGCCTTCCCGGTGCAGCACCTTCGGAATGTCGTAGATCGACGGCGCGTCCGGCGTCGAGATGCAGGCGTCCACATCCACGTCGCACATGAGCGCGATCTTGTTCTTCAGCGGCTGCGGCACCTCGCGGTCGCAGCGCAGGATGAGCGCGTCGGGCTGGATACCGATATTGCGCAGCGCCGCCACCGAGTGCTGGGTCGGCTTGGTCTTGAGCTCGCCCGAGGGACCCAGGTAGGGCACCAGCGTGACGTGCAGGAAGAAGCAGTTGTCGCGACCCACCTCGTGGCGAATCTGCCGCGCCGCCTCGAGGAACGGCTGCGACTCGATATCGCCCACGGTGCCACCGATTTCGGTGATCACCACATCCGGCGCCTGCCCGTGCAGGTCCGGTCCCGTCATGGCGAGAATGCGACTCTTGATCTCATCGGTGATGTGCGGGATCACCTGCACGGTGTCACCGAGGTACTCACCCCGGCGCTCCTTGGCGATCACCTTCGAGTACACCTGGCCGGTGGTGACATTGGCGTCCCCGGACAGATCGCGATCCAGGAACCGTTCGTAGTGGCCGACATCGAGGTCCGTCTCCGCGCCGTCCTCGGTCACGAACACCTCACCGTGCTGGAAGGGGTTCATGGTGCCGGGATCGACATTCAGGTACGGATCCAGCTTCTGCATCGTGACGCGGAGTCCGCGTGAAGTGAGCAGCTGACCGAGGCTGGAGGCGGTCAGACCCTTACCGAGTGAAGAGGCGACGCCACCGCTGACGAAGATGTGTTTCGTGGCCGCGCGCGCCGGAATCCGTGATTGACCCACGGGACTTCACGGTAACACGGATCGGCGACGCCGATCGCATGCCGCGCATGTTGGTTGCCCGCGATTGGCTCGATTCTGCGTGTCGAGGGAAGTCTTCCCCATGTCGGCATCGGCGTGGCCGGGGCTTTCCGACGTGCGGCCGGGGGATCGTCTCAGTGCGGCATGGCCGCGACTGTGAGCGAGGTCGCCTTCTCACCCGTGCCGTAACGGCCGGTACCGCCGTTCAACTGCTCGGTGAGTCCGAGCACCGTGGTGATCCGCCCGATCTCACGATCGACATTGTCGACGGTCGTGACGGTCGACAGCCCACCCTCGGACCGTGTCACGGCGATCGCCCCGGGCCCCTCGGCGGCCCCGTAGCGACCCGCCAGCACCACCCCCGCACTGTGGGACCGCAGACCCCCGGCGAACCTGGCGATGATGGTGCCGCGATTGTTCTCGTCGGCCCGCGCCCCGTCGCCGGTGACCACCACGGCCAGCTGGGCGGGCTGCACCTCGGCGAAGGTCAGGAAGCCGCCGCCGCGCAGTGTCTCGAGAGCCAGGCCGCGCTCCTGCGGGGTGCCGCGCGCCTGCCCGCTGACCGGATCGTCGAGCAGCGCCTGGCCGAGCAGATCGCCCGCGAGGCTGCCCTGATCCACGGCGTCGACCTTCAGTTGCGCGCCCGCGGGGACCACGTTCAGCAGCGCGGTGCGCAGTCGGTCGCCCTCGGAGGAGTCGGCGAACGCGCCGGTCAGGCCGATCCGGCCGGTGACCGCGGCGCCCGCGGTGGTGAGGGCCGTGGTGACGGCATCGGCGTCGCCGCTGTCGGCGTCGGGGGTGGTGAAGACGAGGACCGACCGGTTGGCCAGCGCGCCCGCCAGCAGCTTGCCCGCCGAACCCGACAGGAAGGCGTCGGCCGCCTTCACCTGTTCGTTCAAACGCCCGTTCTCGGCACGCAGATCGTCGATCTGCTGCCGGTCGCCCGTGCCGGGAAACAACCCATTGCCTTGTGTGCGGGTGCCCAGCACCACGCCGACCGCCAGGGCCAGGAATACCGCGGCGATCGAAATCGCGTGGTGGCGAATGGAAATCATCGGTCCCCTAGATGTGCCGGTCGAATAGGCCCTGCACCCAGTGCGATCCGCGATGCCAGGTGTCGGCGGTCCAGGTCAGCGCCTCAACGCCCATGTGGGTGGCCAGCAACGCGACCACCAGGGCAACCAGCGCCGCGAGCACCACCAGCGCGACCGCCCAGCCGGAGCCCCCGTGGCGGTACAGCGAGGCAACGGCTTTCGCGTCCATGAGCTTGGTGCCCATTTTGAGGCGGGTCAGGAAGGTGGCCGGATTAGAATCGCGCCGGCCGCGGTCGAAGAAGTCGTCCAGCGAGGCCGCCGCACCGACGGTGACGATCAGCGACGCACCGTGGTGATCCGCCAGCAACAGCGCCAGATCCGCGGGCGCGCCCGAGGACGGGAAGGTGGTCGCGCCGATGCCCAGATCCTGGATGCGCTCCAAACCCTTGGCGTGGCCGTCGGTATCGGCGGGCAGGATCACCTCCGCGCCGGACTTCAGCGTGTTCGCGGTGATCTCCTCCGGGTCACCGACGATGAGGTCGGGCCGGTAGCCGTGGCGGGTCAGGGTGTCCGCACCCCGGCCGACGCCGATCAGGATCGGCGCGTACTCCTTGATGAACGGCTTGATGCGCTTGAGGTCGTCGATGTGCTCGGGACCGTCGGCCACCACCACGACATGCCGCTTCTTCATGTCGACTTCGACTTCCGGCACGCCGATTCCGTCGATGAGCAAGGAGGATTCGGTGCGGATGAACTCGATGGTGTTGCCGGAGAAGGCTTCCAGATGGTCGGCCAGCCCGTTGCGCGCCTCGATCATGCGCTCGGCGATGGTGAGCTCGGTGAGCTCGATACTCTCGACGAGTACCTCGGGTTCCTTCTTCGCCAGTTTGTCCGCGTAGACGACGCCACCCTCGACGCGAACCTTGGCGCCGTCCTTGATCTTCTTGAAGACATCCGAGCTGACCGCGTCCAGCAACTGGATGCCATTGGCCACCAGCACTTCCGGACCGAGGTTCGGATATCGCCCGGAGATCGACGGCGAGGCGTTCACCACCACCGCCACCTGGGCTTCGACGAGCCGGTCGGCGGTGAGCCGATCCAGGTCCATCTCATCGAGCACCACCACGTCGCCAGGCCCCACGCGCTGGAGCAAACGCCTGGTGTTGCGGTCCACCCGGGCCATCCCGGTCAGACCCGGAAGCGTTTCGGTATTACGCGACAACAGGGCCAGCATCTTCATAACGATCGATGATTACGGCAAAGTCTCAACCTTTGATGGAGGCGCGCCGGACTCCCCCGCCTCCCCGCGACCTTTTGCGGCCGGCCAAGCGCCGTCGTCGGCCATGCATCCGTGCCTGCGGTTGGTGCCGAACCGATTCCGGGCGTACCCGACGAGTTACCCCAACCGGTACGAAATCAGTGGTCGCCCTCCATACGCCCGACCCGGGTGCCGCGCCCGTCGCACCTTCCTTCTTACCGACCGGTAAGGCTATGCTCCGGACATGGCCAGCACCACCGTTGATACCGTCCTACCCGCCCCGCGTGAGGTCGTCTACAAGCTCTTCACCGAGCGCGACAGCCTCAATGCCTTTCTGCCCATTCAGATCTCACTGAAGAAGCCGGGCATCGGGAGCCCGTCCGGCGTCGGCGCGCAGTACCACCTGGGCCTGGCCGGCATCGGCCCGACCGAGGAGACCACCGAGCTCGTCCCCAATGAGCGCATGGTCTACCGCGTCATCGCGGGCGCCCCGGTCAAGCGGCACGTCGGCACCATCAGCTTCTCCGATGCGCCGGGCGGCACCCGGGTCGTCTACACCATGGAATCCGAGCCCAGCCTTCCCGTCCCCGCCCAGATCCTCGAGCCCGGCCTCCGCGCCCTCACCAACGCCCTCATCGGCGGAGTGCGCAAGGCGATCAAGTAACGCTCGGCCACCGCGCTTTCGGAGTCGGCGCGGCGGCAGGGACAGAACCGGCCGGACCCTTCGCGGGCCCGGGCCGGTTCTTCTGTCTCGGTGCCCGGTTACTCGCCCGAGACGGCGGCGCCGACCTTCTCGGCGTCGGCGGTGGTGAGGAGTTCCCAGGCGTGGGCGCGGCCGGTTTCGGTATCGCCCATGCCCGCCAGCATGCGGGCGAGTTCGATGACGCGTTCGTCCTGGGTGAGGGCTTTGACGCCGGATTTGACGGCCTTGCCGTCGTCGAGCTTGTCGACCACCAGGTGGGTGTCGGCGAAGGCGGCCACCTGCGGCAGGTGGGTGACGACGATGACCTGGTGGGTGCGGGCCAGCCGGGCCAGGCGGCGGCCGATCTCGACGGCGGCGCGGCCGCCGACACCGGCATCGACCTCGTCGAAGACCATGGTGGTGCCATGTTCGGAGCTGGCCAGAACCACCTCCAGGGCGAGCATGATGCGGGAGAGCTCACCGCCGGAGGCGCTCTTGCTCAGCGGCAGCGGGTGCGCGCCGGAGTGGGCGGCCAGGCGGAATTCCACCTCGTCCACGCCGGTCGAGCCGGCGTGCAGTTCGGTGCCGTCGATGACCAGCGGGGCCGAATCCTGTACGCCCGCAAGGACGGGACCGACGCCGACCTCGAGCCGGGCACGACCCATGGCCAGACCACCCAGTTCGGTGCTCACCGCCGACGCCAGCTTCCCCGCGGCCTTGCTGCGGGCCGCGGTCAGCTTCTTGGCCGTTTCGCGCACCTTCTCGGCCGCGGTCTCGACATCCGCGGCCAGCGCCGCCAGCGCCTCCTCCGACACGTCCAGCGAGGCCAGGCGCGTGCGCGCCTCCTCGGCCCACTTGATGACCCCGTCGATATCCGGCGCGTACTTGCGGGTCAGTGTCTTCAGCTCGGCCTGGCGGGTCAGCATGGACTCCAGCGCGCCCGGATCGGCCGGCAGGTCCGACAGGTAGGAGCTGAGCTCGGTGGTCAGATCCACCACCACCGAAATCGCCTCGCCCAGACGGGGAGCCAGCGCGGTCAGGATCGGATCGTCGGAGGCTTCGATGCGGGCGCGCGCGGTGCCCAGCAGATCCAGGGCGCCCGCGTCCTCACCCGGTGAATCGGCCGGACCGGCCAGCGCGTCGTGCGCGGTGGAGGCGGCCTCGCGCAGCGAATCCAGATCCGACAGCCGGCGCACCTCGGCCACCAGATGGTCGTCCTCGCCGGGTTCCGGTGCGACGGCGTCGATCTCGGCCAGCGACTGCGTCAGATGGTCGGCTTCCAGGGCCAGCTCCCGGCTGCGCGCGGTCCGCTCGAGCAGCTGATTGCGCTTGTCCAGCCAGGCCTTTCGAGCCTTCTGGTACTTGGCCAGCAGCGGCGCCACCGCGTCGGAGGCGAACTGGTCCAGCGCGTGCAACTGCTGGTCGGGCCGCTGCAGCCGCAGCTGATCGTTCTGCCCGTGCACGGTGAGCAGCGGGGTGGTGAAGTCCGCGAGCACCGCGGCCGGCACGCTGCGGCCACCCAGGTGGGCGCGGGAGCGGCCATCGGACCCGACCGTGCGGACGGCGATGATGCTGCCGTCGTCATCGCGTTCGGCGCCGGTGGATTCCAGCACCTGCTCGACCTCGCCGAGGGCGCCATCGTGCACCTCGTCCACGGTGAAACGGCCCTCCACCACGGCCCGCGACGCCCCGAGGCGCACCCGCCCCGCGTCGGCGCGGGCGCCGCTGAGCAAGTGCAGGCTCGTCACCACCATGGTCTTGCCCGCACCGGTCTCACCGGTCAAAACGGTCAAACCCTCGTGGAATTGTGCGGTGGCGGTGGAAATTACGCCCAGCCCGTCAATCCTGATCTCTGTCAGCACTCGTGCTCTCCGTTCGCCGTCGGCCACGCCAGCCTGTCACGGGCAACTGGAATTTGCGCACCATCCGATCGGCGAACGGCGCGGAGTCGAGCCGAACCCACCGCACCGGGTCGGTCCCGCGGACCGTCTCGACCCGGCCGCCCCGCGGCAGTGCGAGGGTGCGTCGGCCGTCGAGGAAAACGATCGCATCATGGCCCGTCGCAACGGTTTCCACCGCGATCAGCGAATTCGGGCTGGTCACCAGGGGCCGCGCGAACAGGGCATGCGCATTGGACGGGATCACCAGCAGCGCTTCGAGTTCCGGCCACACCACCGGCCCGCCCGCCGAGAAGGCGTAGGCGGTGGACCCGGTCGGCGTGGCGATCAGCACACCGTCGCAGCCGAAGGCCGACACCGGCCGGCCGTCCACCTCCAGCACCACCTCCAGCACGCCCATGCGCGCCGCGTTCTCGATGCTGGCCTCGTTCAACGCCCAGCCGCGCTCCACCACCACATCGTCGACGCGCACGGTGACGTCGATGGTCATCCGCTCCTCGACGGTGTAGTCGCGCCGCACCACCTGGGACAGCGCCTCGTCCAGATGCTCGGCCTCGGCCTCGGTGAGAAAACCGATGCGCCCCAGATTGATTCCGAGCACCGGCACCGAGGCACTGCGGGCGAGTTCGGCCGCCCGCAGGAACGTCCCGTCACCGCCGAGCGCCAGCACCATCTCGGTGCCGACCGCCGCGTCGAGATCGTGTGCCATCACCCGCACCGGGTACCCGTCGGCCGCGCCCTCGTCGTCGATGTCGAACCGGGTGCTGTACGCCTCGTCCTCGAGCACGCGCAGCCCCATCCCGGCCCCGCACAGGATCTTCGCGACCCGGTGCGCGGTATCGGTGATCTCCGGCCGTCCCGGGTGCGCGACCAGCAGAACCTCCCTGGCCGGGCTAGCCGCGTTCACTGTGGACCCTCCTGCACCGCACGCTCGATCAGCGCCGCCACACGCGCCGCCTCGTCTGCATCGTATGCGCCCCCACCGACGTCCGCGCCGTCACCGGTCGCAGCGGGCTCGGTCTCCGGACGCGCCGGCGCGCCGGTCTCCTTGCGCAACCAGAGGAAATACTCGACATTCCCGGACGGACCGGGCAGCGGACTGGCCGTCACGCCACGCGTACGCAGCCCGAGTTTCGCTGCCGCGGCGGCGACTTCGCGCACCACCTCGGCGCGCAGGGCCGGATCCCGCACCACACCACCGGATCCCACGCAATCCTTACCCACCTCGAACTGCGGCTTCACCATGGGCAGCAGATCCGCGCCCGGCACACAGCAGGCGGCCAGTGCGGGCAGCACCAGGCCGAGAGAGATGAACGACAGGTCGGCGACCACCAATTCGACTGTGCCGCCGATGAGTTCGGGCGCCAGCTGCCGCACATTGGTGCGGTCGTGCACGCGGACGCGGTCATCGTTCTGCAGCCGCCAGATCAGCTGGCCGTACCCGACATCGGCGGCCACCACCTCCTTGGCTCCACGCGACAGCAACACATCGGTGAATCCGCCGGTGGACGCACCCGCGTCCAGGCACCGCTTGCCCTCGACCGACACGCCCTGCGGCTCGAACGCCTCGAGCGCGCCCAGCAGTTTGTGCGCGCCGCGCGAGGCCCACTGCACCTCGTCGGGTTCCTCCCGCACCAGCAGCGGCGTGCCCGCCTCGACTCCCGTCGCCGCCTTGGTGGCGACCGACCCATTGATCAGGACGCGGCCCGCGTTGATCAGCTCGACCGCGTGTTCCCGCGACCGCGCCAATCCGCGGCGAACCAGTTCCGCGTCCACCCGCGCGCGCCTGGCCACCTCAGATCTTGTCCACCGTGGCCAGTGCCTGCACCAGCACCTCGTGCGCCTGCTCCAGAATCTTGGCCCGCCGCACGATATCGGTGCCCTCCGAGTGCATACTCGGCGCGCCCGGGAAGCCCGGATTCGGTGCGCCCGCCGACAATTCGGCCAGCAGCGCGGCCACCTCCGCCTTGACCCGCTCCGGGTCGGCGAACTCCTGATTCGCACCCGGCAGATGCTGCCCGGGCAACGGCGCCCCCGGACGGGGCCCCGGCGTCCCGATAGGGGATCCCGGCGCGGGAAACTGCGGGCGAGGCGTGGGCATAGTCATCGTGGCGACAACGCTACCCGAACCCGCATTCGAACACACGTACCCCACCGCCTACCGATCTCCCCGCCGACCGGCCCCGTCCGCGTCGCCCCACCCCGCTCTCCCGGATTTCCTGGAAAACCGCTCGTGTGCAGTCGACAGGGCGAGGCAAATGGACAGAGACGTCGAGAAAGCCGATCGCCGAGGCCCCGACCTTCGTGCCGACACTTCGACCTGGCCACCAGCCGCCATCGCGCGACCGTTCGAGGCGTGAAGACCATTGTGAGACTTCACAATAATGAGTTGTCGAGGTCGCCGAACGCTGGGCTGCAGTCCGATCGACGACAGCGCCGGAGAAGGCGCGGAGCCGCACACCGCGAACTTCTCCGTCGTCGCCTTCCGCATCGCCGGGCAAGAGGTCACCCTCGAGCCCGGCAGCATCCGTGGGACTTTCCGCGTCATGGTCGGAAGGCGGCGTACAACACCGTCGTGAAGTTCGAGGAGTCCGCGCGTTCACCACGGACCTGTCGGCCGCCGAGGTCACCGTGGGCAACTCCTCCGACGACGCGACCTGATCCAGGCCCGCGGCAAGTCCTGGATTACCCGCGAGGCGTCGAGGAGATCCGGATGGCGCGGCCCGGGGCCGCGTCCAGACGGGCCGCGATCTCCTTCGCGATGTCTCCGACGCCCGGAACGACCGGATCGAGGTCGGCGACAGGGTGATTCAGCGCGTCGAGGGATTCGGCGATGTAGGTCGGCATGCGATCCGAGGGCTGGGTGCCCAGATCCTCGAGCGTGCTCACGCCGGTCAGCACCATCAGCGACGCCAGGCCGGTGGCGTGCGCGCCGTCGATATCGGTGTCGAGGCGGTCGCCGACCACCAGGGCGTCGCGGGTACCGGCCCGCTCGAGCGCATCCTCCATCAGCGGCGCGTACGGCTTGCCCGCCACGATCGGCTCCAGGCCCGACGCCTGCCGCAGCGCCGCGACCATCGAGCCGTTGCCGGGAGCCAGGCCGCGCTCGGTGGGAAGCGTGGCATCGGTATTGGCGGCCACCCACAGCGCCCCCGCCCGCAGCGCGTAGGCGGCCTCGGCCAGATCCGCCCATGCCGTCTGCATCGAATGGCCCTGCACCACGGCGCTCGGCACGAGGCCGTCGAAGCGGCGGACCGCCTGCAGGCCGACGTTCTCCACCTCGGCCATCAGGTCATCGGTGCCGACCACCAGCACCGTCGACCCCGGCGGGATCCGCTGCGCCAGCACACGCGCGGCCGCCTGCGCGCTGGTCACCACTTCGTCCTCGTGGGCGTCGAATCCGAGCTCCCGCAGGTGGAAGGCCACCGCGTCGGCCGAGCGGCTCGCATTGTTGGTGACATACATCAGGCGCTGTTCCGGATCGCCCGCCGAAAGTGCTTCCGACGCACCCGGAATCGGCTCGTGGCCGCGGAACAGCGTTCCGTCCAGATCCAACAGCAATGCCTCGAACCGATCCCGCAGTCGCATTACGCCGTCCCTCTCGTCACTCTTCACAGAAACAAAAACGACCGTGCGGCTGCGCTGTTGCGCGGCCGCACGGTCGAAATCACTTGCCGGTCCTCAGTTCTCGGAGTCGTCCGCGGGCTTGCCGGAGCCATCCGCGGCTTTCCCGGTCGGCTCCGACTCGGCAGCGGTGTCGGCGGCGTCGGAATCCTCCTCCGCCGCAGCGGAATCCGCGTCGTCCTCGGCCTCGTCGTCGTCCTCGTCTTCGTCGAACGCCGCGGTCCAGTCCGCGCCGCCGTCACCGTCGCCGGAGAGTTCGGCGGCGCGGTCCTCGGCGTCGGTCTCGCCGTCCAGGTCGGCGGAGGCGGCGTTCATGAACCAGGTCAGCGCTTCGTCCTCGCGACCGGCGGCCAGCAGGGCCTCGGCGTAGGCGTAGAACAGGCGCGCGGCCGCGGAACCGGTGCGCGCCGGGTCCAGCTCGGCGGTCTGCAGGGTGACGACGGCCTGGTCGAACTGCCCCAGATCCATCCGGGCGCCGGCGACCACGATGCGCAGCTCGGTGGCCTCGTCGCCCTGCAGGGCCCGGGCCTCGTCGCTGCGGCCCAGCTCGATGGCGCGCTCGGGACGGCCCAGACCACGCTCGCAGTCGGCCATGACGGCCAGCAGACCCGCGCCGCCGGACATGCGGCGCGCGGTCCGCAGCTCCGACAGCGCCTCGGCCCATTCACCCGCGTGATAGGCCGCGACACCGGCGGTCTCGCGCACCACCGCGATGCGGCCGGCCCGCTGCCGGGCAGCGCGCGCGTGCTCCAGTGCCAGTTCCGGATCCTCGTCCAGCAGCTGCGCCACCATGACCAGGTGCCGCGCCACCGACTCGGCATTGCCCTTGTCCAGGCTCAGCAGATCGCGCCGCACCGCCGGCTCGAGATCGGAGGCCTGCACGTCGTCCGGCAGGTTCGGTTCATCGGGACGACCCGAACGCCGCTCCCCCGGCCGGCCGCCGCTGACCCGCGCGCCTTCGCCACCACGGCGACGCTCGCCCTCGAACGACCTCTCGCTCGAGCCGCTTCCGGCCCGCTCGACATCCTGTCCCGCCCCCGAGTGTTCCGGACGCTCATCCGCGAACCCGTTGCGCGCGAAGCCCTTCCGCTCCTCCCGCTCCCCGCGGTCCCGGTCGAATCCCCGTCCCCCACCACGGTTGAACCCGCCTTCACGACGGTCACCGCGATCGAAGCCACCTCCACGACGCTCGCCCCGGTTGAAGCCGCCCTCACGACGGTCTCCCTGGTTGAAGCCGCCCTCACGGCGCTCACCACGGTTGAAGCCACCTTCGCGACGGTCACCCCGGTTGAAGCCGCCCTCACGACGATCACCGCGATCGAAGCCACCCTCACGACGCTCGCGGTTGAATCCGCCTTCACGACGCTCACCGCTGCGCTGGAAACCGCCCTCACGACGCTCGCCACGGTCGAAGCCACCTTCGCGACGGTCACCACGGTAGGAGCCACCTTCACGACGGTCACCACGGCTGAAGCCACCGTCACGATCGCCACGGTTGAAGCCACCCTCGCGGCGCTCGCCGCGATTGAAGCCACCGTCACGATCGCCGCCTCGGTTGAAACCGCCCTCACGGCGCTCGCCACGCTGGAAACCGCCTTCACGACGGTCACCACGGTTGAAACCGCCCTCGCGACGCTCACCGCCGCGATCGAAGCCACCCTCACGACGCTCGCGGTTGAACCCGCCTTCACGACGATCACCACGGTCGAAGCCGCCCTCACGACGATCACCGCCGCGCTGGAAACCGCCCTCGCGACGCTCACCGCGGTTGAATCCGCCCTCACGGCTGTAGCCGCCCCGGCCACCTTCGCGCTCGGACCCGCCGCGGCCGCCGCCCTCGCCCCGATAGCCGCCGCGATCGCGGTCGCCCTCGGAGCGGTAGCCGCCACGCTCATTGTCACGACCGCGGTTGAATCCGCCACCGCTGCGGTTGAATCCGCCCTCACGGCCGCCATCGCGCTCGCGGCGCGGTCCGCCCGACGACCGTCCCTGGTCGTGGCGTTCGCCTTCGTCGCGCCGGCCATAGCCGCCCTGTCCGGTCCCACCACTATTACGGCGGAAGGGTTTGCGGCCGTCGTTCTGCTCCGCCACGGTGATCCCTCTCTGTTCTTGTAGCCTGCGGTACCCGGCCACGGCGCTGGAGCGCGTGAGGAGGGCCGGTGGGCGATCCCACCTACCCATGAATTCAATCACGCCGCTCTCGAGCGTCAACGCGGCACCGGGTGGTCAAACGCCGAAAGGGGACCCGGTGAGGGTCCCCTTTCGCGAAGGATGTTCCGGCGGTGTCCTACTCTCCCACACCCTGTCGAGTGCAGTACCATCGGCGCAGGTGGCCTTAGCTTCCGGGTTCGGAATG
>NZ_JBSGCB010000027.1:0-126909 GCF_053601595.1 Nocardia sp. NPDC004711 | reverse complement strand
GGCCAGTCGCGCCTTGCGTTCCGGATCTCGGACCGCGATCACGCTCCACGCTTGGAGATTGGAGGATGTCGGCGCCGACTGGGCTGCCGAGACGAACAGGCGCAAGATGGCGTCCGGCACCGGATCGGCCAGATAGCGACGGATCGAGCGGTGCTCGTGCAGCACCCGCAGCACCGGGTTCCATTCCGGGGCCGGGGTCGGTGCGGGGTCGCGGTAGCGCTGTGCCACCAACTGATCCGCGGAAGCAGAGATCTGGGTCATGGGGCGTATCGTGACCGCCGCGCGGGGCCAAGTCAGGTATTGACCGCAGCTCGAGCCGAATACTACGCAACCGGCGACGAGAACTGGACGATCGTCGTATCCCCAAACCCCGAGCCAAGGCTTGCGAACGAGTTGAAGGAATTCCTTCGTGCGCCCGTACCGCCGCGCCTGATCCTCTTCGCCCTCCGCCGGGACATGAATTCCCGCCGATTCCAGCGCTGCACAAGTCGGCGACGTCCGCGAGGACCCACCCGGGCTCGGCCTGTTGCCTCGATCGCAGCGCGAGCCGGTCTATGCCCAATGCCATTGTGCTCCACGGTATTTCCGCAGGATCAGCCTGATCTCAACCGTTGACCACCGCGACCGGGAAGGACGAAGGTGCCTGAGGGGAGCGCACGCCGATCCGGCGTGACACGCGAGGACGAACGGAAACCGAGGATTATGGCATCGACACCATTGCACCTGGGCGCGGCGCTGGACGGTGCGGGCTGGCATCCGGCGGCCTGGCGGGAACCGAACTCCCGGCCCGCGGAGCTTTTCGGAGCCCGCTACTGGACCGATCTCGCCGCCACGGCCGAGCGGGGACTGCTGGATTTCGTGACCATCGAGGACAGTCTGACGGTGCCGCAGGCTCCCGACGGCGCCGTCGATCGGGTGCGTGCCCGGCTCGACGCCGAGTTGATCGCCGCACGCCTCGCACCGGTCACCCGCCACCTCGGACTCGTCCCGGTGGTGACCACCACCCACACCGAGCCGTTCCATGTCGCCACGGCGATCGCCACGCTCGACTACACCTCGCGCGGCCGGGCCGGCTGGCAGACCCGGGTGTCGGGAACTGCCTCCGAGGCAGCCCATTTCGGACGGCGCACCATCGACGACCTCACCACCGCGGAGTTGGCCGAGGCCGTGACCTCGGGCCGATTCCCGCCCGCCGCGCACGAGTTGTTCGACGAGGCCGCCGATGCCGTCGAGGTGGTGCGCCGATTGTGGGACAGCTGGGAGGATGACGCCGAGATTCGCGACGTCGCCACCCGGCGCTTCATCGATCGAGACAAGCTGCACTACATCGACTTCCGGGGGCGCTTCTTCAGCGTGCGCGGCCCGTCCATCACCCCGCGCCCACCGCAGGGGCAGCCGGTGGTGACGGCGCTGGCGCACGCGCCGCTGATCTACGAATTCGCCGCCCGTGGTGCGGATCTGGTGTTCGTCACCCCGACGCACGACGCGGGTCCCGCACCGATCGTGCGCAGGGTGGCGGAGGCGGCCGACCGGGTCGGGCGGGTCGGCGAACCGCTGCGGGTCTACGCCGACCTGGTCGTCTTCCTCGACACCGCCGACGCCACCGGAGCGGAACGCCTGGCCCGCCTCGACGATCTCGCCGGTACCGAATTCGTCTCCGACGCAGCGATTTTCACCGGCAGCGCGGAAGCCCTGGCCGATCTGCTCGCCGCCTGGCACGACGCCGGGGTCCACGGCGTGCGCTTGCGGCCGGGTGTGGCCGTCGACGACCTGAGCGCCATCGCCGATGTCCTGGTGCCGATCCTGCAACGCCGCGGCCTGTTCCGAACCGGCTACGCCGAGACCACCCTGCGTGGGCTGCTCGGCCTGCCCACCGCCGTCCCCAATCGATACGCGAACGCCTGAGTGAGGCCACCCATGAGCACATCACGTAAACAGGTCATCCTGGGCGCCTACCTCGGCGGCGTGAACCATCACACCGCCTGGTGGCATCCGCAGGCCGGCAGCCAGATCAATTTCGGCACCTTCGAACACACCGCACGCACCGCCGAGCGGGGAAAGTTCGACTTCTTCTTCCTCGCAGAGGGACTCATCCTGCGCGAGCGCGCCGGTCGGATCTTCGATCAGGACATCATCGGCCGCCCCGACACGTTCACCGTGCTGGCCTCGATCGCCGCGGTCACCGAGCACCTCGGGCTCGCGGGCACGATCAACGCCACCTTCAACGAGCCCTACGAGCTGGCCCGGCGGTTCGCAAGCCTGGATCACCTCTCCGGCGGCCGGGCCGCCTGGAATGTGGTCACCTCCTTCGACACGTTCACCGGGCAGAACTTCCGGCGCGGCGGGTTCCTCGATCCCGCCGACCGCTATGCCCGCGCCGAGGAAACCCTGAACGCGGTTCGCGCACTGTGGGATTCGTGGGCCGAGGACGACCTGGTGGCGGACAAGAGCACCGGCCGGTTCCTGGGCCGCGCCGACGCCGGGACGTTCTCCTTCGGCGGCAGCCAGTTCGACATCGAAGGCCGGTTCACCGTTCCGCGCAGCCCCCAGGGGCGGCCGGTGATCCTGCAGGCCGGTGTCTCACCACAGGGCCGGGCCTTCGCCGCCGCGAACGCCGACGCCATCTTCTCCCCCTACGGCAAGCTGCCGGAGGCGGCCGAGTTCTATCGCGACATCAAGGCGCGCGCCGTGGCCGCCGGCCGCTCGGCCGACGACATCAAGATCCTGCCGTCGGCAAGCTTCGTGCTCGGCGACACCGAGGCCGAGGCGGTCGAGAAGTATCACGCCATCCGGAACGAACAGGTCACCGGTCAGACCGCACTGATCCTGCTGGAACAGATCTGGAACCGCGACCTGTCCGGCTACGACCCGGACGGCCCGGTGCCCGCCATCGATCCGGATCCCGATGCCCCACCGATCATCCAGGGCCGCGCGTTCGTTCATCAGGACCGTTTCGCGACCGTCCGACGACTGCGCGAGGTCGCCGAGGCGAAGAAGCTGAGCCTGCGCGAGGTGGTCATCGACCAGTTCGAACGCGGACCACTGTTCGGCACCCCGGCACAGGTGGCGCAGCAGATCGATGATTTCGTGAGCAACGACGGCTCGGACGGGTTCATCCTCGGTTCGCATCTGGTGCCGTGGGGCCTCGACGAATTCGTCGACCGGGTGGTGCCATTGCTGCAGGACCGCGGCGTGCTGCGCGCCGACTACACCGGAACCACCCTGCGCGACAACCTCGGTCTCGCACCCGCGGCTCTCACACCTCGGGCAGCGGCGGCGAAGGTGTGAAGACGACCGGGAGGGCGGTCAGGGCGCGATGGAAAGGTCCTGGCCGCCAAGACAATTCGGGGCTCGGGACCGCCAGCTGGATCTCCGGGAGGGCGTCGAGCAGCTGGTCGACGGCCTCCTGGGCGATCAGATAGGCCAGTGAATTGGCGGGGCAGGAGTGCGGGCCCGCACCCCAGGCGAGATGCGAACGGTTACCCGCCAGCTCCTTGTCGCGGATGGCCGGATCGGTATTGCAGGCCGCCATGCTGATGACGACCGGTTGGTGCGCGGGCAGCCAGTAGTCGTCCAGGAGAACGGGCCCGGGCGGAAAGCTGATGCAGAAGTTCGCCATCGGGGGATCGTCGAAGAGCACCTCGTCGAGCGCGTCCCGGGTGGACAGACTGCCGCCCAGCGCGCTGCCGCGGAACCGGTCGTCCACCAGGAGCAGCAGCAGCGTATTGGCGATCAGATTCTGCTGCGGCTCGATTCCCGCGCCGTAGAGCGTGGCCAGCTGGTGCACCATTTCGGTCTCGCTCAGCTCGGCGGGATGGCGGAGCATGCGGGTGGTGACGTCATCGCCCGGGTGCGCTCGTTTGTACAGGGTCAGCCGCAGCATAGCGTCCGCGAGCAGCTTGTTGCCCTGTTCCGCGCCGACGCCCTCGAAAATAGCGCGGAAACCCTCCGCCGCCTGCCCCGCGATGTCCACCGGGCAGCCGAGCAGGTGGTTGAGCACCCGGAATGCCAGCGGAAAAGCGTAGTCGCGCACCAGATCTGCCGACCCGGACGTACAGAACGTATTGATCAGCGACACCGCGACACGTTCCACCGTGCCCTGCAGACCGTACTGGTCGATTCCGGCCAGCCCGGCGACATTGATCCGCCGGTACCGCGCGTGCTCGATTCCCGCGCTACGCAAGGCATTCGGCCGCCACTGCATCATCGGCAGGGCCGGACAGTCAGCGGGAACCCCTGCCTGCCACTCCCGTGGATCGGCGGGAAAACGGTCCGGATCGTTGAGAATCCTTACCGCCGTGCGATATCCGAGCACCAGCGTGGCCGGCACCCCGGGCGCCAACTCCACCGGAGCCAACGCCCCGAACTTGTCGCGCATCTCCCGATAGACCCGGTGTGGGTCGGCCGCGAACTCCGGCGTGTAGATGGGCACCCGCGCACCGGCGGCATCGACTACCGCGGCATACCGGCCGCCAGCGGTCGGCACTGACTCTGACATCGAACCCACTCCACATACTGCGCAGCACTCCACCGACGCCCGGCACCGCATGTCCCGGACCCGGACCGAGGTGTCACCCTACCGACGCGAGCGCTCCCCCGTGTACCCATCGCGATCTTTTCCGCGCGGCGTGTGCGACCGGGGGAATCCGGCCGGGTTCGACGAAATCATTGACAAGGGTGATCCGGAGTCGCAGGCTTTACGAGGCGCAATTGTTGTCTCGACAGTTGCTGCGGAATCCGGTTGTGAGTGATCGTCGCCGAAGCGGCGGGGAGAGCTGCACAGCGCACGGAGATTCGGCGGACGCGGTGTCATCCGCGTCCGATCTCATAGTTCGGACGGAACCTACCGATGCGGAGGTTGAAATGTCTGATCGCAAGGGCCGAAAACCCAGCCAGACGGCAAACAAGGCCAAGCAGGGCATGAAGGACCAGGGCCAGCGCATGGAACGTGACGTGGACCGGCTGGCCGACGACGCCAAGCGCGATATGGACCGGTTGGGCGACGGCATGAAGCGAGAGGGCCAGCGGGCGCGGTCGGACATGGAGGACCGAACCAAAGAGATGAAGCGGAAACTGCAGCACCACTAGCGCTGCCGCTCGACGATGGCCGGTCCATCGGACGATCTCCGATGGACCGGCCATTCCATCAGCTCGAAGACGAAATCGCTTGTGCCGATGCGGATTTCGTCACCGTCGGGATGCGCCGCATCCAGCGCAGCCGCAACCTGACCGACCACGGCCACCGCGGCGGCCGCATCCATCGGGCCGTGCCGGGCGAGCAGGGTTCCGAGGTCATCACTGCGAACCAGCCGCCGGTCGATGTAGAGCAATCCGTCGATCTCGCCGAAGTCGTGAATCGGGACGATATGCGGTTCCTGCAAACGTGCCGCGAGACGTGATTCGCGGCGGAATTGCTCCCGGTGGCGGGAATCGGCGGCCAGGTCTGCAGGCACCAGCGCGAGCGCAACCGTGCGGTCTTTGACCGTGTCATACGCCTCGTGGACGTCCCCCACACCACCGAGCCCGAGCAGCCTTTTCAGCTGTTAGCGCCCGGATGTCGTGCCTACTCGCGAGTCCGCCGCCGACTGGCTAATGCCGGTATGCCTGCCTGCCTGCCGGAAGGTTGCAGGGACGTCACCGCCTACTTGCGATACCCGACCACAGCCCGCCGACACCGCCCGCGGCGAAGATCCGCTCGGGGCCGGATCAGCGTCCCCGGCTCGGCCTTGGACCAACGCTGCCGTAAGCCGAAAAGGGCCTCATCTTCACCCTGAATTGGTGAAGATGAGGCCCTTCTGGTGGGCCTAGGCCTGCAGCGCCGGCTGATCGGCGGGCAGGTTCGGTGTCGCGGGTTCCAGCGCACCCACCAGGGCACCAACCCCCGCCCCGATTGCGGAACCGACCACGGCCGCAGGGATCGCGAAGACTGCGGCACCGATGGCAGCGCCGATTACCGGTACGACCACCAAGCCCGCCGGGAGGAAGGGAATACCGGAAATGAAACCGGCGACGGCACCGACCATCGCACCGGTGGAGGTCAACGGGCTGGAAACGATCCCCGCCACCACATTGCCCGCAAGTGCACCGGCCAGAGCATCGGCGGCCATGCGGTCCGACCGCGTCGGAGCGAATCCGACCGAGTCGAATCCCTGGGCCAGCATGGCCTCCGTCTGCCCGTAGGAGTCGTTGATCCCGTCGGTGAACCCGGGGTCGACCCAGTCCGGCCGGCCGACCGAAACAGAGCCGATGCGAATGGTCCCGTCCGGCGCCTGGATCGGCGCGACGGGCGGGGCGAGGGCCGTTGGCAGGTGCAGACTGGACGGGTCGACCGGGGCGAGGCGGCCGTCAGGAACGGCCCGCTTCCCGCTCATATCGTTGCGACTGGTCGCCGTTGGCGGATTGGTCGCATCCGCCGACGCCGGGGAGACCTCCAACATCGCCACCGACAGCGGAACCGTCGCGAGGACCAGTAGTGATCCAGCACGCCCGAACCGCCGGGTCGAACGAGCGAGATGGTGTTCTGCCATGAATGACCTCTCTGTCGACTTCTGATGAGTTGTGCAAGAGATTCGAACGGCACGCCGGGCGGATACGGACGCCCAAGAACTGCGTGCGCCGATCGGCCATGCCTTGATCCCGCTTCATCACCAGAACGAGGGCATGACTATGGCGAATCGGCGGCGCAAGACTCTCGTCGTCTGCGCCGACTGCCATGGCGCTATCGTCTTATCGCACGTTGCGCTAATCCGACCTCAGGTCAAGCCTCGGCGACCCGAGCTGCTGCGGAATCGGCAGATATCGACTGTCTAAGGGATTTCGGACGCATATCGGTCCAGTTCTTCTCGATGTATTCCGTGCAGGCGTCTCGGCTGTCCTCACCGAACACTCGATGCCACCCGTTCGGGATATCGGCAAAGCTTGGCCACAGGCAATACTGTTCTTCGTCGTTGACCAGAACGGAGAACCTGCCGTCTTCGTCATCGAATGGGTTAGTGCTCATTCTCGCCTCACAATTGCAGCATTGATTGCGTCGTGTAGCAGGTGGCCAGGAGCAAGACAACATCCCTGGTGCGTACATGGCATGTACGCACCAGGGATGACTAGATCAACACCATCGTCATCTCTGTCCGCGCGAGTCGATACTTCCCGCAGATCATGCCTGCGAACTGCACGGTGTTCCGTACCGCGCGATGCACGGATGGGAACCGACCGGAAACCTAACCACCGTGGACCAGGACGTCAAGCACTGCCACATGGCTGGCGTGTCACATGGCTTGTTCGTGCAAAACGGACAAACTCCGAACATTGGACATAAGGTGCGCACCAGGGGATCGGCGCGACGAGAATCGCCACCAACCGCGAAGCCGGCCACCGCTGTGTTCAACGCACTCCTTGCGATCACCGGGGCCGGCGAAGCCGGTTCACCGCGGCCGCGCATCGGGCGCGCAGCAATAGGGCCATTATCCAGCTAACACAACAGGATGGGTCTGGCACCTGTCGATCCATCCCGCACGCAGGGTGACTGGCACGTTTGCTGGAATCCCAGAACCGAGGCTGCGGGTGCTTTGTCCGAATAGAGACGGTCACCAATCCGACAAACAGGAAACCTTTCCTCTTTATCCATCAATTATTGCCCAATAGCTGTAATGTGGCGAATGATCCGCTATCCCCCTCAGGCGGATCCTGACGTTGTGGAACGAACGCCCTTCTGCGCTCCGCAACGTCGCGGTGGTGTCGTCTATCCCCGACACCACCGCTCGGGGGGAAACATGTTCACCGATCGTGTTTGGGCAAGTCTAGGTGCCGATTGCATGGACGGAGCGCAGTGTACGCCGAGCACGTAACATTCAACGATTTCCGGGTTGTCTGGGTTACCGAAAGATCTACCTTCATTGCCTACTGTGAACGCTATCCGGGACTGTTCGCCAAAGACCCCTGGTCAGCGGTGCGCGCTAGACGGAATCTCGAGGACCTGGCCCGCAATGTGCTGGTGTGCAGCGACCTCTCGTGAGTTCCGCACGGCGGTGCGCTTTAGTCCGTATAAATACACCAAAGGGCACTTCATGCGGAAAAAGATTCCGATGCCACTATTGAATGACCCACCGTCGGAGTCGTCGGCATACCCCCTGGACAGCTTCGGCTCGTGTTCGGAGGCCACTCGATGAAAGCTGTGATCACATGAGCATTGTGATGATCGCCGAGGTGATTTCCATCTGGACGCTTCTGGGCCTGTTTTTCGGCTGGGCCATGATGGGTGGCAGACGCTGACCGCTTCGAGGACGGTCCTCAATCGGACAATTCGATCAAAACAACCCGGCTGGGTCGGATTCCATTCGCATCGAGGTCGCGCCGGCCGCCGACTCGAGGTTCTGCCGCAGAGCGCCGGATCGGCGGCTGGACTCGCCCAGTCGGTCCAACCCCCGAGACCCGCCAGGAATTTCAAGGATTTGATGCGGCTTAATCCTGCAAATCCATAGCCAGCCACGACCGAACGGCTAGAGTCATCTGCTATGAATTCTGAGGGTGCGGACATGCGGGCACTGCGACGTGCGCGGACGGGCCGGGCGACCGGCAGCACGTGGGCGGCAGCGAGATCGCAGACGGTCGCAGATCTGATGTCGGCGCGCCTGCGGAAGCGCCGGAGCTACCCGCCGGCCATCACGGTGGTCTGCGACGGGTGTTGCTATTGCTCGGTGAGATCCGAGACATCGGGGCGCGTGCGGTCCGGATCCGTGAAAGAGCTGAACACACTCGACGATTCCCGGTGGTCTGGTGAACTCGCCACCGTATTACCCTTCCGTCGCCCGATGCCGATGAACGATTGCCGATGAACGACGGGGCCGCGGAGGGGTCACCAAGATCAGATTCTCGCTGGGACCGAATTGCATGAGGTCTTCGCGGTCAGAGATTGTCCTTGAACTCCACAATCGATGGTGGCGCCCCTAGACGAATCACCCCCTGGCGTGCACCCTGACCAATATTCACATTTTGCCCGTTTTGCACGAATAAGCCATGTGACACGCCAGCATGTGGCAGTGCTTGACGTCCTGGTCCGCGGTGGATAGGTTTCCGGTCGGTTCCCATCCGTGCGTCGGTTACGACCGCGATTTCAGCGGCTACCGAATATCGCGCGGTTCGCGGGCCTGATGTGCGGGGGTGTCGACTCACACAGTCCGAACGTCTATAGCACAGAGCGGATATAGGTATTCCATACAGGCGTTCGGCTGCCCTCGCCGAACGCCCGCAAGTTGCCGAGGCTTGACTCGAGATCGAATTAGAAAGTACGCGCGAAAATTACACTCACCACCGGCGGCTGTGGCGTAGGAGCGGAAATTCTCTTTCCACATGAAAGGCGTTCGATGAGCACAGGCAAACATAGAGCCCCACACCAGCCCCGATACAAATTGGTGTCGTTGGCCGTCGTGGGAGTCGTTCCAGTGACGTTGGGGCTGGCGGGAACCGAGCCCGCGAACGCCGCTCCCACTGAGAGCACCGAAGTGTCGCAGTCCGACCAGCCTCAACAGGACCAGCGTCTGGCCGACCCGGCCCGGCCCGGCCAGACTCAGCCCGAAGGATCGCAGCCTGACCGGCTCCGGGGCGACCAGCCTCGACCTGACCAGCCGGTGCAGTGGCCCGCGGCTGAAGCACCCAATGTGCATCCGTACCAAGGCCTTCGGATTCCAGATGACACGCTGAGTTCGCTGCAGTGGGCGCGTCCGATGCCGGAAAACAAGTACCTCGCACCCTTGGGAGAGTTGCATGCGCCCGTACCGGTAGCCCCGGTGCCGCCGATCGCGCCCCCGCCTGGCAAATTGCGCTTCGGTGACGTGCAGGTCGATTCACCGGAGTGGCTGAATCGTGAGCAGGCAATCCAGCTGAACGATGGCGCCGCCCAGGCCGAGGCGGCCACGGCAACCTTCCTCGACTCGATCGGGATGGAGCGCAGCCGGTCTGACCGCGTCGCAGGAGAAATTATTGGCGGCGCTGCGGTCGGCGTAACGGCAGGGGCAGTGGCGGCCAGCCCCTTCGGGCTGTTCGGTGGGGTCGTCGGTGGCATGATGGGCACGGCGATCGGCCTGCCATTTGCGCCGATCGGCCTTGCGGCGGTTCCCGTAGGCGCTGCTTACGGTATGGCCCTCATGGAGGTTCCCATTGCGGCCATCGGTGCCGGCATAGGCGCATCTCTCGGTGCGGCGCATGCACTCAGCGCACCGCCGCGGGCGGTCGGCGATTGACACCCGGTAGACGGCCCGTGGGACCGCTGTCATACGAGGATCGAACCGCCTCGAGCACGGCCCGGCAGGGAACGACCCGCGTGCGGGATCTCCAATCCGCAATCGACGCATAGGGATTCACCCCACCTGCTCCTGCCGCTCAGTAACTCGGAACCCCTGGTTTCAGCCACGTAGGCGAGCAGGGGCTGCGGTCGCCGCGGGCTCTGCGAGCCGGTGTCGACCACTGGCCGAGGGCGCCACTGCGACAGGGCGCACGACTGTGGGTGTGTCCAGCAGAACGTGCAGACGGGCGATGAAGGCGTCGATGATCTCAATCGCATAGCTAATTCCGAGATATCGGTGACCTTCCGTGCCTGAGCACTCTCGATTCGTGCCACCAGCGCGGTATTCGGGCCGCTCCAGGACAGGATCTCGATACGGTGCTGTGCGGGTGAGCCGATCGTGGAGCATGGCGAGAGTCCGGGTGCGGTTATCGCGCCGCATTCTCATTTCGGATCATCCGGCCGGGGTCACAGTGGACGGCTCCGGAATCGATGCCCCGCTTCGCCGACTCCGAGCGGTGCATCGTGCTCGGCGGCTGAGTGGATCGACCCGCAGACTCTTTCGATCCACTCGGCCTGAGCAGCAATCGAACCGTCACGGTGGAAATGGTCGCTCGAGGGGAAGTACAGGAGTGCAGATGTTCATCAGCGGCCGGGTCACCCGCCGCGGCGGTGAGGCCCATGTCGTTATCGGTGCACCGCGGCCGGTCGCCGGGTGCGCCCAGGGTGACAAGGTCTGCCACGTCGAAATCCGCCACGCGGACACCATTGTCCGGCTGCATCCCCAGCCGGGTTCCATGCGGGCGGCACTCGACAACGCGCTGGGTGAGGTCACCCGGCATCTGGGCATCGACCTACCGGGGTTGCTCGCACACGTCACGATCGGGCCCGCGGTGCCGGTGCCCCGGGTCGCACGGCGCCGTCACGGACAGCGTCGAAGCACGCGTGCATGAACTTTTCGGGGTAGTCGTATCTCGGCGGTGACGGCTATGTCGCGTTTGGGTTTGCTGGAGGTTGTCCGAAGCGTCGCCGGGTGCAGTGAACCGTGACATGCTTGATTACGGGGCTTCGTGTCGGTAACCCTCGTCGGCGGGAATTCCGGAAGTCGGTGCGGTGATGCGATATCCGATCGGACCATCCTGGGAGCCGGGCACCTGCCCGAACGCGCCCGGCACGGTGCCGGAGCAACCGACCTGCGCAGGTCACCTGCACTACATACGGGGCGGGCGTGAGTAGCCCACGGCTACCGCTGACGCCCGGGGCGACGTTCGGGAAGTATCGGCTGCGGCGGTTGATCGGTTCCGGCGGCATGGGCAGAGTGTTCGAGGCGCTCGATACCACCAAGGGCCGGGTGGTCGCCTTGAAAGTGCTGCCCGAACAACTGGCCGACGACCCGGTCTATCGGGCCCGATTCCGGCGCGAATCCCACATCGCCGCAGTGCTGCAGGAGCCGCACGTCATCCCTATCCATGACTACGGCGAGATCGACGGGCTGCTCTACATCGACATGCGGCTGGTGCGCGGCGAAAGCCTGGGCACCGTGCTGAGAACCGCCGGCCCCCTGCCACCCGAGCAAGCCATCGCGGTGATCGGCCAGATCGCCGCCGCGCTCGACGCCGCACACCACGAAGGCCTGATCCACCGCGACGTCAAGCCCGACAACATCCTGCTCACCCACGACGGGTTCGCCTACCTGGTCGACTTCGGCCTGGCCAATACGAACACCGACGAGCGCCTGACCAAGACCGGTTCGGCGATCGGGTCGTTCAACTACATGGCACCCGAGCGTTTCCAATCCGGCCCGACCACGGCGGCTGTCGATGTGTATGCCCTGGCGTGCGTGTTGCACGAATGCCTGACCGGCACCCGCCCCTACCCGAACGACGGCAGCGACGCCGCTGTCATGCACGCACACCTATTCGAACCTCCACCCCGACCGAGCACCCGCGCACCGGGAGTACCGGTCGCGATCGACGCTGTCGTTGCTCGCGGCATGGCGAAGTCGGCCGATCAGCGCTACACCGGCGCCGGCGAACTTGCCGCCGCCGCCCGCGCCGCACTGGCATCCTCGCCCGGCGACGCCGAAGACGGCAGTGCCACCGTCACCGTCGACGGCGAGCCCACGGTTACGGCGCGTTCCACACCTGTGGCGACCTCCACACCCGAGGCCCGAGCCGTGCCGGCGGGCAGGCGCCGGCCACGCCGCCTCTGGATCGGCGCTGCCGCTGCCGCGGTCGCGGTCTTGGCCGCCGCGGCCGTCGGCGCCTGGCCGCTGCTCCACAAGTCCGCATCACCAACGACAGGGCCGGCGAGAGCCGAATTCACCGACGACGATGTCACCCTGCTGAAAATCCTGCCCGCGGCGTACAGCCGCAACACTTGCCATCACCAGAACCCGGGGACCTACGGGGACAAAGCCCATCTCGCATGCGACGGGATTGCCGAAATCAGTTCGGCCAGTGGCGATTTCCATCTTTTTCCCAATGCCGATGCACTACACCTGACCTACCGCCTCGTCAGCCGCGATCTACACGCCAGCAGCTGTCCGGGCGATCCACCCGGCCCCGACGGCCCCGCGACGAAGGCCGGCAGGGAGGTCGGGCGGATGGCCTGCTTCACGCGTGCGACGACGACACCACCGACACCGGCGCTGATCCAGACAAACGAGGCGGCCTTCGTCATAGCGGTTTTCTTCTTCGACGAGTCGGCCGGCGGCAGCGCCGCATTGGCCTATCAGGTGCGCGACAAAGGAGACGGGAATTCGCTTTTCAAGACCACTCCGGCGGACCCTGACTTCTACACTCCGGCCGACCGCGCCCTGCTCGCCGAACTCCCCGCCGCCTACAACCCACGGTACTGCCGACACGTCGAACCCCCCTCCAACAATGTGACCGCCGCCGCTTTCTGCTTCGGCAACGAGTCCGGTGTACCGTTCGCAGCCTTCTCGCAGTCTCCCGACCATGCGGCCGCGAGCCGGGTTTTCGATTTCTTCAGGATCCTGCTCGACGGCCACGCGTGCGGGGATGCGACGGTTCCCGACCAATCGTGGATTCGAAAGGGCACGACGGTCGGCCGGTTCGCCTGCGCCACCGATCGATCAACCGGGCAGCCCTTTCCGTCGCTCCTCGCTGTGGATCAGAGCGCTGATACCGTCATCGGCTTCCTATCCGACCGGCCCGATTCTCCCTACAACCGTCCCAAGTCCGAACAGGAATTGGTCGACTGGTTCAAAAGGAACTTTCAGTAGACGCCGGTGTCCGGGGCCGCGGCATGACGGCTCTCGATCCCGCCGCCTCGCTGCGATGCGCCAGCGCCCCCAGCGCGCGGCATTCTGAGCGGCTGCAACCCTCGACATACTGAAAGGGGCCTACCCGAACCGGCGGGCGAACGCCGGTTCGAATAGGCCTCTTCTGGTGGTTCTAGCTGGGATCGAACCAGCGACCCCTCGCGTGTGAGGCGAGTGCTCTCCCGCTGAGCTATAGAACCGCGGGTTGTCGCCAAGGCGACTGTCCGGACCGGCGTTTGCGATGCCGCTCGAACGAGAATGAAGATTACACACCCGGTTGCTGTCACACCAAATCGCGTGCACAACAGCGTAAAACTGAGGTTTCTGAGGGCGGTGTGATGGGTGAGGCTTCACCGGCGCGTTGCCGAAGCGACACGGACCCGTCGCCCGGGCGCGGTGGGATGGATCGCGATTCGTGCCCACCCGGTCCTCCCCGCCCCGGACGACCGGCGGAACTACATGCCTGTAGTTCAGATTTACCCCCTCCTACCAGGCGATTTGTTACCTGCGCAGATCGTCGGCTAATGTTCTCTCTCGTCAGCGGGACAGCCGAAAGGCGCCCGGGACGAAATGCGGATGTAGCGCAGCTGGTAGCGCATCACCTTGCCAAGGTGAGGGTCGCGGGTTCGAATCCCGTCATCCGCTCGAGAGGCCAACACGGCCTGCTTGGCGGTGTGGCCGAGTGGTGAGGCAACGGCCTGCAAAGCCGTGCACACGGGTTCGATTCCCGTCGCCGCCTCTTCTTTTTGAAGAGCAAAAGACCCGCGCGATTAGCTCAGCGGGAGAGCGCTTCCCTGACACGGAAGAGGTCACTGGTTCAATCCCAGTATCGCGCACCATGTTTCATACAGATCAGGCCCGGCTCACGCCGGGCCTTTCTGCTGTCCCGGGCAGAATCGGCGGGGCGCCCGCGCGCGGTGATCGGCGAGATCTATCGTTTGTTTGTTGATGCGTCTTGGACGTCATCGGCGAGCAGTGGCGAGGATGAGGACAGTTTCGGGCCCGGCCCGGTCGGATCATCGGATCGTCGAAGGGATACGTGATGGCCACGGTTTCACCCGAGAGCGTCGGCGAGAGCGAAGAGCACGAACCCGTTTTCCACCCCTACCATCACCCCGCGGCCGGCTGGGGTGCCGCCAAGAGCGTGACCGGTCTCCTGGCCCGCGAGGGCGAGCCCATCATCGGGCCCCGCGCGATCCTGAAGATGAACCACGAGAACGGCGGCTTCGACTGTCCCGGGTGCGCATGGCCCGACGACATGAAGGGCCTGCATCTCGACATCTGCGAGAACGGCATCAAGCATGTCACCTGGGAGATGACCCACAAGCGCGTCGGGCGCGAATTCTTTGCGGCCCATACCGTCACGGAGCTGTCGGGGTGGAGCGAGTTCGACCTGGAGAATCAGGGCCGGTTGACGGAACCGATGAGCTACGACCCCGATACCGACCGCTACGTCCCCATCTCCTGGGCGGACGCGTTCGAGATGGCCGGACGCGCGCTGCGTGAGCTGGACGACCCGAATCGGGCGGCGTTCTACACGTCCGGCCGGCTCGGCAACGAGGCCACCTTCCTGTATCAGCTGCTCGCGCGGGAGCTCGGCACCAACAATCTGCCGGACTGCTCGAACATGTGCCACGAAGCCAGTGGTCGCGCGTTGCAGGCCTCGCTCGGAACCGGCAAGGGCACAGTCGATCTGAAGGATTGGGAAGAGGCGGACGCGCTGTTCATCCTGGGGGTCAACGCGGCGTCGAACGCGCCGCGCATGCTGACGGCACTGGTCGAGGCCCACAAGCGGGGCGCGCGGATCGTGCACATCAATCCGCTGGTCGAGGCCGCGGCGCGCAAGGCGATCATCCCCCACGAATTCCTCGCGATGGCAACCTTCCGGGCGACGCCGACCAGCAACCTGAACCTGCAGCCCCGCATCGGCGGCGATATGGCCCTGCTCCGGGGTATGGCCAAAGCCGTTCTGGAGCAATCGAAGTCGGATCCGAAGGCGCTGGACCACGAATTCATCGACCGCTACACCAGCGGGTTCGACGCCTATCGCGCGGTCTGCGAGGCCACCTCGTGGGCCGAGATCGAACAGCTGTCCGGAGTCAGCGAAGCGCGAATCCGCGCGGCGGTGGACATCTACCGTGCCGCCGACCGCACCATCGTCAGCTGGTGTCTGGGAGTCACGCAGCACGAGCACGGCGTCGACACGGTGCGCGAGATCGTGAACCTGCTGCTGCTCCGCGGCAATCTGGGCCGTGAGGGCGCGGGTCCGTCACCGGTGCGCGGGCACAGCAATGTGCAGGGCAATCGCACCTGCGGCATCGACCATCGGCCCACCGAGGCGTTCCTGGACCGGCTCGGCCAGGTGTGTGGCATCGAGCCGCCGCGCGCGCACGGCCTGGACACGGTCGCCACCATCGAGGCGATGACGGCCGGGCAGGTGAAGGTGTTCATCGGGATGGGCGGGAACTTCGCGCTCGCCGCGCCGGACACCGCGTACACCTTCGAGGCATTGCGCAACTGCGAGTTGACGGTCCACGTCAGCACCAAACTCAATCGCAGCCATCTGGTGCACGGACGGCGTGCGCTCATCCTCCCCTGCCTGGGCCGCACCGAGAAGGACATGCAGCGCAACGGGATCCAGTCCGCCTCGGTGGAGGACTCGATGAGCATGGTGCACCTCTCGACCGGCATGAAGAAGCCTGCGTCCCCGCATCTGCTCTCCGAGCCGGCGATCATCGCCGGTATCGCGCGCGCCGCGCTACCCGACAGCCACACCCCCTGGCAGGACTACGTCGGCGACTATGACCGCATCCGCGACACCATGGCCGCCGTGCTGGACGGATTCGAGGACTTCAACCGCCGAGTGCGGTTGCCGCTCGGGTTCCGGATCCGCCAGCCCGCACGCGAACTCGTCTTCCGCACGCCGTCGGGGCGCGCGGAGTTCTCCGCGGCCCCGCTGCCGCAACTTGCACAGAACGCGGATGTGCTGACGCTGGCGACCGTGCGCTCACACGACCAGTGGAACACCACCATCTATTCGGACAACGATCGCTACCGGGGCATCAAGAATCTGCGCACCCTGATCTTCATGAACACCGACGATATGCGCGAGCGTGGGCTCAGGGAGTTCGACGAGGTCGACATCACCAGCATCGCCCGGGACGGCAGCACGCGGAAGCTGAGCGGCTACAAGGTCATTCCCTATGACATTCCGCGGGGTTGCGCGGCCGGGTACATGCCGGAGATGAATGTGCTGTGCGCGATCGGCGACTACAGCACCCAGAGCGACCAGCCGATCATGAAGAACGTCAATGTCCGGGTCGAGGCCTCGGGTCGCTGACCGGCGTCGCGAATACAGAGCTTTCGACGCTCGGCTCACGGGCGAGGTTCCGGCCCCGGCGCGACGCGGCCCCGATCCTCGGCCGGTTCGGGCTGCGACGGCCCGGGAGTCGTCCGCGGCCGGGTGGCGATGGCTACGCAGATACCGACGCCCACCCCGAGGATGGTGTCCGTGCCGCGGTCGAGCAGCAGCCGAACCGGGTCGGCGGGCGCGGCGAGGTCGGTCATCACCATGATCAGCGGGGTGAAGAAGCCCAGTGCGAGAGCGTAATTGCGGGCCATGAACAGTTCGGTGGGAAACAGCAGCAGCAAGACCAGCACGCCGAGCAGCGCCGCGGGCAGATGCGGCAACAGCAGGACCGCGGTGGCGGCGAGGCCGACGAAAGTCCCCAGTACGCGGTGTATCCCGCGCAGGACGTGGCCGCGCGCACCCTGGGCCGCCAGGGGTACCGCCGCCGCGGCCATCGCCCAATTGGCATGGGCCACACCCCACCCCACCCCGACCGCACCGGCGAGCGCGACCGCGAGGACATAGCGGCCGGCGTGGCGCGCCGACTCCCCCAGCTCGAACGCCCGGGCTTCTGTGGTCGGCGCGACCGTGTCGGCGTGCAGCGTCCCGAGCAGGACGCAGAGCAGCGCGGTGACGGCGAACAGCGACAGTCCCGGCAATGGTGCGGCCGCACACGCGGGAACCGACGCCAGCGCGCCGAGCGCGAACAACCCGAAGAAGGGGCCGCCGGGCCGCAGTCCGGCACGGTCGGCGAACAACGAACCGGCAGCGGCGAATCCGGTCTCGACGGCGACCAGGAGCACCGGACGGGCATGGATCGCCGCCAGCAGGACGCCGATCGCCGCGCCCGCACCGATCAACGCGGCCGCGAGCAACTGGTGCCGCAGCCGTGACCAGCGGCTGCGGCCACGCCCGCACATGCCGACGAAGGAGCCGAATACCGCGAACACCAGCAGATCCGTCCGGCCCGCCAGCACCAGCACCATGCCCGGGATCGCCAGCCCGGCCGCGACACGCACCGCATGGTGGTGGTCGTCGCCGCGGGGACCGACCACCAGCAGTTCGCGCGTCAGTCCGCGTATCGGGTGCACAGCCGGTCTCCGATCGTCGTACGAGCAGCTCCGCATCGCCTGCCGGTGGCAGTGGCGCCACCGGGCATAGAGATACGGCACGCCCACCGACGGTGTGAGCCGGAGTTCGCGCGAGGTGGTGACGGACGAGCGGACCGACGCTCACGATCCGACAACGGAGGGGACACAGATCCGCGGGTATTCGTCCGCCAACCCATTGTCGTCGATTATGAATGCCCAGTTCAAACGGCAATTCTTATTCGTCGATAAACAACGCCGATCAACGCCGGTCGACCCGGCCCGGCGACCACCGCATCTCGACACGGCGGTGCAAGCCCGGCAATCAGCGCACTTCGGGACCACCGCACTCCCCGAAGATCAACTCGCTTCTGGACCACGCTGGGTGGGTGGGCGATCTGTGTGCTCGTGCTCGACGACACCGGGGCGCGCGGCGCGGGCGGTTTCGATCAGGGCCCGGGCCAGCGTAGGGACCGGTTCGTCCGACTGGATGACCAGCGCGATCATCGAGCCGACGGCAGGGTCTCGCAGGGGCACGACCCGGGCTCCGGCGGGTGGCGGCGTGGTGCGCAGCCACGTCGAAGGGATGACCGTGGCCCAGCGACCGGTGACGACATGCGCGAAAAGGGTTGCGACCGAGTCGGTTTCGAGACGCGGGTGCGCGACCAGATTCCGGGTGGCAAGAGCGGAATCGACCAGCTGGCGGCCTCGCATTCCGGGATTCAGCAGGCACAGCGGCAATTCCACGATGTCGATCCAGTCGAGGGGGCTCGTCCGCTCGGCGACCAGGTCGGCGCCGACGAGCAGCACCTGCTCTTCGCGGTACAGGGGCGTGACGGTCAGTCCGGAGGTGTCCTGCCCGTCGGGGTAGATGACGCCCGCGTCGAGTTCGAACCGGCGCAACCGATCGACGATGTCCGCGGAGGCCAGGCTGGTCTCTACGTGGACCCGGACCAGCGGATGCGCGGCGCAGAACGGGTCGGTGAGCAGCGCGATGGTCGCGGCGGAGGCGGGGATGACACCCAGCCGCAGCTCGCCGGACAGACCGGTCCGCAGCGCGGTGACCTCTTGTTTGAGCGCATCGTGGTCGGCCAGGATGCGGCGCGCCCACAGCACCAGCCGCTCCCCCTCGGGAGTCAGCCCCTCGAAGGTGCGGCCGCGCTTCACGAGCGGCACCTTCAATTCGTTCTCCAGTTTGCGTATCGCCTCCGACAGCGCCGGTTGCGACACGTAGCAGGCGGCCGCGGCCCGCGCGAAATGACGCTCCCGCGCGAGCGCGACGAAATACTCGAGCTGGCGGAACAGCATGGCCCTATTCGATCACGCCGATCCGGTGGTCCTCACCACCGTCGCCGAGCTGTCTGCTCACTCGGGGGTCTTTGTCCGCTTCGGGGTCGCTGCGACAGAAATGGGCTCGCGTTGGTTACTCTGCCTTGTCACGCCGTTACAGGTTTCGCTCGACCCACGTTCGATCGACCCGGGGTTCGCTGGACCACACGGCTGTTGCCCTACATCGATGACTCGAGATCGTTCGCTTCGGTTCGTGCAGGAGGTGGGGTAATGGAGGCCGGGGTCGGCGTGGATACCCGAGACGGGTTCGATGCGATCGAACACGCGCGGGAGATGGCGGGGCGGCGCTTCCGGCTGGACGGGTATTACGAGGTCGGGCGCGAGAAGGTGCTGGAGTTCGCGGCAGCGGTTCAGGACGAGCATGCGGCGCACTGGGATGACGAGGTCGCGGCCGCGCTGGGGTATTCGGCATTGCCGGCTTCGCCGACATTCGTGGCGCTGCTGGGCGGCCCGGTGCTGCACGGGGTGAGCAAGCTGCTGATGGGTTATGACCTGCGGGCTTCGGTGCACACGGATCAGGTGCTGGAGTTCCATCGGCCGGTTCTGGTCGGGGATCGATTGACCAGCAATGTGGTGCTGCAGTCGTTCCGGCAGGCGTTCGGCGGGGACATGCTGGTGTTCGAGAATGTCGTCACCGATCAGTGGGGCGAGGCGGTGGTCACGGGGACGACCAGCATGATCTCGCGGTCGGAACGGTCGGCACAGACCGCGGAGGTGGCACAGCGGATCGGGGCGCTGGTGCACCGCGGCCTGGACCCGTTCGTGCGGCATTCGCCCGAACGGGTCGAGCTCGTCGACTGGATCCCCACGCCGGCCACGTACCGGAGCACCCACTCGCGGGCGGTCGGCTCGCTCCGCGAATGCGATGAGTTGCCCAGTCGCACAGTCTTTCTCACCCTCGGCGATCTGGTCCGCTACGCGGGGGTGGCGGGCGACGCGAATCCGATCCATTGGCACCCCGACGCCGCCCGCATGGTGGGTCTGGAGCGTGGCGTGGTCGCGCACGGCATGCTCACCATGGCCTATGCCGGAGCCTTCGTCACGTCCTGGCTGGGTGATCCGGGCGCGATGAAGCGGCTGAGTGTGCGCATGAGCAATCCCGTCTACGTGGGCAGCGAGGGGCCGACCGCGATCGAATTCACCGGCAAGGTCAAGGCGATCGATCCGGTGGCCGGCACCGCCGCGGTCGCGATCACCGCAATGCACGAGGGCCGCAAGGTATTCGGCCGCGCCACCGCCGTGGTCCAGCTGAGCTGATCCGCCCCGGCCGACGTCACTTCACCCGAAAGGGCAGTCCTGGGGCTCGATGTAGGGCGTTCACCCGTTGTCGAACGGTGAACACGGCGGTCACGTCCGGCAATCAGTGTGAACGCTGGGAGCGGATGAGGGCGCCGGGCCGGGCGCCGGTGTCCTCGCCGTCGCGGAGCACGACCTCGCCGGAGACGATCGTCGCGCGGTAGCCTTCGGCGCGCTGTAGCAATCGGCGAGCACCACCGGGCAGGTCGTAGGCCATGGCGGGCGGCAGTAGGCGCAGCGCCTCGAAGTCGATCACATTGAGGTCGGCCTTCTTACCGACGGCGATGACGCCGCGGTCGTCCAGCCCGTACATCTGGGCGGTGTCGTAGGTCATCTTCCGGATCGCCAGGGGCAGCGGAATGCGTTCGCCCCGCGCACGATCGCGCGCCCAGTGGGTGAGCAGGTAGGTGGTGTTGGAGGCGTCGCAGATCGCGCCGACGTGCGCGCCGCCGTCGCCGAGACCCACCGCGGTGGCCGGATGCAGGAGCATCTCGCGGATCGGATCCTGTGTGAAGCGGGAGTAGTTGAGCAGCGGGCGGTAGAACAGTGCCCGGCCGTCGCGGGAGAGCAGCTGGTCGTAGATGTAGTGGAACGGTTCGAGACCCGCGCGGGTGGCGTCGCCGGCCAGGCTGGTTTCCGGGTCCGGTTCGTAGTCGGGCGGGTCGCCGAGGGTGAATGTGCGGTCGAGTCCCATGCTGATGAAGGCCATCGGATTGTCGGGGAGATCGGCCTCGGTCAGGATCGTCTCGCGCAGCGCGGGATCGCGGAGTTCGGCGACGAGGGCGTCCAGGTTCTGGCCCGCGCGTTCGACCGCGGCCTGGTAGGAGGGCCGGAACGAGAACGGGTTGAAGGTCTGCAGGCCGATCAGCAGGCCCAGTGGCCGTGCGGAAACCTGTGGGCGCACCGGGATTCCGGAGTCGAAGGCGGCGGCGGCCGCGTCCAGCAGGCGTTTCCAGTCGTCGGGTGCGCCGTCGTGTTGCAGGAGGCCGAAACTCACCGTGCGGCCGGTCTGTTCGGCGAGGCGCAGCATCCAGGCCAGTTCGCGATCGGGGGCGGCGAGATCTTCGCCCATGATGCCGGCGGGGGCGAGTTCGAACACGCCCGCGCCCGCGTCGGCCAGCGCCTGGCCGATGCCGAACAGTTCCTCCTCGGCGGCGAAGGTGCCGGGCACGGGTTCACCGTCGATGGCGCGGTGCACGATCGTGCGTGAGGTCGAAAAGCCCAGTGCCCCGGCCTCGATGCCCTCGCGCACCAGTTTGGCCATCATGGCGATGTCCTCGGGCGAGGCGGGGTCGTTCTTCGCGCCCCGCTCCCCCATCACGTATGCGCGCACCGCGCCGTGCGGCACCTGTGTGCCGACGTCGATGGCCAGCGGCAGCCGGTCCAGTGCGTCGAGGAATTGCGGGAAAGACTGCCAGTCCCAGCGGATTCCGGTCGACAGCGCCGCGCCCGGAATATCCTCGACACCCTCCATCAGCCCGATCAGCCACTCCCGCTTCTCGGGCGTGACCGGGGCGAACCCGACTCCGCAGTTCCCCATCACCACGGTCGTCACGCCGTGCCAGCAGCTGGGCGTGAGCTGCGGGTCCCAGGTGATCTGCCCGTCGTAATGCGTGTGGATGTCCACGAAGCCCGGGGTGACCAGCAGCCCCGTCGCGTCGATCCGGTTCTGCGCCACCGCGTTCGCGAGCGCCCCGGGCGCGGCGATCACCGCGATCCGTCCGTTCTCCACCGCGATGTCGGCCGGATACGGTTCCGCTCCGGTCCCGTCGACGATCGTGCCGCTGCCGATGATGAGTGAGTAGCTCACGAGAGGTCCTAGCAATCCAGATTCGCTAACACTGCACAGACTAACTAGACATGACGTCAGCGAAGTGGGAATCGGGAGAATCCGTTCCGATCAGCGCGGTGACGTGCGGGAAATTATGGTGGAGCCCATGAGAATTCGGCGGTGGCGGCGGGTTTATCTGGCTGCCGAGTACGCGGCGTTGTTCTTCGGCGGGACGACCCTCTACAACGCGGTACTGCGGGGGAAGCCGCCGATTCCGGCGCTGCTGGTACTGGGGACCGGGGTGACGGTGTATCTGCGGCGGTCGAAGGGATTCGATCGAGGGTCGCTGTGGCGGGCGGAGGCATTCCCCGAGCAGGCGCGGTCGATGGCGGTGACCGCCGGAGCGAACGCGGTGGCGCTGACCGCCGTGACCGCGGCGCTGCGCCGGGAGGATCTGTTCGATCTGCCGCGGCGGAATCCGCTGATCTGGCTGGCGGTGATGGTGCTGTATCCCGCCCTGAGCGTGTATCCGCAAGAGTTGATCTTCCGGTCGTTCCTGTTCCACCGCTACCAGCCGGTGTTCGGTGACGGGCGGGCGATGGTGGCGGCCAGCGCCGCGGCCTTCGGCTACGTGCACATCGTGTTCGGAAGCTGGTTCTCGGTGGCGGCGAGCAGCGTCGGCGGTTGGTTGTTCGCCGCGCGGTACATGCGGACGCAGTCGCTGTTCACCGCCTCGGTCGAGCACGCGCTGTACGGGATGCTGGTGTTCTCGGTCGGACTGGGACGGTACTTCTATCACGGCGCCGCCCCGACCGCCCGAATTCAGTTGGGGGCCACCAGAACCGCCTGACGCGACGGTGCGGACTGGACGAAGACGGCCACGGTGACTATGAGCACGAAGGCCAGCAGTGCCGTCGTGGTGCGGGCGATGTGGAACAGCTCCCAGCGATGCAGCAGCTGGGCATAGTCGGCGGGGACCGGGCCCACCGCCCACTGCTTGATCTTGCCGTTGATGGGGACGTTGCCGAATCGTGTGATGACGAAGCTCGTCACCTCGAGGCCGAACGACGTGGCGGCCAAACGGCGCACGAGACCGCCGCTGTAGACGGCCAGCAGCAGTGAGGTCAGCGCGGCCAGCGCCATGGCCGATTGCATGACGGGACCGTTGACCTTCATGAGGGCGGTATGGAAGGTGAAGCGGACGTCCAGGGGGACGGTCTTGAATGCCTGGGCGACATTGATCAAGCCGTAACCGAATGCGCCGCACAGGTATCCGGTGGTGAGCAGAGCGGCTGCGGTGAGCAGGCGGGTGCGCATGGGCGAGCCTTTCGAGAGGTCAGTGGTGCACAGATAGTTCATCTTTCTGAACAGTTCTGATTTTTGAACCTGTATCCTGACTCTGTCAAGACAGCGGTTCGACATCGATCGGAGGGTTCGTGCCTCGTTCACCGCGACCGGCGCACACCGCGGGCGCACCGGTGAGCGCCGAGGAGCAGCGGCGGCTCGAGGCGCTGGCGCCGCTCATCGCCACGCATTTCCGCCGCGCCCACGGCGATATGCCCTCGACCCTGCGCACGTCCTTCGAGGCGGACGGGCTGGGCAATCGCCACGGCGCCGTCCTGGCCCAGGTGCTGGCCGCGGGCAGCATCAGCGTGAGCGAGCTGGCCCGTCGCCTCGGCATCAGCCTCACCAACGCGAGTCAGCTTGCGGGAGAACTGAATCGGGCCGGCTGGCTGCAACGCCACAACGACCCGGACGACAATCGCCGGACCCTGCTGTCGCTCCCCGACGACCGCCGCGACGATGTGGCCACCTTCATCAACCGGCGCTCCGACGCCCTGCTGCGCGCCATGTCCCGGCTCGGCGCCGAGGAACGCCGGGGCTTCCTGGCCGGCCTGCAAGCCTGGGCCGAGGAAATCGACCGCTGACGGCCGCCCCTTGCTGTCGACCGCCTCGCATTCCGCTGGTAGCGGGCCCCTGGCGACCGACCGGCATAGGGTGGTCGGGCAGACTGACCGGGTGGGAAACCTACCTGTGGCAGCGGTGATCTGTGCGTTCATCGGTGCGATCTTGTTCGCGGTGTCGGCGGTGGCGCAGCAGCGGGCCGCGGCGGATGTGCCCGAAGGGGAAGCACTGGTCGCCAAGTTGATTCGGAATCCGCGATGGTTGGCGGGTCTGATCGGGGACGCGGGCGGTTTCGCGTTCCAGGTGGCGGCGCTGGCGCTGGGCTCGGTGCTGGTGGTCCAGCCGATCCTGGTGACGGCACTGGTGTTCGCGCTGCCGCTGGCCGCGCACTACAGCGGCCGCCGGGTGACGGTGGAGATGTGGATGCAGGCGGCGGCGCTGTCGATCGCGCTGGCCTGCTTCCTGGTGATCGGGGACCCGACCCAAGGGGTGACCGACGCGCCCTGGCATCAATGGATGCTGCCGCTGGGGTTGACGCTGGGTGCGATCGTCGCCGGCATCGCAGTGGCAACCACGGTGCGGGTGCCGACCCTGCAAGCCTTGCTGCTGGGCACGGCCGCGGGTCTGCTGTTCGGCATCTCCGCCGCTCTCACGGAGAATGTCACCCAGCTGTTCCGGGTCGGCATCGGCACCGCACTGACCAGTTGGGAGCTCTACGTCCTGGCCGCGTGCGGCATGCTCGGCCTGTACGTGCAACAGCGCGGCTACCAGGTAGGCCCACTATCGGCCTCGCTGCCGGCCTTCACCGTGGCCGAACCGCTGGGCGCGGCCTTCCTCGGCATGACGGTCCTCGGCGAGCGGCTGCGCTCCGGCCCCGTCGGCACCGCCTTCGTCGCCGCGGCGGTCGTCGTCATGTGCGTTGCGGCGGTGCGCCTTTCCCGCGCCCAGGCCACCCCCGCCCCCGCACCCCGGCCCGCCACCGACTGACCATCGCCGCCACGCCCGAAATCCCCCATTTTCCTGGCGATTTGCATTAACCACCCACCCATAGGCTAATGTTCTGTCCCGCAAGCCGATCGGCCCACAAGGCCGGGTGAGCACGCGGATGTAGCGCAGCTGGTAGCGCATCACCTTGCCAAGGTGAGGGTCGCGGGTTCGAATCCCGTCATCCGCTCCACGGGGGATTTTGTCGGCGCGATTAGCTCAGCGGGAGAGCGCTTCCCTGACACGGAAGAGGTCACTGGTTCAATCCCAGTATCGCGCACCAGAGTTCGACCAGAAAGGCCCGGCTTCCGCCGGGCCTTTCTGCCGATTCGGCTCACGTCGGCGGTTAGCGATCACATCCCATGGAACCACCACTCGCGCTAGTTCTACGCGGGCCTGGCATCCCGAATCATGATGACCGATAGGCTGATTCGGGCAATCTGTCACGATGGCCGGCCTCGGTATCTGGTTCCGTGACGAGTGCCTGCCGCGTCCTGGGCGGGGTGGAGCGCCTGATTTCAGCGCGTCGCCCTCCGCGCCCGAGGACGAATTCCTGCTTCGGTCCGTTGGGATCGCGGCGGCCCGGAGATCGGAAATTCCTCTTCGGCCGGGAGCCTCTGCGACGCCGCGGCGGGCAGGGTGCCGGTGCTTCACTCCGGGAGCACCCGTTCACCGAGGGTGGCCACTACCCGGAGAGCGACCTCCAAGGGCATCTTGTGTTCGTCGAGCGGCTGCGGCAGTAATTCCTCGACCTGCTGCATCCGGTAGAGCACCGTGTTCTTGTGCACGCTCAGTGATTCGGCGGCCTTGGCCATGCTGCCTTGTTCGAGGTAGACCAGGGCGGTATCGCGCAGCCGTGCGGTGGCCTCGCCCCGCGCTGCGAGGCCGCCCAGTTCGCGGCGCACGAACCGCGACAGCGCGGCGATGTCGGCGGCCAGGCAGCTGACGAGTTCGACATCGCGGTACAGGGTCACCGGCGCGGGCTCGGTCTCCGCGGCGATCCGGTAGGCCCGCAGGGCCTCCTGGTGGCTGACGCGGAATCCTTCCACTCCGGTCGCGGGGACCCCGGCGGCCAACTGAACGATAGGTTGACGCTGCTCAAATGCCTTCAGGTGAGCAATCTTCCGGAGGTCGGGCACTTCCGGCGTGGCCAGCCAGGCCCAGAGCATCCGGCCGCCGGCGGGCAGCATCAGCGGACGTGGAGCGCCGAGGCCGGTCGCGATGTCGACGGCCAGTGTCTCCAGCATCGCGGTGACGTCGTCCTCGGTGCGGTCCAGAGTCCAGATGATCAGGCCGGTCTGCTGGATGTAGAGGTTGTGCCCGAGTTGCCGTGTGCTGCGCTCGATATCGACCCTGTCCTCGTGGAGGATTGCCTCGACGAGTTCGCGCCTGCGGGTCAGCGCGCTGCTCGCTTGCCGCCGCGTCTCGTCCAGAAAGGCCATTTCAGCGCGCTCGGTAGCACCGGATATGGTGCGGCTCAAGTGATCCCACTGTAGATCCAGCACCACCGGCAGCAACTCCGGATCGGTGATCTCACGGCAGGCGGAGGTCATGATCTCGGCCCAGCTGATGCGTTGCAGGGTCCGGTAGCAGCGTTGCAGCAGTGCGATGTCGTAGCTGCGCTGGGCCAGTGCGCGGCCCAGCGCCTTGGCGGCGTTGGGCAGGTGGATATCGCCGGGACGTTCGTGCGGCCCCTGGCTGAAGTACGCGCCGACGCCGTCGTGCACCGCGACCCGAAGTTCCTGCCGGAGCGCGGCGTCGGATCCGATCTCGGGCACGTCGGCGGCGATGGCGTCGATCATTCGCCCGGACAGGATGCTCAACTCCGGCTCGGCCACCTCACGGTTGGCGAAGGATTCGAACCAGGCTCTGGCCTCCCCAACGAGGTCACGGGGTTGACGCATATCAGTTTCTCCCGGCGTACGTCGATGTACAGATGGCAGCCGTGGCACATTACAGACTGCGGCGGCGGCACAACCGCGGCCGGTCGCTTTGTGATCCACGGTACAAGCGTCTCATTCGCGCATGACAGCACACTGACCGTCATGAGCACTACAGACACCCTTTCGCGGCTGTCGCAGGCGAAGTCGCTGTGCGAGCTGTTCCAGCACACCTGCGCGACTCGAGCCGGAGATCTCGCGCTGCGCACACTCGACGGCAAGACCGCGTTGACGTGGGGTGAATACGGTGCTCGAGTGCGCCGGCTCGCTGCGGGGCTGGCGGCCCTCGGTGTCGGACGCGGTGACACGGTCGCGATCATGCTCACCAACCGCCCCGAGTTCCATCTGATCGATACTGCCGCGTACCACCTGGGCGCGATCCCCTTCTCGGTCTACAACACCAACGCCCCGGCGCAGATCGCCTACCTCTTCGCCAATGCGGGCAATCGCGTCGTCGTGTGCGAGGCACAGTTCCTGGCACGTGTGCTCGAAGCCAAGGAGGGTGGCCGGGTCGAGCACGTGATCTGCCTCGATGACGCCCCGGCGGGCGCCATGACGCTCGCCGAACTCGAAGCCCTGGGCGATTCCGAGTTCGATTTCGAGTCCCATTGGCGTGCGGTTGACGCCGATGACCCGATCACCATCATCTACACCTCCGGCACCACCGGGGCGCCGAAGGGCGTGGAGATGTCGCATGGCAACGCCATGTTCGGCACGGAAGCGATGCTGGGGATCCCGGAGTTCGCGGCGGGTTGCGGTGGGCGGGTGGTGTCCTATCTTCCCGATGCGCACGCCATCAACCGGTGGCTCGCCCACTACATGCCCGCCGTCACCGGTGCGGCGGTGTACACGGTGGCCGATGGCAAGAACCTCGGGGCCGCTCTGCCGGTGGTGCGGCCGACGGTGTTCATCACCGTGCCGATGCTCTGGTACAAGATCGAGGCGGCGGTGCGTACCGCGCTCGCCGAGCAGACCGGCCGGCGCGGTGCGGTGGCCGCGTGGGCGCTCGAGGTCGGCCGGCGCAAGGTCGCCGCGGATCTCGCGGGCCGATCGATCTCCGTGGGGCTGCGGCTGCGGTATCTGCTGGCCGAGCGCCTGGTGCTGGCGCGGCTGCGGGAACGAATCGGTTTGGACCAGACGAGTATTGCCTATACCGGTGCCGCGCCGATCACCCCGGAGACCCTGGAATTCCTGCTGGCGCTGGGGATTCCGGTAGCCGAGGCATGGGGTATGTCCGAGATCGGCCTGGCGACGTCCAATCGTCCGGGTGCGCAGCGGGTGGGCACCGTCGGCACGGTGCTGAACCGGGTAGAAATTCGCCGTCTCGAGGACGGTGAATTGGTGGTCCGCACTCCGGGGGTGATGAAGAGGTACCGCAACGACCCGGTCCGCACTGCCGAGGCCGTCGACGCCGACGGCTGGGTGTACACCGGCGATGTCGGGGTCATCGATGCCGACGGTTACGTCACCATCGTCGATCGCAAGAAGGAATTGATCATCAATTCCGCGGGCAAGAACATGTCGCCCACCAATATCGAGAGCGCGATCCGTGCGGCGAGCCCGCTGGTCGGTTCCGTGGCGGCCATCGGCGATCGGCGCAAATATGTGACCGCGCTGATCACCCTCGAGCCCGAGGCGGCGGCTGTATTCGCCGCCGCGCACGGCGTCGAGGGGTCGCCGCAGGTGCTGGCGGCCGATCCGGCCATTCGACGCCGGCTCGACGAGGCCGTAGCCGTCGCCAACGCGCGACTGTCACGGGTCGAGCAGGTGAAGGCCTACACCGTGCTGCCGGTCTTCTGGGCACCCGGCAGCGACGAGATCACTCCCACGATGAAGCTGCGCCGCGCCGTCATCGCCGAGAAATACGCGAGCGAGATCGATGGGCTCTACACGCGCGACCGGACCTGAACATGCTGCCGCTCAGGCATTTCCAATCGAATGAACCGTCGCGTCGAAGCGACAGAACGGAAGAAAGAGAGCAATGACGACAGAAGCATTCGTGTACGACGCGATTCGCACCCCACGAGGGCTGGGCAAGCCGACCGGTGGGCTGTACACGATCGCGCCGGTCGAGCTCGCCACCGGCCTGATCCGGGAACTGCTGCGGCGCAACGAGGGCATCGACGCGAACCGGATCGACGACGTGATCCTGGGCTGTGTCAGCGCGGTCGGTGAGCAGGGCTTCGGCATCGCCGAAATGGCGGTACTGCGTGCGGGATTGGGCGAGACCGCGGTGGGCGTGCAGCTCAACCGCTACTGCGCTTCGGGACTCGAAGCGGTGAACACCGCCGCCCAGAAGATCGCCTCGGGCTGGGAAGACCTCATCTTCGCCGGTGGCGTCGAATCCATGTCCCGGGTGCCGATGGGCTCCGACGGCGGCATGGTCGTCGCCTCGGATCCCAATGCCTACCAGCGCACCCCGATCATTCCGCAGGGACCGGCCTCGGATCTGCTGGCCGCCAAATACGGATTCGACCGCACCGATCTCGACGCCTTCGCCGCGCGCTCGCACCAGAACGCCGCCCGAGCGTGGGCCGAAGGCCGTTTCAAGGATTCCGTGGTGCCCGTCGCGGACCTCAACGGTGTCGTCGTGCTCGACCACGACGAACTGGTTCGCCCGGACGCCACCGTGGAGTCGCTGGGCGCGTTGCGGCCGTCGTTCGCGGCGATCGGTGAGCACGGCGGCTTCGACGCCGTCGCGCTGCAGCGCTATCACGAGCTCGAGCGCATCGAGCACGTGCACACGGCGGGCAATTCCTCGGGCATCGTGGACGGCGCGTCGCTGCTCGCCATCGGAAACGCCCGTGTCGGTGCGGAATTCGGACTCACCCCGCGCGCGCGGATCGTGGCCACCGCGGTCACCGGATCCGACACGTCGATCGGATTCACCGGCCCCTACCCGGCCTGCCGCAAGGCGCTGGACAAGGCCGGACTGAGCATCGACGACATCGATCTGATCGAGGTCAACGAGGCGTTCGCGGCCGTGGTGCTGACCTTTGCGCAGCAGTTCGACATCGACGTGGACAAGATCAACGTCAACGGTGGCGCCATCGCCATGGGTCACCCGCTGGGCGCGACCGGCGGCATGCTGCTCGGCACCGTCATCGACGAACTCGAGGGCACCGGCAAACGCTACGGTATGGTCACGCTCTGCGCGGTCGGCGGCATCGGCATCGCCACCATCGTCGAGCGCCTGAGCTGATCCGCCCGCACCAGAGAGGACTGGAAAGACAATGAGCGAGAACATCATCGGCTGGGAACTCGGTGCGGACGGCATCGTGGTGCTGACCGTGGACGATCCCTCCCAGACCGCCAACACGTGGAATGCCGCCTTCCGGCAGTCGCTGGCCGTCACCGTGGACCGCCTGGAGGCCGAACGGGAGACCTACGCGGGCGTCGTGATCACCTCCGGCAAGGAAATCTTCAGCGCCGGAGCGGATCTCAAGGAGGTCGGGCCACTGTTCCAGAGCGCGGACGCGGTACAGATCGCCGCCTTCTTCGACGGGGCGAAGGCGCTGCTGCGCCGGCTGGAGCGCCTGGGCAAGCCGGTCGTGACCGCAATCAACGGCACCGCGCTCGGCGGTGGCCTCGAACTCGCGTTGGCAACACACCACCGAATTGCTGTGGACCGTTCAGGAATTCAGATCGGCTTGCCCGAGGTGACCCTCGGCGTGATTCCCGGCGCGGGCGGCGTGGTGCGCACCGTGCGCATGTTCGGCCTGGCGGGCGCGTTGATGAACGTGCTGCTGAAGGGCACCAAGTTCAGCCCGCGCAAGGCGCTCGCGGCCGGGCTGGTCGACGAGGTGGTCGGCACCGATGCCGAATTGCTGCCCGCCGCGCGGGCGTGGATCGCCGCCAACCCGGCTCCCGTGCAGCCGTGGGACCGCAAGGGCTACACCCTCCCGGGCGGGCGCGCCACCGAGGCCGAGCTGTCGCAGCAGGTGTTGGCGCTGGCGGCCACCGTGCGCAAGCAGCTCAAGGGAGCCGATCTGCCGGCCCCGCGCAACCTGATCGCCGCCGCGGTCGAGGGCAGCCTCGTCGACTTCACCGCAGCGTCCACGATCGAGACCCGGTACCTGGTCAACCTGGCGATGAATCCGCTGACCGCCAACGGGATTCAGGCATTCTTCGACCTGCAGCAGGTGAACCGGAACACTGATCGCCCCGCGGGGACGGCGCCTTTCCGTCCGACCAAGGTGGCGGTGCTCGGCGCGGGCATGATGGGCGCGGGTATCGCCTACGAATACGCCAAAGCCGGTGTGGCCGTAGCCCTCAAGGACATCTCGCTGGAGGCGGCCGAACACGGCAAGACGTATTCTCGCACCCTGGTCGAGGCCGCGGTCGCCAAGGGCCGGTGGACCCAGCAGCGCGCCGACGATCTGCTCGCCCGCATCACCCCGACGGCCGACGACGCCGACCTCGCCGGTGCGGATCTGATGATCGAGGCCGTGTTCGAGGACCCCGAACTGAAGAAGAAGACCTACGGCCAGGTCGAGCCGGTCCTCGACGGCGGTGCGCTGCTGGCGTCGAACACCTCGCAGATTCCGATCACCGGACTCGCCGAGGGAGTCACCCGGCCGGAGGCGTTCATCGGCATGCACTTCTCCTCGCCGGTGGACAGGATGCCGATGGTCGAGGTGGTCAAAGGTGCTCTGACCGACCGGGAAACGGTGTCGCGCGCCATCGACGCGGTCCGGCTGATCAACAAGACGCCGATCGTGGTCAACGACGGTCGCGGCTTCTACCTGACGCGCTTGTTCATGGCGGCCACGTTCGAGGCGTGCGAGATGGTGGCCGATGGCGTGCCCGCCACCTCCATCGAACAGGCGGCGCTGCAGAACGGCATGATGACCCAGCCGCTGCTGGTGCTCGACCAGGTGAGCCTGTCGCTGTCCCGGCAGATCATCGCCGACCGGGAAGCCGCGACGGGTAGCACGGACAGCCGCACCGCGGGCGAGGGCGTCGTGATCCGCATGGTCGACGAATTCGGGCGCCTGGGCCGCGCTGCCGGAGCGGGCTTCTACGACTACGCGAACGGCAAGCGTCTCGGGCTGTGGCCGGGCTTGCGCGAGGCGTTCGGACCCGCCCGGGACATCCCGTTCCAGGATCTGCGCGACCGCTACCTGTTCCGGGTGGCGTTGGAGGTGGTCGCCTGCCTCGAGGAGGGCATCGTCGAATCCGCGAGCACGGCCAATGTCGGTTCGGTCATGGGCGGATTCCCGGCCGGAACCGGCGGTGCGCTGTCGTTCATCAACACCTACCAGGGCGGCCCCGCCGGATTCGCCGCCCGGGCCCGCGAACTCGCCGCCGCCTACGGCCCTCGATTCTCCCCGCCCGCCTCGGTGGTGGCCGCCGCCGAGAACGGCAGCCTCGTCGGCCACTGAATCAGCTACTCCTGCAACCAGATCGGACCACCATGAACGCATTCATCCTCGACGAGGATCACCTCGTCTTCCGCGACAACGTCCGCAAGTTCGCCCGCGAGAAGTTCACTCCCGGCCAGCTGCAACGGGCCGCGAGCACGGAATACCCGCGCGCGGAGCTGCGGGAGCTGGCCGCCGCGGGTCTCACCGCATTGGCCGTGCCGGAGGAATACGGCGGACAGGGCGCGGACCTGCTCGCCCTCGGGATCGGCGCCGAAGAAATCGGCTACGCCTGCTCGACCATGGCGCTGGCGTACTTCTTCGTCAATGTGCAGACCAGCTTCTTCGCCGCACACGCCCCGGCGGCGGTGCGCGAGGAGTGGCTGCCCAAACTGATCTCCGGCGAAGCCATCGGCTGCACCGCACTCACCGAACCCGGCACCGGCTCCGACGCCTCCGCGTTGACCTGCCGCGCCGAGCGGGTCGAGGGCGGCTGGAAACTGTACGGCGAGAAGTCCTCCATCACCCAGGCCCCGCACGCCGATGTCGCCGCCGTCATCGCGCAGACCGATCCGGGCAAGCGCGCCAAGGGAATCGGCGCCTTCGTGGTGCCGCTCGACGATCCGACCATCGCGCGACAGGCGTTCCACGACCCGGGCTGCAAGCCCATCGGCCGCGGCGCGCTCACCTTCGACGGCACCTTCGTGCCCGACTCCGCCGTGATGATGGAACCGGGCACCGGCTTCCACGGGATCATGCGCGAATTCGACCTCACCAGAACTCTGATCGGGCTCATGGTGATCGGCACCGCGCAGCGCGCCGTCGACATGACAGTGGAATACACCCAGCAGCGCACCACCTTCGGGCAGCCGCTGGCGGTGAACCAGGGTGTGCAGTTCCCGCTGGCCGAGCACAGCACCTACATCACCGCGGTCCGGGCGCTGGCCTATCAGACCCTCGGCTTGCGCATGGCGGGCGAGCCGCACACCGCCCAGGCGGCGATGCTCAAGTGGTGGGCTCCGCAGGTCGCGATGGCCGCCGTCAACGACTGCGTCGTCCTGCACGGCCACATCGGCTGGTCCGAGGAAATGCCGTTGCAGGCCATGCTGCGCGACGTGTCGGGCTACCAGATCGGTGACGGCACACCGCAGATCCAGAAGATGATCATCGCCCGCGATCTGTACACCCGGTGACGACGACGCCTGACGCATAGGCCGGCGAGGACCATCTGGTTGGCGGCATCAGCGATCCGCCAACCAAGTGATCCTCGCCGTCGACGTCACCGCCGTCCACCGTGTCTTCTCACCTGAGCCACGCCAAGGAGATGTCCCATGAACGGAAACCAGTCCACCGGCGCGCGCCTCTACGCCGAGGACCTCACCGAGATAGTCGGTGTCACACAGGAACTCGGCCGATACAACCTGACCGAGGAGGCCATCCGCGCGTTCGCGCAGCAATGGGATCCGCTGGCGATCCATGTCGGCGATGGCGAACACTTCGGCGGTGTGATCGCCAGCGGCCTGCACACTCTGTGCGTGTTCCAACGGCTCGCCGTGGCCGGCGTCTACTCGCGATGGGCCGTCGTCGCCGGACGCGACGTCAGGGGCATGACGCTGCCGAAACCGGTCCACCCCGGAGACACCCTTACGGGCCGGGTCACGATCGCCGACGTCGCACCGGCGCGGGGCGGGCGAGCGAAAGTCCGTGTCCGGGGGGAACTCTCCAACCAGCACGACGAGCGCGTCATGATCATCGAACTCGATGGCTACGTCCACTGCCGGGGCAACGCCGCGGATACTCCTTCACCCGGTAACTTGCACGAGAAGAGGGCTACGTGACACACGCGCTGGTATTGCTGTCAGCCCTGCTTATCGGTGTAGTTGCGGGCCTCCGGGCGCTCACCGCACCCGCGGTGGTGGCCTGGGGTGCCGCGCTCGGCTGGTTGCCGGTGGCGGACACATGGGCCGGCTGGATCGCGCACCCAGTCGCCGTGACCGTGCTGACCATCCTGCTGGTGGTCGAGCTGATCACTGATCAACTGCCTTCGACCCCGCCCCGGACGGTACCGCCGCAGTTCCTGTCCCGGATCGTCACCGGCGCCTTCGCCGGTGCCGTAGTTGGTGCCGGGTGGCACCACACCTTCACCGGGATGGTGTGCGGCGTGGTCGGCGCGGTAATCGGGACACTGGGCGGGTTCCATGCGCGGCGACTGCTGGTCGAGCGGACCGGCGGCCGCGACCTTCCGGTGGCGTTGGCTGAAGACGTCCTCGCGGTGGGCGGCGGTTTCGTCATCGTCGCTCTGGCCATGAGCCTGTAAGGCCGAATGTCGACCGAGGCAATGGCGTGCACAGGATATCGGCGACCGGTTGGGCCGGCAGGACGATGCCCAGGCTCGGAAACCAAGCCGTCACGAACCACCGCAAGGCACTCGAGAAATTCGGATCGACTGCACGGACTCGGCACGCTGATAACTGCGGTGGTAGAACGGCAGTCAGATCTTCAACGAAAGCGGGCCGATGTACTCCCTCAGGCAGATCGCACGCACAGGCCTTGTCCTGCTGTGCGCGGCAACAGGATTGGTCACAGGGCACGTCGGGACCGCGGCAGCGGAAGGCGGTGACCGGGACCCGGTCCTGGTGATCGGCGGCATCTATGCGGATCAGGCGCGGTTGGAGAGCCTCCAGGATTGGCTCGATGCACGCGGATACTCTGCCTTTTCGATGGTGCTGGCCGGGAATCCTACGGGGACAGCGCCGATCTCGGAGTCAGCGCAGGCCGTCGCCGACAAGGTCGCCGACATCCGTCGACAGACCGGGGCGCGACGGGTGGATCTGGTCGGTCACTCCATGGGCGGTCTAGCACAGCGGGCCTATGTGAAATTCCTCGGCGGAATCGATTCGGTCGGAACCTACATCGACTACGGCACACCCGAACAAGGTGACGACCTCGGAACCCTGTGCTCCGGGGTGTCCCCGGGTTGCCAAGATCTGGTGCCGGGTTCAGCATTCCTGACTCGGCTCAATGCGGATCCCGCGGTGCCGTCGGGCCTGATCGCCTACCATTTCTCCTCCGACAGCGCTGGGGCGGAGAAGAGCCCGCTGCCGGGCGCGACCAATGTCAGTATCCAATCGTTCTGCCCCGGCCGTACGGTCTCCCACGGCCAAGAGCCGATCGACGGTGCATTGCAGCAGTTGATCGATTCCGCGCTGCGTGGTGCGCCATTGGCCACCAACTGCCCCTGAACGCCAAGGTAAGGCGCATCATGCCAGCTCCTGCGCACGGCCAACAGGCGCCTGCGCGGCACGTCGCGGCGACCCGCCCAGTCGGCAGATACGAAACAGGCAACCTGATTCGCCGGCGTTTCGAGGGTGGATCACACTCCGGATCGGTGCATGTAGCAGTTGGTTTCGATCACCGAACCGGGGTCGAGGTGTTCGGTCCAGCCGGCGGGGCCGACCACGTGAAGTGTGTCCGTCCACGGCGAATAGGGCTTGCCCTGGGCGTCATAGCCGGGGTACGGGACGTAACCCCAGTAGCAGGCGAGTCCGGCGGCCGGGGGCGAGAAGACCCACATGTCGGATGGGATATCCACGCCTACCGATACGTGCCGGACCTGTTGCTGTGCAAGCACATTCGGGTCGCCGTTGCTCACATCGCCGGGAGCCGCACCCGCTACACCCACTGCCATCGCGAACGCCGCCGCTCCGGCCGACCCCACCCCGAACACACGCTTCATCCCCAACCCATTCCTCTTGTCGAATCCCCGCCGCGCCCGAAACAAAGACGGCGCGGCGAACTCTAACAGGGACTTGGCATCTCGCAGTAGGGCATTGAATTGGTCATCGAATCCGTCATCGGTGGGATGATCCGTTCAATCGCGGTCGGCGGGGCAACCCCGAACTACGAGCGGTACTGAACCAGACAGAATTCGTGCTCCTCGGGGTCACCCATTACGACGACCACACCCTCGTCATAGTCGTGTCGCTCCCCGGTCCACTTTCCACCGAGCGCGACAACCTGGGCGATCCCCTGATCGATATCGTCCACTGCGACATCAAGATGCACGCGCACCTTGCCGCGCTTGGGCTCGGCGACCGGCTGAAAGACAAGGCGGGGCTGCTGATCTCCGGGATCCCCGAGATAGACCCAGCCAGGTTCGGAGGGCCCTCGCGGCCGATCCAGCAACGCACTCCAAAAATCTGCCACCCGTTCGACGTCGACGCAGTCGATGGTCACCCCGACCCAGCGATTAGCCATCACGTCAGTGTCCTGCAACGTCACCACTGCCGGCGAGACCGCATGGGACTCGGTGCCGCCCTGCACGTCCGGGCGGCACCGTCAGCTGATCCGAGCTATCGGCGCCAGAAGAAGTGGTGCGTCACGCCGCTCGGGCTCGGGATCTGCTCCAGGTGGAAGCGGTCGGTGAGTTCGTCGGGGCTGGTCCACAGTCTTTCGCCGTGGCCGAATTCGACTGGCGCGACGGCGAAATGGAGGGTGTCGATGAGGTCGGCGTCGAGGAATTGGCGGACCGTGGCCACGCCGCCGCCGATGCGGACGTCCTTACCTTCGGCGGCCTCGAGAGCCTGTTCCAGGGCGTCCTTCGGCGATGTGTTCAGGAAGTGGAAGGTGGTGGCGCCCCGGGTGATCGACGGCCGTACATGGTGGGTGAGGACGAATACCGGTGTGCGGAAGGGCGGTTCCTCTCCCCACCAGCCTTCCCACTCGTAGTTCTCCCACGGGCCTCGTTGGGGGCCGAATTTGTTGCGACCCATGATTTCTGCGCCGATATTGCGGTGCCACTCCCGGGTGCAGTAGTCGTCGAGGCCGTAGCTGCCGCCGGGCTCGGTCCGGGTGGGCGCGTGGGCGGTGGCGCCGGACCAGGAGAACAGCGCGGTCGCGTCGGCGTCGCCGAACGGGTGCGAGAGACTTTGCCCCTCACCGGCGCCGTACCCATCGCTGGAGAGATTGAAATTGTGAACCCGAACCATCTGCGCCATCGACAATCCCTTCTGGTTGCAATCTGCAATCAGTTCGGACTGTACCTAGACTGATCTTATGGTGCAACCAGTTGCTCATGACAAGCTGACGACGCCCCCGGGCAAGTCCGGCTGCCCGATCAATATGACGGTCGAGCTGCTCGGAGACCGGTGGAGTCTGATCGTCCTGCGCGACATCATGTTCAGCGGCGCCACCCACTTCCGCGAACTACTCTCCGGATCCATCGAGGGCATCGCCTCGAACATCCTCGCGGCGCGCCTGTCGAAACTCGTCGACGCGGGCCTGCTCACCCGCGACGACGATCCGAGCCACCGGCAGAAGGTGGAATACCACCTCACCGAAGCGGCGATCCAGCTCGTGCCGGTCATGGCTCAACTCGGCGCATGGGGCGCACGCTGGCTCGATACGACCCCGGAGCTGACCGTGCGAGCCGAACTCCTCGCCGCCGGCGGCCCCGCCCTATGGGAGCGATTCATGGCCGAACTCTGTGCAATCCACCTACACGGCGCACCGCCCCCAACCGACGGCGTCCTGTCGGAACTCACCGCCGCCTACGAAGCCGCAGTCCGCCGAGAACAGGAAGCCACCGGATAACGGCCGCGGAATTCAGGCGCAGCAAGAACTGCGTCACCAGCCGGCCGCGGTGCGGCCCGGAGTGCACCATGCCGGTTTGCACGAGAACCGTTCGCTCTCTGCCGTTTTCCAGGCCTCCAAGCGGCATTCGCCATATCAGCGGTACTGCGGCCACGCCACCGTCGGCCCACATGCACCGGAGCTCGAGATATCCGCTCAGATACTCCGGGGCGGCGCCGAGTGATCCGTTTCCGCTGTTCACCCATGGCTGCCGGGCGTTTGCCGACAGGCTATTGCCACAGCGATCTTGCCGGGGCAGGCTGAGGGGCGTCGGTGGCGTCACCGAGGCGCTGCCCCCGCTCAGAGGAGGTGGATCGAACGTGTTCGCACGCTCTAGCACGATTCAGGCGCAGCTGTCCTCTATTGATGCCGGGATTGCCTACATGCGCGATGAAGTGATGTCCGAATTGGCGGACATGCCCGGTTGGGTGGGCCTGTCGCTCATGGTCGACCGACGCTCCGGCCGGTGCATCGCCACGACCGCCTGGGAAACGGAAGACGCGATGCGTGACAGTCAGGGTCGAGTTCGCCCGATTCGCGATCGCGCGGCCGAAATGTTCGGCGGTGGCGGACCGCTGGTCGAGGAATGGGATATCGCCGTTCTGCATCGGGACCACCTCGCACAGGAGGGTGCCTGCGTCCGTGCGATCTGGACCCGGACCACCCCGGATCGGCTCGACTCGGCCATCAACGTCTACCGATCTGCTGCCCTGCCGGGCATGGAAGGGCTGGAAGGCTTCTGCAGTGCCAGTCTCATGGTCAATCGGGCAACCGGGACCACTGTCTCGAGTGCCTCGTTCGACAGCGCCGAGGCCATGGCTCGCAACAGCATGGAGGCCGCCGATCTCCGGGCATCCACGACCCAGCAGGCCGGCGTCGAGGTGACCGACGTCGGTGAGTTCGAACTCGCGCTCGCACACCTGCGCGTCCCCGAGTTGGTGGGTTAGTCCGCACCGGGCGGCGCCGGCACTCCGGCGCCGCCCGTCCGCGCGGCCGGGCCGTCGGAGACCCGGCATCCTGCCGATATCCTCGATCGCCGCCGCAGTCCACCACTTCCATGGAGCCGGAACGGCCCGGAAGCGCTTGTGCGCCTGTCAGAATCGCTGGGGACGGACGTGCTCAGCGCAGGTTGCGGTCGAACAGGTTCAGTAGTTCGCGGTAGTGGCGTTCGTCGGCCTCGGCGTCGTAGGCGGAGGTGTCGGCCTGGGTGTAGCCGTGCTGCGCGCCTTCGTAGACTTCGGTGCGGTGGCGGATACCGGCGGCATCGAGTGCCTTGTCGAACTGGGCAATGTGCTCCGGAGTCATGTGGTGGTCCTCGCCGGCGTGGGCGAAATACAGCTCCCCCGTGATGTTTCCGACGGTCAGGTGCGGACTTTCCGGACTGTCGGTGACGAGCGGGCCGCCGTGGAATCCGGCCACCGCCGCGACCCGGTCCGGGAACATGGCGGCGATGATCACCGCCAGCCGGGCACCCATGCAGTAGCCGGTGAGACCGACCTTGCCCGGGGCGACCTGCGGTGAGGCTGCCAGCCAGTCGAGGTAGGCGCCCGCGTCGGAACGCATTCGCTCCAGTGTCAGCTCACGGATCATCGGGAAGACCTGCTGGAAGATCTCCGGCCGCTCCGACGGGTCGATGAAGTCCGGCAGCTCGATCATCGGTGCGCGCCCGTGCCGGTAGAAGGCGTTGGGCAGCAGGACGGTGTAGCCGTGGGCGGCAATACGATCGGCCAGCGCCCGCAGGCTCGGCCGCAGCCCGAACCCGTCCTGGATCACCAGCACACCCGGATGAGTCGCGCCATCGTCGGGATGGACGACGTACGCGTCCGCGACACCGTCCGGTGTCCGAATGTCGACCGACATCCCGTGCACAGCAGTCACCGTTGAATCCTCCTGTCGCGTGCCCCTTTCGAACGTACCTCATGCAAGATCGGCCGATTCGACTCGGCGGCGGACAGACGCGAATGACGCGAGGCACGGGAATCACCGCTCCGAGTCGCGGTGTTGCTTCGTAGAGTGAATGCACCGAATCGCCGAGCGCACCTGGATGGGGACTCATGACCGACCAACTGACGATCATGGCCGTACACGCCCATCCGGATGACGAAGTCCTCAGCACCGGTGGGGTTTTCGCGCAGTATGCCGCCGAAGGAATCCGGACGGTCCTGGTGACCTGCACCAATGGCGAGCAGGGCGATGCGCCGGGCGGGATCAAGCCGGGCCTTCCGGGCCACGATCCGAATGCCGTACGGGCGCAGCGACTTTCCGAACTTCAGGAGTCGGCTGCGCTGCTGGACATCCAGCACGTCGAGCTGCTCGGCTACCGCGATTCGGGGATGGACGGCTGGGACGCCAACCACGACCCCGAGGCCTTCTGGAATATTCCGGTCGAGCAGGCGGCCGCACGACTCGCGGACCTCATGCGGCACTACCGTCCCCAGGTGGTCGTCACCTATGACGAAAACGGCAACTATGGCCACCCTGACCACATCCAGGCCAACCGTGTCGCAGTGGCGGCGGCAGCGGCAACCGATATCCCGGACAAGCTGTACTACACGGCGCTTCCGCGCGAATCCTCTCGCGAAATGTTCGCGGACCTGCGGCTGAGAGGCCTGATCGACTTCGAGCCGCCGGACAACTTCGGTACGCCCATGGATCAGATCACCACCGTCGTGGACGTGGCCGCCCATACCCGGCGCAAGATCAAGGCGCTCGAGGCTCACGCCAGTCAGAGCGACAGCGTGCCGTTCCTGCAGATGCCCGCCGAACTACAGCACTCGATCTTCGGCACCGAATCCTTCGTCCGCCACTTCAACCGCGTCGCCGCACCCACCCCGGAAACCGACCTCTTCGCCGGCCTCCGCTGACCGGCGTAGACCCTGCTCCACACCGTCACGGCGGGTTGTTCCGCCCGTCGTGACCTGGTGGACTCGGCAACATATGCAGACGCTGTGCCCCGTACCCGCCTCACATCATTGCGCCTTTTACGCATCGGCCCCCGGCAAGTAATCTTGATCCAGGGGAACGCACGCTACCGCAGGCCGGAGGACACCTTCGGTTGTAATGCGGGGCGAGCAATTCGATAGCGATCTTCAAGGCTGCACCCGTAGATTTCGAGGGGATCGAGAGGGTGAAAGGCTATGGCGCTCCGCATATCCGGTCGCGCGATTACCAGCGATGTGACGCCCGAGACCGCGCATCTGGTGTTCGGTTCCGGCGGTGGTACGTGGGTGTTGAGCTGGCTACCGGGGTGGGATCTGACCCGGGAGCAGGCCATCGACGGGATGGCGCTGGACGAGATCCTGAGCGACCCGTCACCCGCCGACCGGGAGTTCGCGTTGGAGATGGCCGCGCTGCGGGCCGAATCGCTCGGCCTGCGGCTCGAGGAGGTCGTGGTGCGGCTGTTCGCACGGATCGCCGAGCGGGATCGGCAGCAGCAGACGCGAACGGACGGGGCGGACGGTCCGCCGGGGAACACTGAGGGACCGTGCCGCACCCGCCGCCTCGAGACGATCCGCCCCGGTGCGCTTCGGCGACACGCTGAGCCCGCGCCAGGCGGGGAGCGGCCGACGGTGCGCATCGTGGATTCACGGCGAAGACGAGCCGCCCATCCGATGCCCGGGAACTGCACGCCATTGGGGGATTTCTCCCTAATCAGCCCCGATGGTGGGTCGTCGAGCAGATGTCGATGATCGATTTTCGGCGGGCATCGGGCACACTCGGAGGCGCCAACCGCACACGATCTCTTGGGAGTGAATGAATGCGCAAGATCCTGCCTTCCGCCCTGCTGGCCGCCAGCGCCGTGGGCGCCCTGCTGGTACTGCCCGCCGGCACCGCCAATGCCCTCACCCCGGCCTGCCAGGCCGCCAACGACATCCTCGGCAGCTACGGTTCGCTCGGCCCGAGCCCGCAGCAGAAGCAGGAGGTCGCCGACCGCCTGCACGCCATCGACGCCAGCGGCCAGGAGCGGTGGGCGATCGACAACTACGCCGACGCGCTGGCCAAGGGCGACGTCGCGCTGGTCGGCAACAACGCGGCGATCCTGAACGGCGTCTGCCAGACCGGCCAGTAGTTCTTCCTGCTCCGCAGCACACTTCGGGCCGGGACACGCCAGGTGTCCCGGCCCGAAGTGTGACGGTCGGCCGGCAACGATGCACTGCCCTCTACCTGGGCACGGGACTGGTGACGGCCGCCGATCCCGAAGCCGTTGAGCCGCCGGTCCCCGCGGCCGCGGAGCTCGACCAGGAACCGAGCGACACCCTGCGGGCCGCGTTGCCATTCGAGATTCCGCTCGTTCCCGAAGACAGTGCCTGGCAGATCGTTCCGAGCTGGATCTGCCAGTTCTTCACCGCCGCCGAACGTCCCGCGGCCTGCGATGCATCGCCGACCCACCAGGGTCAGTTGACCAGGCGCGCGTGCTCTCCCCAATACCGTTCGCGCAGGTCGCGTTTCAGGATCTTTCCGGCTCCCGACACCGGCATGGCGTCGACGATCTCGACGCTGCGCGGGGCCTTGTAGCCGGCGATCAGCTGCCGCGTGTGATCGCGGATCTCGGCCGGGGTCACCGAATGGCCGGGCTTGCAGACGATGACCGCGTGGACTCGTTCACCCCATTCCTCGTCGGGGACGCCGATGACGGCGACCGCGGCCACGGCGGGGTGCGCGGCGACGGCGTTCTCCACCTCGGCGGAGTAGACGTTCTCACCGCCGGACACGATCATGTCCTTCAACCGGTCGACGATGTGGAGGAAGCCCTCGGCGTCGAGGTAGCCGCCGTCGCCGGTGTGCAGCCAGCCCGCGCGGAGCGCGGCGGCGGTCTCGTCGGGCTTGTTCCAGTAGCCGAGCATGACGTGGCCGCCGCGGGTCACCACCTCGCCGACCGCACCCGACGGCACGTCCTGCCCGTCACCGTCGACAATGCGGATTTCGCTGTGCGGCACCGCCTTTCCCGCCGAACGCAATCGGCCGGCCCGGTGCTCGCCGGGGCCGAGCAGGGTGATGATGGGCGAGGCCTCGGTCTGGCCGTAGGCCTGGGTGAATCCGGCGCGCGGGAACAGCCGCATGGCCCGCTCCAGCACCGCCTCCGAGATCGGGGAGGCGCCGTACATGAGGTGCTCGACGCTGGACAGGTCGAATTCGGCCGCCTGTGGGTGATCGGCCAGCAGCTGGATCATCACCGGCACCAGCACGCTCGAGGTGACCCGGTGCTGCCGAACGGAACTCAGCACCGCCACGGGGTCGAAGGCCGGAACCGTCACATGGGTGCCGCCGACGATGAGCACACCCAGCCAACCGGCCAGATCCGCCAGGTGGAACATGGGCGCGGCGTGCAGGAACACCGTGTCCTGGGACATCAGGTAGCCGGTGGCGACGCCGCCGAGCGCGGAGGTCATCAGATTCGCGTGGCTGAGCATGACGCCCTTGGGGAATCCGGTGGTGCCGCCGGTGTAGAAGATTCCGGCCAGCGCGTCACCGCCGCGGCGGGCGTCGGCGATGGGCTCGGCCGCGGCGATCAGCGTCTCGTAGGACTCCATGCCCTCGGGCGTCGCGCCGTCACCGCAGTGGATCACCGTGGCCAGTCCGTCGTACCGCTCCCGCAATGCGGGCACCAGGGCCGCGAAGGCGTCGTCCACCAGGAGGACGCGGCTGTCGGAATCGGCGAGGCTGTAGGCGATTTCGGCGGCGCTCCAGCGGATATTGACCGGATTGAGCACCGCGTCCGCCCAGGGCACCGCGAGCAGGTACTCGTGGTACCGGTCCGAGTTCAGCGACAGCATGGCCACCCGGTCCCCCGGCCCGACCCCCAGCCCGCGCAGCGCCCCGGCCAGCCGGGACACGCGATCCAGCACCTCCCGATTGGTGCGGGTCCGCTCGCCGCAGATGGTCATGATGCCGTCGGGCCGCTGCTGAGCGGCGCGGTGCAGCCCCTGGGTCAGGTACATCGGGTAACCCTTCGTCGAACAACTGTGGTCGGTGTCACGAGTATTCGCGGGCACTGTGACGTGCGCCATGGAGATGGGGTTCAATTCCAGGTCGCCGGATTGTTGATTTCTCCAAGACACCGGTCGTAGGGTCGGGACACCATGAGTTCGAGTCGGGTGAGCGCGAAACAACGGATGATCACCGGGGTCCTGGACCGGGTCTCCGAGGCGTCCCAGCGCGTGGTCGCCCGCGCCCGCGCCGAGATGCCGGTCTACGCCCGCCTGTCCGCGACGACCGTCGTACGCAGCACCGAGGCCATCCTGCAGCGGCTGGCCCGGGCCCTGCTCGACTCCCGCCCGCTGCTGGCCGACGATCTCGACGCCCTGCGGGATTTCGGTGAAACCCGTGCCCGCCAGGGCATTTCACTGGCGGACGTGCAGAGCGGCTGGCGTATCGCGGTGCGCGAGATCCTGGCCGAGCTGACCGCGGCCGCCCATGCCGGCAAGGTTCCCGACCGCGTGCTGCTGGAGTCCATCACCGACCTCCTCGACCTCGTCGACCAGGCCTCCATCGCCTTCAGTTCCGCCCATCGCGAGGTCGAGATCGCGCTGGCCCGCCATGACGAGCAGTTCCGCGCCGAGGTCACCCGGGCCCTGCTGCTGGGCACGATCGGCCCCGCGGAGCTGCAGATTCGCGCCCAGCAGCTCGGCCTCGACGTCGACGGCGAGTACCGCGCGTACCGGTCCCGCCCGGATGAGGGACCGACAGTGCCTGCCCTGCAAGGTATTTCGACTGCGCGTGGGTTCGCCACCACGGTGGACGGCGATCTCGCGGGCTTTGTGGAAAACTCCAGCAGGCTCGAGGGATCCCGCCTGATCGCCTACGGCCCCGCCACGCGCATCGCGGACCTGGACCGCTCCTTCCGCCTGGCCACCCGGGTCCTCGCCACCGCCCAGCTGTTCGACCTCACCGGACCGCTGGACCTCGATCGCGTCGGGCTGCTGCCCGCCATCGCCGCCGACACCGAGCTGGGCGCCGAACTCGTGCGCCGCTACCTCGACCCGCTCGGCCCCGGCGAGGCCGCCCGCACCCTGATCGACACCGCCGAGTGCTTCCTCGACACCGGCATGCGGGTCGACGCCACCGCCGAGCGACTCATCGTGCACCCCAACACCGTTCGCTATCGCCTGTCGCGTTTCGAGGAACTCGCCGCGACCGATCTGCGCGGCGCGGGCACCGCACTACAGGTCTGGTGGGCGATCCAGCACCGCCGCGCGACCGGTCACGACTGAGCACGCCACCGGGGGCGCGGGAGCCACCGCGCCCGCCGCACTGGCGGTTCCCGCAGTGCCGGATACCGGTGCCCGGCATCGAGACCACCGGACCGTGCGAGTTGGGCGCGCAGGTGCTGACCTCACGGCGTGGTGAGGCTGCGCAGGGACGGCACAGCCTGCCGTACGAATTTCCCGGCCACGCTTCCGGTTCGCGGCGATCGCCGCCGAACCGGGACTGGAATCGAGCGGGCGAACGTGGGTATAGTTGGCACACGCAAGTAGTTGCACGTGCTAAGTAAGTGTGAGAAGGAACCGATAATGGCTCACACCACCCACGATCCCGATACCAGCACCGACCTGTCGGACGCCGGGGCGCTGGGGGATGCCGACGCGCTAGGGGCGCAACTGGTTCGGCTCCTCCGTGCCGTCGGCCGAGCCAAGCATCGGGTGATCAAACACGGTCCCGAAGGACTCGAACAGCTGGCCTACGCCATGCTGTTCACCCTGGTCCACGACGGGCCACAACGCACCGGGAAACTCGCCGAGCTGCTGCACGCCGAGATCTCCACCATCAGCCGGCAGAGCCGGAACCTGGTGCGCCACGGGCTGGTCGAGCGCGGCGCCGATCCGATCGACGGACGCGCGTGCGTGCTCAAGGCCACCGCCGACGGGGAGCGCGTCTTCGCCGAGAACCGGCGGCTGCGCAATCTCTGGATCGCCGAAATGCTGGCCGATTGGTCCACCGCCGACCGGGCAGCGTTGACCGGTCTGCTGGCGCGGCTCGTGGACGGCATCGAAAAGACCACCGCAACAATCGATTCGAAACAGGGCATCGACACATGACAACAGCGACGACCGACGCGCACGCAGGCGCACCGGCAGGCGCTCCACCCCAACTGTCGCATCGGCAGATCCTCACCATCCTGTCCGGCCTGCTGCTGGGCATGTTCCTGGCCGCGCTGGACCAGAACATCGTCAGCGTGGCGATCGTCAAGATCGCCAACAGCCTGCACGGGTTCGACCAGCAGGCCTGGGCCACCACCGCCTACCTGATCACGGCCACCATCAGCACCCCGCTCTACGGCAAGCTGGCCGACATCTACGGGCGAAAGTCCTTCTACCTCACCGCGATCGGGCTGTTCGTCATCGGCTCCGCGGCCTGTACCTTCGCCACCTCCATGTACGAGCTGGCGGGGTACCGAGCCTTCCAGGGCCTGGGCGCGGGCGGGCTCATGTCGCTGGCCATGACGATCATCGGCGATATCGTTCCGCCCCGCGAAAGAGCGCGCTACCAGGGCTATTTCATGATGACCTTCGGTATCGCCACCGTGCTCGGGCCGGTGCTGGGCGGCTGGTTCTCCGGCTTCGACCACCTGTGGGGGATCGAGGGCTGGCGCTGGGTGTTCCTGGTGAACGTGCCGATCGGCGTGCTCGCGCTCGGTGTGGTGGCGCGCGTGCTCAACGTGCCGCACCAGCGGCGTGACCTGCGGGTGGACTGGGGCGGCGCGGTGGCGCTGGCCATCTGCGTGGTGCCGTTGCTCATCGTCGCCGAACAGGGCCGCGGCTGGGGCTGGGGTTCGGGCCGGGCGCTGGTCTGCTACGCCATCGGGCTCGTCGGCCTGGTGTTGTTCCTCGTCGTCGAGCATCTGATGGCGGACGCCGCGCTCATTCCCTTGCGGCTGTTCAAGAATTCCACCTTCACGGTGTGCATCGTGGGCGGTTTCATCGTCGGTATCGCCATGTTCGGCGCGATCTCCATGGTCCCGCTGTACATGCAGGTGGTGCGCGGCTTCTCGCCCACCAAGGCGGGTCTGCTCATGCTGCCGCTGGTGGCGGGCATCATGATCGGATCGCTGGTCTCCGGTCAGGTCACCAAGCGCACCGGGCGGTACAAGATCCTGCCGGTGCTGGGCACGTTCATCATCGCCTGCGGCGGTGCGCTGTACGCGACGGTGCAGTACGACAGCGCGCTGTGGCAGCCGCTGGTCTACGGCGGCATCATCGGTCTCGGCCTGGGCGGCTGCATGCAGACGCTGATCATCGCGGTGCAGAATGCCGGGCCGCGTTCGGATATGGGTGTGTCGACCGCCGCGGCGACCTTCTTCCGGCAGGTCGGCGGCACGCTGGGCGTCGCGGTCTTCCTGACGATCCTGTTCAACCTGTTGCCGCACAAGATCACCGACGCGTTCGGCGGACACCTGCCGCCCGGATTCTCGGCCGACAAGCTCTCCAGCGTGCAGTCCAATACCGCGGGCATCGCGGCGCTGCCGGCGCAGGTGCGCGACCCCATCCTGATCGGGTTCACCAACTCGATGCACGGTGTGTTCTGGGCCGCGGCGGGCGTGGCCCTGGTGGCGTGCATAGTGCTGCTGTTCATGAAGGAGATCCCGCTCCAGGAGGCTCCGGCCGCTCCGGCCCCGGCCACCGATCTTCTGGCCGCACAGTCCGATCCGGCGGTCACGGCGCGAGAGGCCGAGGCCGAGTGGGCCGAGGACCAGGTATGGGAGGGTGCGGCGCAGGCGATCTCCCAGCCCGAGCCGGTGCTGGCCGCGGCCGCGGCAGCGCACAGCTCGATTGCCAACGGGCACAGCGTCATCGCGAACGGTCATGCCCTGCTCGCCGGTGAGCACGCGGCGGCCGACGACCCGGTGGCGCAGCGGATCGCGACCGCCGCACTCGGCGGGGCGGACGGCTCGTCGATCGGCGGCCGGATCCAGCGGACGGACGGCAGCCCCGTCCCCGCCGCGGCGCTCACCCTGATCGATCAACGCGGGCATCAGGTTTCGCGCGCCACCGGCGGTGACGACGGCCGCTATCGCATCGACTCGCCCGCTACCGGCAGCTACGTGCTCATCGCTTCGGCGAACGGGCACATGCCGACCGCGGTGAACGTGTCGATCAACGGGCGGTCGCCGGAACTGGACCTCACGCTGGAGGGTTCGGGCGAGCTGTCCGGCACCGTGCGCGCCGCGGGCGGCGAACTGCTTGCGGGCGTGACCATTACGGTGACCGATCTGCACGGCGAGGTGGTCGGCGCGGCCATCTCCGGTGACGACGGTGGTTATGTCTGCCACGGCGTCGGAGCCGGTACGTACACCCTGGTAGCGGCGGCCGAACGCCTGCGCCCGACGGCCACGGCACTGGTGGTGCCCGCCGGTGGCCTGCTGCGCTACGACATCGAACTGACCCCGACGGCGGCGCTCACCGGCACGGTCCGGGGCGACGGCCGGGCGGTGGCGAACGCCGAGGTCACCGTGCTGGACGCGGCGGGCACGCCGGTTGGGACCACCCGCACCGACGCGGACGGCCGCTACACGCTCACCGATCTGGACGCGGGCGCGTACACCGTCGTCGCCCGCGGCTATCCGCCGGTGACCAGCCGGGTGACCGTGCTCGGCGGCGAGGTCGAGCACTCCGTCGAACTCGGCTACGACCTGGAAAGCACCGAGCCCGAACGGGTTCCGGCGGAACAGGGCGAAAGCGAGCTCTACGCAACGAGTTCCGACCCGGCCGCGGAGTTGCCGTGACCGGCCTGACCGCCGAGATCCGCGGTCCGGAGGGCTGGCCGGTCGCCGAGGCGGTACTCACCGTCACCGACCTCGACGGCCACCAGCTCGCCCGGGCCGCCGCCGATGCGACCGGGGCGGCGGCCACCGCGCCGCTGCCCCCGGGCACGCACACCGCGGTTGTCACCGCGCCCGGCCACCAGCCGGTCGCGCTGATCGCCCGCGTCTCGGCCACCGGCGCGGGCACTCTCGGCGAAATCCGCCTGGAACGCTCCGCCGACGCGGTCACCACCCCGCCGCCGGGCCCCTGGACCATCGACCCGGCGCACTCCACCGTCCTGGTCACCGCCCGCCACCTCGGCATCGCCGGCATCAAGGCCCGCTTCGCCGAGGTCGGTGGCCGACTCGATATTGCCGAGATCTTCGAGCGCACCACCGGATACGCGGAAATCAAGGCCGCCACCGTCGACACCGGCATCGCCATGCGCGACGACCACCTGCGGTCGGCGGACTTCCTCGATGTCGAGCGCTTTCCGCTGATCACCTTCCGTGGCACCGGATTACACCGCACCGGCCCTACCGGCTGGTCGATGCCCGGCGCCCTGACGCTGCACGGCCGCACCCGCCCCACCGAACTCACGGTCACCTACGGGGGCTACGGCCCCGACCCGTGGGGTGGCGTCCGCGCGGCCTTCCACGCCGAAACCCTCTTGCACCGGGAGGATTTCGCGCTCGACTACAACGTCATGGTGCAGGCGGGTATCGCCGCGGTGGGCACCACAGTGCGTATCGAACTGGACATAGAGCTCGTCCAGGGAGACCGGTTACCCGCGATGTAGCGTGGACGCGCTCGATATGTCTACCCGGTGAGTATGAGGACATCCCCGGCCCGGGGAAGTCGGAATCCGGGGATGCCACAGGATCCTTGCAGCTCCTTCCGACTATGCGGGGGCGTCAGCCCGTGGTCTCAGATGCACCAGACCACACTGCCCAGGGGGAAGCAGATAGCAATTGATCCATCAGCGGGAGTAACCGCGGTCGATGTCGAACTCGGCGTTGCGGCCGAAGCTGCCGGAGCTGCGATAGCGCCCAACGGCAGGGCAATAGCGATTGCGGCCACGAACTTGATCATTTTGCTGGACATATCTGTTCCTCGATGTCGAGTGACTTGTCCAGTGCAGCCGGGCAACCTCGGTGATTGCCGCCGAGCCGCTGCGCTGGTGCTTGAGCGGCGAAGTCTGCTGAAGCAGACAGTGGTACGACTGCTGTCGCTCGCTTCGCCGCTCTCGGAAGCGGCTCATGACGCACTTCGTCGTTCTCGACCCCGACCAGTTGTCATGGTCCTGATGACGAGCGATAGCCACACGGTGAAGTTGCCGAACCAGATCCTGTGTGGGAATGGTCCGGTGCCAGGCACTGTCACTACCACGTCGACCTGGCGGCTCCGGTAGCTGTGTCGACCGAAGCAACGTCCTCTCCACAGTTTTTGAGAAAGGACGATCTTCAGGCTAACCGCGATCAGCCAGCATCCGCTAGGGGCCAGAAGTCTTCATTCGTAGGTCACCACTGCCGACCAGCTCAGACTGCTCAACCGCCGAGATTGGTCAGTGTCCGCACGATCATGAACACGGCGGCTACGCCGAAGCAGCTGAGTCCGACGACCCATACCTTGAACATCTGCCGTATCGGGATCAGCTTGCCCACCAGCCCCGCGTCCAGGTCGGCGATGTCCTGTTGCCTCGCGAATGCCGAGCCGTGTGCGCCCCAGGTTCCCACGTCGAGTTCAGTTTGTTCGAATCGCTCCAGCCAGAGCTCATCCTTGCGGCCGGCGAGGCGATGGCTTGCCATCAGCATGATCGAGATGATCGAAACGATCAGCGCGAGAAGCGAGGAGGCGATCCGCGCGACGGGGTCGTTGCCTGCTCCCATCGCAATACTGAACAGGAAGGCCTGGGCGGTCAGACTGAGCGCAGGCACCTGCCAGAGCAGATTCTCGTATTGCAGGTGCCGGTCCGCCACCGCGAAGTAGAGCAGCTCCAGATCAGGCGAACGCGGCGAAGGTGGCTCGTTCACGAAAGCCTCCGAGACCGATCGCCCTCGTCGCGGCGCTCGCCGATCAGTCCGGCGCGGGCCAGGAGCAAGCAGCTGACCACGAGCACCCAGACCGGGAACACCAGGGTCAGCCAGCGGCTCATCTCGCTGCCGATCAGCAGCACCAGGGCGGCCAGATAGCTGAGTACGACGAGCCAGCGGGGCATGAGCCTGGTCTTCGCCCAAATCGTCGCGAGCGAGATCATGAACACCGCGGCCATCCGCAGTGCGTAGGTTTGGCTCGCCGAGATCACCATCATCCTGGCGAAGTTGATCACCTCGGTGCGGGCGGGCGGATCGGTGACGCTGTTGTTACTCGTCACAAGACCGGCAATACCGGCGGTCGCGACGAACATCATTGCGACGAAGAGCAGTCCGCTGCACAGGAATACCGTCAGGAAGAACCGGTCTTCGTGGTGTCCGAACCCATCGCGGACGACGCCGATGAACCACAAGAAGCTGATTCCGGCGAATGGCATCAGCACGGTCGCCGTGGTGAGCGCGCCGCGCCGGCTCTGCAGCCATTGCGCCGAATCCTCGATATGGTCGGGCATTTGGATGCGAATCAGGACCAGCGTTGTACCGAGTAATATCGCGAAGAGCACCCCGGCCAGTGCGGCGGCTCGCGGCGTTGACAGTTGACCCAGAGGTGGCGCAGGCTTGCTCTGTTGCGACGGAGTCGGCATAGGGTCATCCTGCCAGAATGGGTTGCCTGCCCCGAGAATTCGGCGGTATCGCTACCGCGTAGAGCAGTCGGGCAGCCTAACAAAACGACAACAGTTTCCGGCCCTGGCCTCAGCCGATTCACGGCATCCATATTCGGTGCCGAATGCAGGTTACGACACGGTCTCAATAGGTGGCTTACTGCGAAAGGTGTGGACAACATGCCATCCGCCGATCAGGACTGGAGTAAACCAGCAGCGCTGGCCATTCCCAAAGAGGGCTACTTCGAACTGCAGCGCGGTAGATACGGTCCCATCTATCCACGGACCCCCGCCTGTTACGGATTCTCGATCATTGCCAAGGTGAAACCCGGCCGGGAAGAGGCCATCCGCGCCCACGGCAAGCGGATCCAAGACGCGGTGGCCGCAAGCCCGGACGTATTGGCACCGCTCCGGCTGCACTACCTGCGGTGGCTGCTGTTCGACGTCGGCTTCGGACTGTACTTCCAGTATCAGGGCATCTTCGATACCGATTTCGACAAGTACACCGAAGACGCGGTGATGCTGTTCTCGCAGACCGGTATCGACACCGTTTTCACGAACCTCGAGGGATTCCCGGAGGACTGGAAGGAAAATCCGGAGTCATTCGTGGAATTCGTTCGCAAACACCAGTTTCCGAGCTTCCTCGAGTACGGCGAGTACCCCTACGCCACCGCTGACGAGATCAAGAAGGCGCTGCGGGCGAAGGCGGCGTTCTCCGACATGCTCGATCAGATGCAGTAGCCCGGGGCCATGCTCGAGCTCGAGGATATTCAGCACATCCTGCTGACCCGCACCCCAGCGGTGACCGGGCGCTATGAGTTCCTGTCCTTCGACGACCCCGCCGGGGGCCGAGCCTGGTTGACGCCGCTGCTGGACCGGGTGCAGTCGGCCGCGGACGTGCGCGCCACGATGGACAGTTCGCAGCGCTGGATCACGCTGGCCTTCACCTGGAATGGGTTGCGGGCGCTCGGGGTTCCAGACCGAGCGCTTGCCACCTTTCCCGACGAATTCCGGGAGGGCATGGCCGCCCGGGCCGACATCCTGGGTGACACCGGCGCCAATCATCCCGACAACTGGGTGGGCGGGCTGGCCGGTGCCGACCTGCACGCCATCGCAATCCTTTTCGCCCGCACCGAGGATGAACGACTGCGCTGCACGGCCGAACACGAGAAGCTGGTGGCCGGCTGTCCGGGTGTACGCGTGTTGTCGTTCCTGGATTTGAACGCGACACCGCCGTTCAACTACGCCCACGACCACTTCGGGTTTCGCGACCGCTTGTCCCAGCCGGTGATGCAAGGATCCGGGGAAGAACCGACCCCGGGCTCGGGCGCGTCCCTGCAACCCGGTGAATTCATCCTGGGCTACCCCGACGAGGAAGGGCCACCCCACGGGCTGCCGCAGCCGGAGGTCTTGTCCCGCAACGGCAGCTACATGGCCTACCGGCGGCTGCAAGAACACGTGGGTGCATTCCGGAACTTCCTGCGTGAGCACGCCGACACCCCGGACGGGCAGGAGCTCCTCGCCGCCAAGATCATGGGCCGTTGGCGCAGCGGCGCGCCGCTCGTGCTGTCACCGGACCACGACGATCCCCAGCTCGGTGCAGATCCCTTGCGCAACAACGACTTCAACTACAAACAGATGGACCCGCACGGTTACGCGGTGCCGCTGGGCTCGCATGCGCGCCGACTCAACCCGCGCGACACCGCGCCGAACATGAACCGGCGCAGGATGATTCGCCGTGGCGCCACCTACGGACCGGCGCTGCCCGAGGATGCGCCCGACGACGGCGTGGACCGGGGCATCGCCGCGTTCATCATCTGCGCCAGCCTGGTTCGCCAGTTCGAGTTCGCCCAGAACGTCTGGATCAACGACAAGGCATTCCACGAACTCGGCAATGAGCACGACCCCATTTGCGGCGCCCAGGACGGCACCCTGGAATTCACCATCCCCAAGCGCCCGATCCGAGAGGTGTTCACGGGCCTGCCCGCCTTCACCACTCTCAAAGGCGGGGCGTACTTCTTCCTGCCCGGGATCAGCGCCCTGCGCTACCTGGCCACGCTCGAAAACCGAGAGGTGACCTCATGAGCAGCCTGCCGACGGCACGCACCTACAACCAGAGCCACATTCCGCGCACGGCCGATGGGCGGCGGCGGGTCAGCATCTACTGGACGTGGAGCTACCCCTGGGAAGCCCAACGCGACCCCGCCGAAATCTACAATCGCTTCTCCACGATGACCGAGGTACGCAACGTCACCTGGCCGGCCTACGAGACCCCCGACTACGACAAGGACCATTTCCTGCAGGGTATCGCCGGCACCCTCGAGCTGTTCCACCGTTCGACACTGGATTTCCAACAGCTGGCGGGGCAGGCCACCGGCCATCCCGTCGCGGTCTTCCAGCGCATCGATCAGGCCGGCTACTTCCTGCCCATCGACGAACGCATCCTGGCCGACACCGACACCCTGATGGTGTTCGGGCTCGACCATGTCCTCGCCGAACAGCAGGCCGCGCCCGAGGAGATCGACGCCATCCGTGAGTGGTTGCAACGGGATGGCACCTGCCTGCTGCTGGCGCCGCACCACGACGTCGGCTTCACCGACGACAACGCGCAGCGACAGATCGAATACGAGCATCACGGCGATCCGCTCGTGCCCCGCCAGCAGCGATTCGGCCAATACACGCGCTCACTGATGAAAGCGCTCGACGTGCCGGTGCACAACATCTGGGGCCTGCGCCCGGCAGTCGTCGAAGGCACCGATCAGATCGCCCCCGTCACCGCGTTCCGCGACCTGGACACACCCCGGCTCCTCGACCAGGTCACCACATTCAACTTCCACCCACATCTACCGCACTACGAACTCACCGCACCCGAAAGCGACTCGCTCCGCGTACTGGCCCGCCAGCGCGTCGACCCCCACCGACCGCATCCCTTCACCACCGCCGGAAACACCGAATTCAACACTTTGATCTGGATGCCGCCCGCCCGCCCGCGCGCCGGCGACATCCTGCTCATCGACTCCACCAACTTCACCACGCTCTTCGGCGGCACCGACAGCCTGCGACACCTCTGGCACAACCTCGCCACCATGAAATGACCTGGTACCACCACGGCGAGGCTGGGGTGAACAGCTCCGACGAGCCCATGACAGTGGTTGGTCCAGGCTGTGGAGAGCCCGGTGCCATCGTGAGCCGCAGTCATGCCTGCCCAGTTGATATCGAACTCCGGTCCCCGATTCGGCGAGACTTGTGCGGCGGTCGCCGTACGCGTCCCGTGAAGGTGAGTCCGGCCAACGGCCCGGCGGGGGTACCGGGTGCGCCGGCGGTCACTCCACCACACACCTCGCGGCTTGTGGGGTGCCCGCGAAGCGGTCGGCGAGGAAGTTCATGCCGCCGAGTGCTTCGCCCGCGGCGGCTCCGATGTGCGTCGGGAACAGCGAGTGGATCGCGGTGAGGGTGGCGCCCAGAGCGCAGTAGGTATCGACGAGGGCGGTGTAGCCGGCGACGGGGATCTTCTCGTCGGCGATGCTGTGGTACAGGTACAGCGGGGTGTCGGGAGCGGTGCGGCCGAGTTCATTGGGCAGGGCGGCGTTGCGGAAAGCGGGCTGCGCCAACAGGTTCGGGACTGTGGCGAAATCGTCGACGTGGACGTCGGAGTATTCCTGAGACAGATCCGCACCACAGCCGGAGGTGCCCGCGGCAAGCAGCGCGCGGCGGCCCCGGTCGTTCAACAAGTCGGCCAATCGGGAGGCGGGTTCGTTGCGGGCCAGCCCGAGCAGCATCAGTATCGCCCCGGCTGCGCTGTCGGCGCGTTGCGCGACGGCCGGGAGATCGGTGGGGATTCCGCCGGCGCTGGTGCCGACCAATCGCACGTCTGGTGCGTATTCCCGGCGCAACTGTGTGGCCCACAGGGTCGCGAAGGCTCCGGCCGAGTATCCCCAGGCGCCGATCGGGCTCGAGGCATCGATGCCGGCCGGCGAGAACGACCGCGCGGCCCGGATTCCGTCCAGCACTCCACGCCCGGATGTCACGCCGTCGAAGAGCCGGGACTGCGGCCCTTCGTAGTCGCTGGCCACGACGGCCCATCCCCGCAGCAGTGCGTCCGCGATGAACGGCACATCCTGCATGGCGCTCGCCATGTCGTTGTCGCTTCCGCCGCGCAGCGTGACCGACGGCGCGCACCGGGTGTCGAGACTGTTCTCGGGTACCTGGTACGACAACACCGGCCGCGGCCCGTTCCAGGGCACCGATGGCACCAGCACCGTGGTCACGTTCAACTGCGGACGCTCTTCGGAATCGGTTGTGCGATAACTCAATTGCCATGCCGACACCGGTACCGGCAGACCGAGCAGTGCGATCGTCCGCGCTCCGAGTACCGCGCCGTTCGGATGTGACGCGAGATCGGAGGGTGCGGCATAGAAGGGATCGTCACCAGGGGACAGCGAAGCGGCTCGCGCGACCGGCATCGACACCGCTGCCGGCAGCACGATCATGGCGAGTACGAGGGCCGCAAGCCATTGCAGGCCGATCCGCCACCACATCACTTGTTGCCCGGGCGTGCTGCCAACCGGCAGGCCGGGCGTATTGGTTGCCGAATACGCTGTGCGGCAAGCATTTTTTCGATATGTCGACAACATATGCCGGAATTCCATCACGCCTCCCGCGTCCACTAATCCGACGCGCAGGCAATCGGGGCCCGCACAATCAGTCGCACCAATTCGAGATCTAGATCACGGTAGCATAACGATCCCGCATTCGCAGCTGTAACTTTCCGACAACGGTCGAGGCCGCCCAGTACGGCGGAGAAGGCTCGCCGGACCGAGCGGATACGAGCGCGGGCGCCCGGTCTCGACACGGCGGGCTATTGCTCGGCATACGCCGCTATCGCGCTAGCCTCTGGGCCGTGCACGTCGCGCGCACGGCAAAACCAGATGTCAGAGGCACAACCATGATGTGACCGGGCAAGCATGTGTGACGCTCCTGAGAATTTCTGCCTCGCCGAGCCGGTTTCAGCAAACGTCTGTAGTGTGCTGGTCCGAGACCCCGGAAATAGCTGTGCGGCGGAATCAGGGATGCGTACACGGAGGTCGCGGGCAGGAGATGCGATGCCGACAAAATGGTTACGATGGCTCGTTCTGGGAGTCATATCGGCAGCTGCATTCGCCACGTTGCCCATGGGATCGGCAAGCGCCGATCCGATCGACGACATTCCGGGTGGGCTGGAGTCGTTCTATCACCAGCCGCTGAACTGGACGCCGTGTAACGATGCGGTGCTCGACGGTGCGGGGGCTCAGTGCGCGGGCGTTGTCGTACCGCTCGACTACAACCGACCGGACTCGCGCACGCTGACCGTAGCGATCTCGCGTATCCCGGCCACCGACCCAGCCCGCAGACGCGGGATCATGCTGTCCAACCCCGGCGGTCCCGGCGGTCCGGGCCTGAGCATGATCGCCGACCTCCGGGATCGGCTCACACCGGATGTCCGCGCCCGGTACGACCTGATCGGCATGGACCCGCGTGGTATCGGCCGATCGGACCGAATGAGTTGTGCGCTGCCGCTGCCCAGCATGTTGTTCTCGGCCGGCTTCGACGCCTTCGGCTACGCGCGCGACGCCACCCTGGCCGCCGCGTTCGCGGCTTCCTGCGTGATGCCCGATCCCGAGAAGGCTCGGTCCATCACCACCCGCAATACCGCCCGCGACATGGATGTCATCCGCAGCGCATTCGGCGAACGCGAGCTCAACTATTACGGCGACTCCTATGGCACCTACCTGGGCGCGGTGTACACGCAGATGTTCCCTCAGCACAGTGACCGGATCGTGCTGGACAGCGCCCTCGACCCGGACCGCTACTGGATCGGCACGTACCAGGACATGGGCGCCGTCAACGAGGCCGGGCTCGACGACTGGGCGATCTGGGCGGCCCGCCACGACGCCGACTACCACTTCGGCGACAGCGGACCGCAGGTCCGGGCCTTTGTCGAGGACCTGATCCGACGTGCCGCCGCCCATCCGGTCATCGGCAACGGCTATCTCATCGATGAACACACCGTTCCGATGATGCTGCTGTCGCTGTTGTCGAATCCGAAGAAGAACGTCAACCTCGCCGAGCTCGTGCGGACCCTGGACGACGCAGTGTCCGGGCTGCCCATCGACATGGAACAGCTGAAAGCGAAGGTCAGCGGTCCCGTTGCGCTGGATGCGTCGGGCATGGCCGCGGTCATGTGCGGCGACAAGGCCGCACCCCGGGACCTGGGCTGGTATAGCCGCAATATCGACAGCGTCCGGGCGACCCAACCGGTGTTCGGCGCCTTCGCCAACAACATCACCGCATGCGCGTTCTGGCCGGACCCGGTCGAGCCACCCACCGCCGTGCACAACGCGACACCAGCCCTGATCCTGCAGGCAACCCGCGACACCCGCACCCCCTACCAGGGGAGCCTTGCATTGCACCAGGACCTGACAGCGTCACGAATGGTCACACTGGCAGACACCCGCGTTCACGGCCTCCTCGGCTCCAACCTGAGCCAATGCGTGAACGAGGTCGTCAATACCTACTTCCGTGACGGCACCCTCCCCGATGCCGACCTCACCTGCCAACGCGACTCCGACAATCTCCCCTGACCTGACCCCATGACCTCGGTCCGGGGAGTGTGAGAGCCCTTGCGGCCCACGAAGTGGGCAGGAAGGCTCGAAAACCATGGCAACGCGCAAGAGTCACACCCCCGAGCAGGTCGTGCGCAAGCTGGGCGAGGCCGATCGGCTGCTGGGCGAGGGCAAAGACATCGCCGACGTGTGCCGGACGCGGCAGATCACCGAGGCCACCTACTACCGCTGACGCAACCAGTTCGGCGGGCTCGAGGCCGACGACGCCAAACGGTTGAAGGACCTCGAACGCGAAAACTCCACCCTGAAAAGGCCTCTCGCCGAGGCCGAGCTGGCGAAGGCAGCATTGCAGGAGATCGCCAAGGGAACTTCTGGACCCGGAACGCCGGCGGGCGGCCGTCGCGCATCTTATGCGCGTGCTCGAGGTGAGCGAACGGTTCGCCTGCCGGGTCACCGGGCAACACCGAAGCACCCAACGCCGCCCTCCGGCCGCGCAATCAGCCGCCGATCCCGATGCGGCACTGCGTGATCGGCTGCGCGAATAGGCGCGAGGTCATCCGCGGAAAGGGTCTGCCGCGCCTACCACGAAGCTCGCGCCGAAGGCTGGACGGCAAACCACAAGAGGATCCAACGACTCTGGCGAGCCGAAGGGCTACGGGTCAGGCGAAGCGGCGGGCCTTAGTGGCCAGCGCGACCCGGCCACGAGGGGTGATGCGGTAGCGGCCGCGGGGACGGCTGGGTGTGATGAGGCCACGGGATTCCAGGCGGGAGAGGGCATTTCGTGTGCGCCAGCTGGTCAGGGCGGCAGATTGCTGGATCTGCGGAGCGGTGAGGGTGTGGTCGGGGTGGAGGGTGGCGAGGACGGCGATTTCGGCGGGGGTCATGGGGTCACCTGGTCGAGTGGGGGCGGTGGCGGCCGGTGGGATGGCCGGGTGGACAAGGGATGTCGAGGTGGCCGCCGGTGGACAGGGGCAGGCGCAGGGTGGTGGGGCGGGACTCGCGGCCGAGGCGGTACGAGTCCCACGCGGTGCGGGCGGTAATGGCGGTGCAGACCACGATGATGGACAGCAGCGCCCATGCGTCCCAGGGCATTTCGGACTCCCTTTTGCGAGGAATTCTTCGAGATTCGGTGTGGCGCGCCGTATTCAGTAGACACTGCGCGGGACGAATTGACACCATCGAATCGTGCAATTCATTCCAATTCGTTGGACATCCACCGAGGGCTATTCCAGTACGGAGCTTCCCAGATAGAGAGGCTAACGAAATGGCGGGATCGACATTGCCCCGCAGGGCATTTGGACGTGCACTCCGAACCTTTCGCATTCAGGCCGGAAAAGGGCAACTCGCGGCCGGTCGGCACATCGAGATGTCACCCCAGAGCGTCGGCCGCCTGGAGGACGGCCAGCGCGTCAAGATGTGCACAGCACAGATCAGGGACCTACTCGAGTTCTACGGCGTCCCCAATCCGAGCCCGAAACGGGACGAGGTGCTGCGGTTGTGGGAGGAGGTCAAGCAACAGGATCTCATCATGAAGGCGCAGGGCGGCACCGCCGGCTGGTGGCGGGCCTACAGCGATCAGTTGGATGCGCACTTCGATCATTACCTGAGACTGGAGGAAGAGGCGGATCACTTGACAACGCATCAACTTTCGCTGGTACCGGGCCTGTTGCAGACCGCTCAGTACCGCCGAACCCTCATCAGCTTCGCCGAGCTAGAGCTGTCCACCGTCGATATCGAGCGCCGCCTCGAGTTCTCCGCACGGCGGCAGGCGCGGCTCGAACAGGACGACTTCCGGCTCGACGCGCTGCTGTCGGAGGCGGTGCTGCGACATCGCCCTGGCGGACCGTCCGTCATGGCCGCACAGCTGCGGCGGCTCAGCGAGGCCGGCGAGCGCGAGAACGTATCGATTCGAGTGGTGCCATCCGCCACCGAAAACAACTGCGGTCTGGTGGTGCGGTCATTCACGCTGCTCGAATTCCCGCCACTCACAAACAGATTGGTCGAGCCGCCGGTCGTCTACATCGAAGGCTATGAAGGCGCGATCTATCTCGAACAGCGAGAGGTCATCGCCCGGCATCGGCGGGCCATCGACACTCTCCGGCAGGTAGCGTTGAGTGAGGACGCCAGCCGCGATCTGGTGTGGCGCATCGCGAAGGAGTGCACCGCGTGAGCTTCGACCTTTCCAACGCCCAATGGTTCAAGTCCAGCAAGTCCCCGAACGCTTCGGAGTGTGTCGAGATCGCCTTCGCCGACGATGCCGGGCTCGTCGGGGTGCGTGATTCGAAGGATCCGGGTGGGCCGGTGCTCGTCTTCTCCGGTGAGCAGTGGGATCGATTCCTCGGTAGTGGGATCTGGCGCTGAGATACAGCTGGTGATCTCGGCGGATGGAGGCGGAGATCACCAGCCGGGAATTTGCCCTGTTCGCTGAATATTTGCCATCGTGTAGGCAGTCCCCGGTTGGGGGCCCGGACGAGGGAGCCGTACCCGGTGTGCGACAAGACGGCCTTGGGAGGTTGTCATGTCGTGGCTGGTACTGGTCGTGTCCGGGGTGTTCGAGGCCGTGTGGGCCACCGCGCTCGGGAAGTCGGAGGGGTTCACCCGGCTCGGGCCGACCGCGGTGTTCGGGGTGGCGCTCGTGGTGAGTATGACGGGACTGGCCTACGCCATGCGGGGGCTGCCCGTGGGGACGGCGTACGCGGTGTGGGTGGGGATCGGAGCGGTGTTGACCGTCGTCTATTCCATGGCTACCGGTGGGGACTCGGTCAGCGCGGTCAAGGTGCTGTTCCTGGGCGGGATCGTTGCGTGCGTGATCGGGTTGAAGCTGGTCGGGTAGCCGCTATTTCGGGGGTTCCAGCCTGACCGCGTCCGCGGGGACGCTGGGAACCGATTGCACGGTCTGGGTTTTGGCGGCGGGGTCCGCGAGGAGCAGCCGCCAGTCCTCGGACGCCCAGAGCACCGTCTCGGCGGTCGCGGTGATGCTGGCGTCGGAGTAAGTGGCGTAGACGGTGAGGTCGGCGCGGTCGGGGGTGTAGGCGGTGAGCTTGTAGGCCGTGATGCGCGGGGCCACCACCGGATTGGCGGGGGCGGTGATCGAGACCTGCGCGCGGGCCAGTACCCAGGAGTCCTTGGCCGGACCGGGAATCAGCGAAATCGCTGCCACCTGCGGCCATGCGCCGTCCGGGGCCAGTGACAGCCGGGTGCTGTGATTGATGGCGGCCAGCGCCGCTCCCTGCGGGGTGTGCGAGAAGCCCGCGGCGGTGGTGCCGAGTTTGCTGGGACCGTCGTGACTGCCGATGGGGAGTTGGACTCCCTGGTAATTCTCCCAGTGCACGTCGGCGGGCGCACGGGTCGGATCGACCGGTGTGGTAGTCGTTTTCGCGGCGCTCTGATCACTGACTCCGCAGGCAGCGACGCTGAGGACGGCTGCGGAGGCGAGCAGGGTCGCGGCCGCGGCGGCGAAAGTTTGCGCGTTATGTGCTGGCTTGGCGCGCATGAGAATTCCTCCGGGTGGACCTGCGGGTGGTCGAGAAGTGTTGCGGTGAAGCCGGTTCGGATGACGCGCGGGCGGGCGACGTGTCGTGATCCTACGAGTGCCGGAGCTGATCCACGAGTGTTGCTCGGCTCGGTTTAACAATTCGTCACTCCTGTAACGGAACCGGTTGTGGGGGCCCACGATCCGGGTAAGATCAGGGCCGCAACATGATCATCGCAGGTGGTGGGGTTCATGATGGATCATCGGGACCTGGTTCCGGTGGGCCACCTGTGTAGTCGGCCAGGGGTGCGGAATGCCATGGCATCCGGGGGATTCGGGCCGTGTGCCCGGTGCTGTCCATTCGGGGAAGGGGAATTGGGGACATGAAGACCACACGAACTTCGATCCTGTTGTCGATGCTGCCCATCGCGCTGGTGGCCGGCCAGGGCGTCGCCGCCGCGGCCCCGGGCCAGCCGGGCCTCGCCGTACCCGGCGACGGGCAACCGGGCCTGAGCACCCAGCCGCAACAGCCGCCCGCGAATTCCTCACCCAGCCCGGCGGATTACATCCCGGATCCGCCCATCGCTCCCCCGAACCGTCCCCGGCCGAAGCAGCAGACAACGCCGCAGCAGGACACCATCATTCAGCCGCAGACCCAGCCACAGGTCCAGCCGACTGAACCGCAGAACACCCAGCCTGGTCAGCCCGCCGCGAATGCGCCCGAAGTGATGCCCGCGGACCCGCATCAACTGCGGGTCGGCACGGGCGGCGTCGAGCTGCCGGACTGGATCGACACCAAAACTCGCGACAAGGCCCAGGCCTATCTCGATATGGCGGAGTGGCAGATCGCGGCCGCCTACGACCGAATGGGTTTCTCGCGAGACGATTCCGACCGAATGGCGGCCTCGAGCTCGATGGGTGCGCTTCTCGGCGCGGGCACAGTTGGCGTGGCCGCGCCAGCAGTGCTGGCGCCGATCGGCTGCGGCGTTGGCGCGGTAGTCGGAGCGCTGGCCGGTGCGGCTATCGCCGGTGTTCCAACTGCCGGGGTTGGAGCGCCTGCGGGCGCAATCGTCGGTGGAATCGCGGGTTGTGTCGGCGGCGGCTCGCTCGGCGGACTCGTCAGCGTCCCATTGGTAGTCGGCGGCGGCGCACTCGCTGCCCTCGGCGCAGGTGCACTCAGCGGCGGCGATGCGACGCAGCCAGCACCTCCTGCTCCCCCGGCTTTGATCGATACCGCTGCGCAGGTGCCGGTTTCGGATCCGGTGACGGGTTTTCCCGGGGTACGGCCGGTTTCGGCGATCGCCGGATTGCCCGCGCCGATCGCGCAGGTGGCCGCGCCCGTCGCGCAGCAGGTCGCCACCACGGTCGAGCAACAGGTTGCGCCGGTGGTGGAGCAGGCGGTTACCGGGGTCGGGCAGCAGGTGGCCGCGGTGGCGCCGCAGGCCGCGCCCGTGGTCGAGCAGGTGGTGGACGGCGTGAACGCGCAGGTCGACTCGTTCCGCACCGCCGTGGCGCAGATGCCCCCGCTCACCCCCGAAGCCTTCATGGCCGCACTGCAACCCGCCCCGCCGGGTGCGTGACCGGAACGGCACGGGCAACGCCGTGACTCCAGACACCAACGCCTCCGACTCCACCCCAGGCCACTTACCTCCCGCCACCCCCGACCCCACCTCCGCACCTCCGCATCCCGACCTGACCCGAACCGACCGCGCCCACGACTTCCTCGCCCTCGACCCCGATCCCGCCGTCCAGACATCTGCAACGGCCCGGACCGAAGGTCACGAGGCCCAGGCCGAAAGCGCCGCGCCCCAAGCCAAGAACGGCGCAGCCCAGACCCAAAGCGGCACACCCCGAGTCGAAAACGGCGCAGCCCGGCCCGATAGCGCCACACCTCGAACCGAAGGCAGCACGGCCCCGGCCAGCAGCGCCACACCCCAGTCCAACGGCACCCCAGCCCAGCCCCAAAGCGGCACCCGCAGGACCGAATACGGCACACCCCGGGTCGGGGGTGGCGCAGCCAGGGCCGAAAGCAGTACCACTCCACGCGCAGCCGACCCGGCACACCGAAGACCCGGCACAGCTCAGCGCGCGTCCGCCACAGCGCGCGAACCCGGCACAGCGCAAGAAGAATCCGCCACAGCTCAGCACCGAACCGGCACTGGTGGACGCGAACCCGATACAGGTAGGTGGGAACCCGACAGGGGTCGGCCGGGACTGGGTGCAGCCGCGCGGGTGATCGGCGTGGGGCATTCGGGAGTTGTTCCGGCTGCCGGCGGGGGTGCTCGAGGTACTGCCGGTGGGGTCGACGTGGGCTTGGGCGAGGGTGGCTTGGTCCGGGTTGGGAGCGAAGGTATGGATGGTCGAGGTGGGGCGGGGCGGCATCGGGCTGCGGAGGGTTGGGGAGGGTTCTCGGCGGACCAGGATAGGGGCGGCGGGGATGTGGGCGGGGACGTTGGGGGTTCGGGGCCGAGTGCGGGGCGGCCGGTGATGCCGGTGCTGGCTCCCGGCGGTGGGGAGCCGGTGGGGGCCGTGGAGGCGGAGGCGCCGGGGTGGGCCTCGTGGCTGACGGAGGGGGCGGTGCCGGCGGCGAGTGAGGCAGGGCGGCAGTCGGTTCGGGCGGACGAGTTGCGGGCCGAGGATCCGATGGCGGCGCTGGTGTCCGAAGCGCGGCGGCGGGCGGAGCAGACGCAGCGGCGGTTGCGGATCCGCAATCGGGCGCTCGCGATTGCCGGAGTTTCGCTGACGCTGGTGCTGGTGGCGGTGGCCGGGTGGCTGGCGCTCACGCCGGGCGATTCACAGGCGCCGCAGGCGGTTCCGGCGACCAGTGCGGCGGGCCCGAGCACGTCCGGCGGGAATCAGCCGGGGCTGGTCACCTGGTGCCAGGAAGTCAGTACGCCGCAGCGGGTGAGCGGCGACACCGCCGGCGACCTCCTCAGTGGGCCCGGCGTCATCATGCACCTCGAATACGCCTGGTACGTGCTGCGCGACGTCGGCGCGGTGCGCGCCCTGCTCACCCCGGACGCCCGCGTCGCCCCGGAACAGGCCACCCGCGACGCGATTTCGGCCACCCCGGCCGGCACCAAGCACTGCGTCACCATCACCGGCGCGGACGCCGACCGCTGGAATGTCACCGTCGACGAGAAGCACCCGGACGGCACTCAGACCTCCTGGCAGCAGGTCATCACCACCGCCGCCCGTGACGGCCAGGTCCGCATCACCTCCATCGTCGCCGGAAGCCGGTGAGCCATGGTCGACATCGACGACCGGCTCCGCTCCACTCCCCCCGGTCCCCCCGCAACCCCCACACCCGGGCCCGGTCTCGAACAGCCGAACACGAGTGCGGAGGTGGAGGCGCGGCTGGTCGAGGCGGTGCGGGCGAGTGTGGCTGGGGGCGAGGGAGATTCGGGGCTCAGTGAGCTGATGCAGCCCGGGCCCGCGGGTTCGCCCACCGATGGCGTGCCGTTGCGGGGCGGGCAGGGGCGGCTGGTGCGGGCCGCCGTGCCGCCGGTGCTGGTGCTGGGCGGGTCGGGGGCATCGGGGGCCAGTACGACGGCGCTGGGGCTGGCCGCGGCGGCGGCCGTGGACAGTGACGGCGAGGTGTGGCCGGTGGTGGTGGACGCGACGCTCGGGGGCGGGGACGTGGCGCTGCGCGGGTGTGATGCGGCGGCTCCGGTGGGGAGCCTGCAGAAGTGGCTCGGCACACCGTATCCGGGGCTGGCATCGAGCGTGGGGGCGTGCTCGGGGCAGACGTCGACCGGGGTGCGGGTGCTGGGGCGGACGCCGGACCCGTTGCCGCGCAGGGAATCCCTGGTGTCGGTCGCGCGGCATCTCGAAAATGCCGGGCTGCTGGGGGTTTTCGATGCGGGCGCCCCGGTCACCAGCCGGTTGGCGGCCCCGCTGCTGGCGGACCCCCGGGTCGGGCTGGTGATCACCGTGGCCGCACGCCCCGACGCCATCAACCGCCTCCAGCCCGCCCTCACCTGGCTGGACGAGAACTTCAGCGAATTCGTCGTCGGCGATGCGGTCATCGTCCTCACCGAACAGGTACCCGGTTCGGCCGCAGCGGTTCTCGACCACGTACGCACCCACCTCGGCTCCTGGGTCCGCGCCGTGGTCCCGATCCCCTTCGATCTCCACCTCGCCACCGGCGGCCCCATCACCTGGCACCATCTCACCGCACCCACCCGCGACGCCTACCTCACCCTCCTCGGAGCGCTGCGATGACCACGCTCCACGACCCACGCCGCGCCTCGCCGTCCCCGGACCCGCACGCCGCCCACACCCCGGCACCGCGCTTGACCGACAACTCGGGTCCGGCACCGCACACTGCGCACAGTCCCTTCGATACCGACGAGACGGCCTCTGGTCGGCCCGCTATGCCGAGCACCGCATGGCAACCACTGGGCGGCGGCGAATGGCGCAGCGGCACAGCATATTCCGACGTGCCTGCACCGAGCCGGCCCGCGCCCACGGCTCCTCCCGTGCCGATGTGGCATCGAGCGGTGCCGAATCGGCCGCCGCGGCCGCCACTGGTGTGGCTGGTGGGCGTGCACGGCGGCGCGGGGGTCAGCAGTCTCGCGGCCAGTCTCAGTTGGGCGGGCGACGCGGGGCAACGGTGGCCCGCGCGGATCGGGCTGGCCGGAGATCTGGATTCGCCGCTGGTGGTGCTCGTCGGGCGCAGTCATCTGCGCGGGGTGAATGCCCTGCATCGGGCGCTGCTGGCACATCAGGCCCGGGCCACGCCCGCCGGCAGTCAGGTGGTCGGCGTGGTGACCGTATCGGATTCGGCTCGGCCGCTGCCGATTCCGGTCGCGCAGCGGCGCGAGGAGATGGAGGGCCTGGCCGTCGCGCTCGGCGCCCGCACCTGGCGGCTGGGCTGGCTCGAACAGTGGCGCGCCCTCGAACCCTACGAAATGGCGGAATGGGATCCCGCCGCCGGTGGCTCACCGGTGGACGACGGGGATCCCACTCGTACTCCCCCGCAACCGGTTCGGCTTCTGGCCGAGCAGATCCTCACCGCGGCGCGCATTGCCGGGGCGCGGATCACCGAACGCGCGCAGCACGGCGCGGAATCAGCCAGTCCATAACCTGAACGAGGTGCGACGTGCATCGAAAACTGCTGCCCAGCGTGGGGTTTCGGAGTTCGGCACTCTTGACCGCGGCCGTCTGCATCGTGGCGACGGCCGCCGTCGGGCCTGCTGTGCTGAGCACGGCGGAAGCCCGGGGCGGGCCGCCGGACACCACGGTCCCCATCGACAAATGCCCGGCGCTGTTCGCGCTCGGCGTCCAGGGCACCGGCGAATCCTCCCCCGACGCCGCCGTCACCACCGACACCGGCATGCTCTCGGAAGTCTTCCGGCCCATGATGGCCGCCGCCACCGACGCCGGTCTGGTGGACCGGGCCTACGTGCCCTACGAGGCGTCCTTCGGCGGCGCGGTGTCGGTGTCCACCACCACCTACAGCCAGTCCGTCACCGGCGGCCTGGACCGGCTGCGGTCCATGGCCAAACAGGTCACCGACCGCTGCCCCAGCACGAAACTCGCCATCGCCGGGTACTCGCAGGGCGCGCATGTGGCCTCGCAGTTCGCGCAGGAGGTCGGCGCGGGCCAGGGCACCGTCCCGGCCGACCGGATCGCAGCCGTCGCGCTGTTCGGCGATCCCAACCGCAATGCCAACGCGCCGTTGTTCCCGGGCAAGCCGGATCAGAAGCTGCCCACCGCCGCACCCGGCACGGACGGCAAATCCGTGGCGGCACTGGGAGATCCGCCCGCCACCAAGACCGCGTCCGGGGCGGGCATCGCCCCCGACAGCGCCACCCTCGAGAACTTCGGCACCCTGGTCGGGCGGGTCGCCGAATTCTGCACCGAGGGCGATCTGGCCTGCGACACCCCGGTGGGCGCGCCGCTGGTGCGGACCGTCGCCAATATCGCTGGGCAGGTGGAGATTTCGGCGGGCGACCCGATCGGGTCGCTGAAATCCATCGCGGAGGCGCTGGCCTACACCTCGATCAAAACCGCCACCTCGGTGGTGAACAACGACGTGTCCGGCAACTCGCTGTCGGATCTCTCGTACCAGCCGCAGAAGTCGATCTCGCAGCGCATCGCCGACGCCTCCAACCCGAACAACCAGGTCGACGTCCCGGGTGCGTTCCAGGCGCTGCTCAAGGTCGGCACCATCGCCATCAATTCCATTGTGGCCGTGGTGAAGGACATCCTGACCCCGGCCAATATCACCGAGATCGCCACCGCCGGACTGGCCAACCCCCTCGCCGGGCTCGCGGTGTTCGGGGCCAAACTGGTCGGCGCGGTCACCAACCTGGTGCCGCCCACCACCATCAGCCGGCTCACCACCCAGGCATTCACGGCCGTCACCCAGAACGTCACCGACAACAAGGATCTGCTCGACATCACCACCTGGGTGCGGTACTGGGACACCGCTCAGAAGCACGACTACACCCACGCCCAGGGCGCGGGATTCGGCGAGAGCCCGACCGACTGGGTCGGCCAATGGTTCGCGGCCGTCGCCCACGACCTGTCCGGGGCCGCCACCCCGGGCGCCATCCCGAGCGGTGGCAGCGACAAACCAACGCTGGGAATGGATTTCGCGGGCACCTCGACGACGCCCACCAGCGTCGCACCCAACGGGCAGTTCCCGCTCGGCGGCGGCACCTCCACCGGCACGCCCAGCAGCGGCGTCCCGGTACTGAGCTTCTCCCCCGCCCCGACCACACCCACCACCAGCGGGGCGCCACTGATCCCCTACCTCAGCCCGCGGGCGACGCCATGAGCACCACCGAATCGGAGTCGCGGACAACGGAATCGGAGCCGCCCACCCCGCTGCACCAGGGCGCGCAGGCGTACACGGGCAGCTGGTCGGACTGGATCACCGGTGCGGCCGGGCCGGTGCGCTCCGGATACGGCGAGTACCCCGAGCAGTCCGGCGACCGTAGGGTCAGCGCGGCCCGCCGCGAGAACTACGCGGCCGGTCCTGACGAGTACGAAGCCGACGAATTGGACGACGAGTACGACGATTTCGACGACGAGGACGAGTACTACGAGACGCGATCCGCGGCATCGAATCCCCCGCAGGCGACCGGCTGGGCCGCCGCCGCGCCGGAGTACAGCGGGCCGGGCGCCCGGGCGGCCTCCGGCTCGTCCCACGCTCGGTCGATCGACGACCCGCCGGACGCCCGGCAGCCGAACGTGGCCCACGCCCGGCTGGGCCGCGCCCGGGCGGGCGATCCGCCACGGGCGCTCACCGCCTACGACCCCGCCCGGCGTGCCGCGGGCGCCGACGGTCCCCCGCCCGGCTACCCGACCGCCCGGCGCCCCTTGAAGCGGGCCGCGCGGTCGGCCAGGCAGCGACCGAGATTCGCACTCCCCACGCTGAACGGCGGCCGTTGGGCCGTCCCCCTGCTCGGCCTGCTCGCCGTCCTCGCGGTGACGGCCGCGATCGCGGTCCAGATCGCCAAGGTCACCGGTGGCGACGCACCCGCGAAGCCCCATCTCGCCACGCCTCAGGCCGCACCCGCCGCATCCACGCCCGCCGCAGCCTCTCCCACCGACCAACCGGCGTCGGGCCTGCCCGCCAATCTCTGCCCCAACGAGGTGAAGGGCGGCAATGTCCGCGGCAACGGGCCCGGCAGTACCAAGTCCGGCCCGGACGCCATTCTCGCGCTGCAGAACCGCTACTACGTCGACCGCTCGGGCAAGGCGGTCCGTGAGATGTTCGCGCCCGATGCACCCACGCCGACCGTCGACCAGATCCAGGCCGGCATCGACAGCATCCCGGTGGGCACCACCTACTGCGTGCAGATCATGCCCGGCCCCTTCGACGGCCAGCACATCATGGTCGTCACCGAACAGCACCCCGACGCCAGCAAACGCACCTGGTCCCCGCAGCTGGTCATCACCACCAAGATCGGAGACGCGACCCTCATCTCCGCCATCGTGCCCATGAACGAGGACACTCCCAAATAGCCGCCGCGCCACAACCGGAACACCGCCACCCCGCCCCGGAGGCACGCTGTGGCAACTCGGGGTTTGCCAGGCGTTTTGGAAATGCGGGGCGGGTGGGCTAGTGTTTTCTCTCGCAGCCGGACGGGCCGAAACGGGCCGGATGGAAGCGATGCGGATGTAGCGCAGCTGGTAGCGCATCACCTTGCCAAGGTGAGGGTCGCGGGTTCGAATCCCGTCATCCGCTCAACACAGACAACGAGACGCAGCACCTCAGTCGCGAAAGTTGTTCTTGCGCAGTAGATCCCGAGCACATTCGCAGCCATATCGGCCCGATTTCGCGGTAACCTTGTCAGAGTGACCATGTTGCTCAGCGCCTTCCACGACACTGTGCTTTCCCAACACGCCGTGCTCGCCCAGCTCGGCAATCCCACACCGGAGACACCGCCGGTGGCGGACAAGCTCATGAAGCTCGTCCGGTACTTCACCTGGTTCGTGTTGCTGTCGGGTGTCCTGGGCATCACCTACGCCGGTGGCCGCTTCGCCTGGGAGAAGTGGTCGGGCGGCGGGCTCGCCTCCCCGAAGATGGTGGCCGGAGCGATGATCGGCGGAATCATCGCCACCAGCGCGGGCACCATCATGAATGCCGTCATCGGATCCTGACCGTTCCACGGCGATTCCGGCCGTTCAGCGCGTGGTGCGCCGTGTGTCGGTGGGCACCGTTAGGCTCGTCGAACCGACTGGCGAAGACGGGTAGGGGCCTTGACGACGAGCGATGCACGCACCGCGCGCACCACACCGCGCGACGACCCGGCCGAGGGAGTCGACTTCGGGCTGGAGCACGTCAACGAGGTGCTGGCCGCCATGGCCGGCGATGTGGTGGCCGATCGGCCACGCGATGCCGAGCTGATCACCTGCCGGCTCGGACTGGACGGGGAGGGTCCGGAGACCCTCATGCTGCTGGGCGTGCGATTCGGGGTGTCGCGCGATCGGGCGCGGCAGCTGTACACGCGGGCCGTGGGCACCATGCTGCGGCAGACACTGGCCACCGGGCAGCACGATCTGGGGGTGTTCGCGGAACGGTATCCCGTGGGGTGGGGTGACGAGCGACTGGTGCGGACACTGCTCGCGGAAACCTATGCCACCGACGGCGATATCGCGGCCCAGGACTGGGCATATCTGAAGCTGCGGCTCGCCGGGCACGATCTGCAGGACTCGAAACGACTGGCGGGCTTCGTCTTTCAGCGCATCGCGGGGTGGCAGCAGAAGGGGCGCTGGCATCTGCTGCCCGCGGCGCCATCCGATGACACACCCGACGACATGTGGAATACGTGGCTGCGGCGCGTCGAATGGGGCGACGGCAGTCCCGAGGAACTCCCGGTCCTCCCGGCCGGACGCCTGGACTACGACGATGACGGCCGCGGGCGCATGTACTCCGAAAAGCTCGGCCGTGAAGTCACTTTCGACACCGCCCTGCAGGCGCGCCTGCTCCGCCTGCTGGACGCCAGCCCGCGCGTGGAATCCTTCCGCGAGCTCCCCGCCGCCGTCGGCTACGAACTCGACGGCGCCGACCGCGTCCACTACCCCACCGCCGCAGCGCGATTCACCGATGGCCGCACCGTCCTCATCGACGTGCTCCCCCTCGCCCACACCGCCCTGCACCCCCAGCGCGCCCGCGCGGCAGCCTCCCGTGCCCACGCCTTCTCCCGCGGCTGGGGCTGGCTCACCTGGACCGGCAGCCGCGACGGCATCCCGGAACTGCTGTCGCGCACCGTGCACCCCCACCACGAGTCCACCCTGACCAGCCGCCTGTCCACAGGTCCGATGAGCTGGCCCGCCCTCGATGCCTACCGCACCGAGACCGGCATCGACCTCCTCGACCTCGCCGCCCTCGTCCTGCGCCACGACTGGCACTGGCACCGCGCCCCCTTCCGCCTCACCCGCTGACCCTTCCAAGATCAGGGAGCTCTCGGCGAGGAATTTCACCCGATTCCCCGCGCTGTGAGCTCCCTGATCTTGAAAACCCTGTGGGACACGCCTGGCCTGCGATACCGACATTGCGAAACGGCAAACGCGTTATACACGCCGAATCAACCTGCGCTGGTATCCAATCCGCGATAGGCGTGTCCGATCAGCCTCTCGCAGTGCCCGATCGGACTATCGGGCGCTGCCGAATCACACTGTCATGGTTGCCATATCGGCACACTGCGTGCCGAATCAACTCGTGGTGGTGCCGAATCAGCATGCGACGCTGCCGAATCAGCGCGGCGCGGTGCTGAACCAGCACTCGACGGTGCGGAATCGACACATGATGGCGCCGAATCAGCTTGTGGCGGTGCCGAACCAGCGGGGCAGGACTTCGAACAGGTCGTCCTGGTCGGAGCCGGACCAGGCGATGTGGCCGTCGGGGCGGAGCAGGAGGGCGGGGGCGGTGAGTTCCTCGCTGACGTCGACCACGTGGTCGACGCGGTCGGACCAGCCCTGGACCGACAGCCGGCCGGTCTGGTCGAGGAGCAGGCCGCGGCCCTGGCGCATGAGCTCGTAGAGGCGGCCGCGCTTCAGGGCCACGTCGCGTTGGCGGCGACCGCGGAGGTCGTCGCCCGGGCCGAAGTCGTAGCGGACGCCGAGGGCGGTGACGCGTTCGATCAGGAACCGGTGGACCGCTTCGAATTCCATCAGTTGGGTGAGCAGGCGGCGCAGGGCCTGGGGGCCGGGTTCGAGGGAGGTGAGTTCGCTCATGGCGCGGGCGGTGTCGAGGACGTCGGCGGCCACCGGGCGGCGTTCGGATTCGTAGGTGTCGAGGAGATCGGCCGGGGCCCAGCCGTTCACGGCCGCGGCGAGCTTCCAGCCCAGGTTGAACGCGTCCTGGACCCCGAGGTTGAGACCCTGACCGCCGTTGGGCGGGTGGATGTGGGCCGCGTCGCCCGCCAGGAAGACGCGGCCCGATCGGTAGGCGTCGGCGAGACGGGTGGCGTCGCCGAAGCGGGAGAGCCAACGGGGTGAGTGGGCGCCGAAATCGGTGCCCGCCACCGCCCGGACCTGACGCTTGAGCTCGTCGAGGGTGGGCGGAACATCGCCGTCCTCGGCCACGCCGTCGGCGGGCGCGCCCAGCCGGTACACGCCATTGCCCAGCGGCATCGCGCCGAAGCGCCGATGGGTCTTGTGCAGTTCGGTGACCAGCGCCATCACCTCCTCCTGCGGTGTGGTCAGCTCCACCTCGCCCATCAGCGTCTCGAGCCGGGCGGGCTCGCCCGGAAACCCGATGCCGAGCAATTTCCGCACCGTGGACCGGCCGCCGTCACAGCCGACCAGGTAGCGCGAGCGCAGCCGGGAACCGCCGGCCAGCTCGACCGTCACCCCGTCCGCATCCTGGCTCAGCCCGGCCACCGCACACCCGCGCCGGATCTCCACGCCCAGCTCTACCGCGCGCTCGGCCAGCAGGCGATCCGTGATCGGCTGCAGCAGACCCAGCACGAACGGAAACGTGGTGTCCAAGCGCACCGGCCGTGCGGGCACGATGCCGGCGAAGAACGCGCTCGGATCGTGCTGCTTGCCCAGCGCCAGGAATCGATCCGCCACACCGCGCTGATCCAGCACCTCGACAGTGCGTGCGTGCATCCCCATCGCCCGCACCACCTTGGTCGGTTCCGGGTCCCGATCCAGCACGAGCACCTCCACCCCGTGCAACCGCAACTCCGCGGCCAGCATCAGTCCCGTCGGCCCGGCACCCGCAATGATCACATCGGCCATGAATCGCCATCCTCCTGATTTCCGCAGGTAATCGCCTGTCGGCCGACGATTCTGCGGCACCCCCCGGGCCTTGCCGCAAGCCCCCCACTGCGATATACGTTGAAGGGGGAGGGAGATTCAGGCGCGATTCGCGGCTACTTCAGGACCAGACCCGCGGCGATGAAGGTGATGATCACCATCACCGCGAACCAGGTGATCAGCTGCCAGTGCAGGATCGCGGACTTCTGACTCGCCACCGTGAGCCGCAGCGTGGCGTCGACCCGATTGTGGTCGGCGATCTTGCGGCGGGTCTGGGCCAGATCGTCGGCCTGCTGCTGGGCGGCGATCTCCGCGCGCTCCAGGCGGTGCGTCATGCGCAGCAGCTGCTTGGTCTTGTCGCGGGTGGCCTTGCGGGCCAACGCCAGAGCCGTGCTCTGATTCATGAGTTCCTGGCGCTGCCGTGCGATGACGGCCGCCTGTGTCCGAGTGTGGCGTTCCCAGTCGGTCACTGTCGCCCATCCTCCCGTGTGCTCGTCGCGGCAGCCGAACGCTATCGCCCCCGCCACCCAGCCCGTTACGAATTCACGCAGTTCACAAGCGGATTGGCGAGCCGACACCACACCGCCCGGGCCGGAGGACAGCAGGCCGCCGACCACCCGATACTCGCAGCCCTCGGCAGCGAAGTCGTCGAGGCCGAGCGCGGGCAGCTGCGCGGTCCAGAAACCCGGCGGGCAGATCCACAGCACTTCACCACCACCGCCGGCCCGGAGCTCGGCGGTGACCGCACGGGCGCGCGCCAACTCGGGTGGCGCACTGGACACCTCGATGACGCCACTGCGATCACCTTTGCGCCACAGCACATCCGAGAGCCGCCCACCGACAGCGACATCCAGCTGGACATCCTCGGCGCCGGCCGCCAGCAGCCGGCCGCGCAGCCAGAATTTGAGCCGCTGCACATCCCAGCGGCAGTCCGCGCAGTCGGTTTCCCGGCACCGCTCCCCCGCCACATGGCCACGACCGTCGACACTGCGGACAGCCGTGTCCGCGTCGCCCCGCACAGACTTCTCCACCGTCTCGCGCACAGACTTGTCGACCGCCGAATCCCCCACGGCCGTCGGAGGATTCGCGCGCGGATCCGGGTCGGCAAGAGCCACCGACCGCTCTCGCGGAACTTCCACTCGCCTCGCGCTCACAAGATCACCCCAGCCACCACACTCACCGGAAGGACCGCTTCCGTCCTATCGGAAACCACCAGCCCGAGCCGTCACTTCCAGAGTGCCGCAGGGCATGCGTCCGAAGACACGAAAGCGACCAGATTCGTTACCCAACCGCGAGCCGCGTGTGATCAAGCGCGCCGCGGATCGTAACCCGTGCCCGGGATGCCGGACCGCCCCGCCGCCGCTACTCTTTCGAAATGCCCCCGAGTCAGTCCCCGAAGCCGCAGCTCAGCGCACTCCATCCGACACTGCGCGCGGCGCGCTCCGCGAACTCGGTGGCATTCGCGCTGCAGGGGTTCTTCCTCGCCGTGATTCTCACCGAGCTCCCACAGCTGAAGGACAAATTCACCCTCTCCGACGGACTGATCGTGGCGATCGTCGCGCTCATCTCCCTGCTCGCGGGCGTGGGCAGCATCACCGCCGAGCGGATCGCGCTGCACTGGTCGAGCCGCACCGCACTGCGGATCGGGCTGGCGCTGATCGCGGTCTCCGGTGTGGCGATCGCGCTGTCGCCGAACATCATTGCGGCCTTCGTGGCCCTGGGCGTGTACGGCGTGGCCGTCGGAATCGTGGACGCCGGAACCAATATGCAGGCGGTATTCATTCAACATGGCTATGGCCGATTCATTCTGGTCTCGTTCTACGCGGCCTGGAGTGCGGGATCGATCACCGGCGCGCTGTTCGTCTCGGCGTTCGAGGCGCTGAAAGTGCCGCTGCAGGCGTCGATCCTGGTGGCCGCGGCGGTGGTGGCCATCGGCTGCCTGGCCGCGGGACCGCGACTGCTGGGCACCGACGAGGCCGAAGCCGGTCCGGCCGAACACGAACCGGCCGGCGCGGTGCCGATGCGCATCTTCTGGATCTTCGGCGCGGTGATCGCCCTCGCCTTCGCCATCGACCTCGCGGTCGGCAACTGGTCGGCGCTGTACCTGAAGGACGAACTGCTCTCCTCCTCCGCGACCGCCGCGCTGGCGCTGGCCGCCTACCAGGGCGCGTCGCTGCTCGGCCGCCTCACCGGCGACCTGTGGGTACGCCGGTTCGGACCACGCATGGTGGTGCGGGTGGCCGCGGCGGTCGGGTCGGTCGGTCTGGTGATCGTGGTCACCGCCCCGGGACCGGTGGCCGCGATCCTCGGATTCCTGGTCGCCGGAATCGGATTGCCGGTGATCGCGCCCCTATGCTTCAGCGAGGCCGGCCAGCTCACCAGCGGACGCGAGCTGGATGCGCTCATCGCGCGGCTCAACCTGTTCAACTACGCGGGCACCCTGGTCGGCGGCGCGGTGGTGGGCGCGGTCGCCGACGCCGCCAATCTGCGAGCCGGATTCGCGATTCCGCTCGCCTTCGCGGTGGTGCTGATCGGCTGCGCGCGGGTCTTCCACCGCCGCACCGACGCCACCCCCGCGGCCGCCGAGCCCGCCGCGGAGCCTGCTTGACTGGAGCGGTGAGCGATTCCGTAGCCATCACACCGGCGACCGCGGACGACGCCGGCGAACTCGCCGTCGTCGCCGCCGCGACCTTTCCGCTGGCCTGCCCGCCCGGATCCACACCCGAGGACATGGCCGCCTTCATCGCGGAGGTGCTGTCCGCGGACCGGTTCCGCGAGTATCTGGCCGATCCCGGCCGTGTGGTTCTGAAGGCGGTGCTCGGCGGCGAGATCGTCGGCTACGCACTGCTCAATGCCATGGAACCGGCCGATCCCGCGGTGGCGGAGGTCATCACCCTGCGCCCGGTGATCGAGCTCAGCAAGATGTACGTGCTGCCCGGCCAGCACGGCAGCGGGGTCTCGGCGGCGCTGATGCTGCGCGCGCTCGAGCACTCCCGGGCCGACAGCAGCAAGGCCGTGTGGCTGGGCGTGAACCAGCAGAACGCGCGCGCCCAGCGCTTCTACGGCAAACACGGCTTCACCGTCGCGGACACCAAGACCTTCACCGTCGGCAATCAGCTGCACCACGACTACGTCATGCTGCACGAATTCTGAAGCTCCAGGCGGCGACCCGCGAAGCGCTGCCGCATCCGGCGATCATGGGTCACCAGCACCACCGCGCCGGAGTAGCCGTCCAGGGCCTGCTCCAGATCCTCCACCAGGGCCGGGGACAGGTGATTGGTCGGCTCGTCGAGCAGCAGCAGATCCACCGGATCGGTGACCAGCCGCGCCAATTCGACGCGACGACGCTGGCCATAGGACAGCTCACCCACGCGCAGGCGCAGGTCGTCCGGCCGGAACAGGCCCAGCGCCAGCAGCGCCGCGGCATGCTCGTCCGGGCAGCCCGTCCGCCCGGAAGCGAACGCACCGAGCACCGTCAGCTCCGCCGGCCACGGTGACTCCTCCTGCCGCAGGTGCCCGACCCGCCCGCGCACCGTGACCTCGCCCGCCTCGGCAACCAGCTCCCCGGCCAGCAGCCGCAGCAGCGTGGTCTTGCCCGCGCCATTGGGACCGGTCACCAGCAACCGTTCACCGGCCTCGATCCGCAGGCCGTCCATGCGCAAACGGCCTTCCACCACAACCGAACTCATCTCGGCGACGGGCGGTACCACCACGGCTGCGACCACCCCGACGCTGTCGCCGGCGTCCGTCGGCGCAGTGCCGGTCGGTCCAGCGACGGCCGATCCAGCAACGGCCGATCCAGCAACGGCCGATCCAGCAACGGCCGATCCAGCAACGGCCGATCCAGCAACGGCCGATCCAGCGACGGCCGGTCCTGCGGCGGCTGGGAGGGGGTCGGTCGTGGATATCTCGGCGGTGAAGCGGAGCGGATCCGGTGGGGGCGCAATTGGATCCGCGGTCAGGCGGGAGACCCGCTCCTTGGCATTGCGGATGCGGGACTGGGCGCCGTGGCCGCGGCTGCGGGTTCGGAAGGGACCGGCGGCGAAGACCGCGAGCGGGAGCTTGCGCGGAATCGCTTCCAGGCGGACGACATTCGACTCGGCCAGTCGCTCGTTGCGGGCCAGTTCGGTGCGCCAGCGCTGGTGCGCGAGCTGCTGCCGGTGCCGCTGAGCGGCCTTGGCGGTGAGGTAGCCACGGTAGCCGTTGCCGTGGCGGGCGACCGCGCCCGCGTCCACCTCGAGCACGATGCTGGTGATGCGTTCGAGGAAGACGCGATCGTGGGTCACGGCCACCACGGTGCCGGAGTAGTCACGCAGCTGCCCCTCGAGCCATTCGACGGCATTGTCGTCGAGGTCGTTGGTGGGCTCGTCGAGCAGCAGCAACTCCGGCGCGGAGGCGAGGGTGGCCGCCAGCGCCAGGCGGCGGCGCTGACCGCCGGACAGCGTGCCCAGCAGGCGATTCCGATCCAGGCCGGGCAGGCCGAGCCCGTGCAGGGCCGCGTCCACCCGGGCATCGGCCTGGTACCCGCCGCGCGCCTCGAACCGGGCCGCCAGGGCGGTGTACGCCTCGAGGCGGCGGCCGAGCGGCCCGGGCGCGGCCAATTCGGCCTCGGCGGTGCGCATCCGGTCCTCCAGGTCGCGAATATCGCTGAGAGCCAGGTCGATTGCCGCGCCGACGGTGCCGGTGGGCGGCAGCTCCAGACTCTGGGCCAGGTAGCCGATGCCGCCCGGGGCCTGCACGACGACCTCGCCGTTGTCGGGGACTTCGCGACCCGCGATGAGCCGCAGCAGGGTCGACTTGCCGGCACCGTTGTCGCCGACCACGCCGGCCTTCTCACCGGACTTTATGGACAGGTTCACAGTGTCCAGCACGATGCGGTCGGCATAACGTCTGGTGACACCGGACAGGGTCAGCTGGGAGACGGCAGGTGTTCGGAGGGTGAGCACAGGGATCTCCTGTTCTCGGCTCGGCACGAGCCGGATGGGTGGAGCCCACGCGAAAATCGAACGCCGACAGGCGGATAGGCGTGGGAGGGGATTCGACGCGGAGCAAAGCTCAACGCGGCGAAGCGATCACAAGAACAGGAAACCGAAACCCATGAGGCCTGGAACGTTAACGGTACGACGCGGGGCCGTCAACCACTTTGTCGTGGATCACAAACGTGGATCACAAAGGAGAACGCCGGGCGGTAAGAACCACCCGGCGTTCGCCATCACATCGTGAACGACCTTGTCAGGCCAGCAGTTTCGCCTTCAGCGCGGCCACGTCCGCGTCGGAGAGCTTCAGGCCCTCGCGCACGTAGTTGTCGAAGCTGCCGTAGCTCTTGTTCACCTGGTCGAAGGCCGAATCCAGCGCCGAGGCGGTGACGCCGTTCATCATGTCGCCGTCCTTGGCGCCCCGGTAGTAGTTGGACAGCAGGTAGTCGTAGTAGACCGTGTCCTTGTCCACACCCAGGATGGTGAGCAGCACCGCCGAGGTCCAGCCGGTGCGGTCCTTGCCCGCGGTGCAGTGGAACAGCACGCCGCCCGGGTTGTAGGCGATGTCGCGCAACACGTTCGCGAAGCCCTCGTTCGCGCCCGGCGCGGTGATGAAGGCGCGATACAGGTCGGTGCCCGCGGACAGGGTCGAGACCATCACCTGCGGCGGAGCCTGGCCGATGATGTCGTCGTGATGCTCGGCGGCGCCGGCGGGGACCTTGTCCACGCCCATGAACAGCTGCTCGTAGCTGGTGCGCAGATCGTGGATGGACGCCACGTTCAACGACGCCAGCTCGGCCAGGTCGGCGCCGGTGGCCTTGCTCAGATCGCCGGTGCGGAAGACCAGACCGGTACGCACGGTGTGGCCGTCGACGGTCCGGTAGCCGCCGGCGTCCCGGGCGTTGAGCACGCCGGTCAGCCCGAGGGCACGGTGGTCGGTGTTGACGAGCACGCTGCCGGTGGCGGCGGGCGGGTCGGCGGCGAAGGCGGTCGCCGCCGACCCGAGGCTCGCGGACAGTGCGATGGTGACCACCGCGGCAGCTTGGACAGCACGGTTACGCAAGGTAGATCTCCTTCCGGGGCCGAAAACCGAATCCGGCCCGGCTTTCACTGACCCTCGGAATTTATTACCTAAGGAAACTATGAGAGAAACCGGGTCCTACCTGGCGGTTGCACCTGAGCCAAGGCCGGCGGTCACGCGTGCGCCGGACCTGCGTTACGCGTTAGCCGGGGCTTCGAACCGCGACAGCGCCAGCAGACGCGAGATCGCGCGCAGGTACTTCTTGCGGTAGCCGCCGTCGAGCATCTCCTGGGTGAAGATCTGATCCAGCTTCGCGCCCGAGATGGTGACCGGGATGCCCGCGTCGTACAGACGGTCGGCGAGCACCACGATGCGCAGCGCGACCGCCTGATCGGTCACCGGGTGCACATCCGAGATGTACACGGCCGAGACGTCGTGGATCAGGGCGCCGTAGCGGGACGGGTGCAGCGTGCTCAGGTGCTTCACCAGCGCGTCGAAGTCGTCGAGCGTGGAACCCGGTGTGGCGGCGGCCTTCTCGGCCAGCAGCTCGGGAGCGGTGGGCTCCGGGGCAGGCGGCAGATCGCGGTGCCGGTAGTCGGGGCCGTCGACACGGACGGCCTCGAACAGGGCGCCCAGCTTCTTGATCTCGCGCAGGAAGTCCTGGGCAGCGAAGCGGCCCTCACCCAGCTGGCCCGGCAGGGTATTGGAGGTGGCGACCACGGAGACGCCGCGGTCGGTCAGCTCGGTGAGCAGGCGCGAGACCAGCATGGTGTCGCCCGGATCGTCGAGTTCGAACTCGTCGATGCACAGCACGCTGTTGGCCGCGAGCCGCTCGACGGCATTGTTGAAGCCCAGCGCGCCAACCAGATTGGTGACCTCACCGAAGGTGCCGAAGGACTTCGGCTCCGGCACGCTGTGGAAGATCGAGGCCAGCAGGTGGGTCTTGCCCACACCGAAGCCGCCGTCCAGGTACAGGCCGATGCCGTGCACCGGCTTCTTCTTGCCGAACAGGCCCTTCTTGTCCGCGGCCTTGCGGAGCTTGGTCACCTGATCCGCGAACAGCTCGGCCTTCAGCACGGCCGCGGCCTGGGACGGTTCCTTCGGATCCGGGATGTAGGAACCGAAGCTCACCTCGTCGAAGGTGGGCGGGGGAACCATCTGGGCCACGAGCTGGTCTGCCGGAACCTCCGGGTGGCGATCGACGAGGCGTTGTTGCACGGCGTCAGCGTAGATGCGTGGTGGGATGGGTCCTTATGCAGCGTATGCCGAATGCGATTCAGCTCACAGATCTCACCCGCGACGACCTGGTCGAGTTGTACGCGTATCCGGTCGAGCCATCCGCACCCTACGTTCGAGTCAACTTCGTCACCAGCATCGACGGCGCGGTCACCGTCGACGGGCGCTCCGGCGCGCTGGGCACGCCCGCCGACAAACGGGTCTTCGGGCTGCTGCGGGATCTGGCCGACGTGGTGCTGGTCGGGGCCGGGACCGTGCGCGCGGAGAACTACGGTGCGGCACACACCGATCCGGAACTCCGCAAGCGGCTGCACGAGGAGGGGCTCGGCGGCGATCCGGACGGGACGCCGCCGCGCATCGCGGTCGTCACCGGGTCCGCGGCGCTGGATCCGGCGAGCAAGCTGTTCACCGACACCGGGGCGCGGCCGATCATCCTCACCACCACCGCCGCGCCCGGCGACCGCACGAAGCGGCTCCTCGACGCGGGGGCCGAGGTGATCGAATCCGACCCGAACGAAGCCACCGTGACCGCCGTCCGCACCGCACTGGAGCGTCTCGGGCTGCGGCGGGTGCTGTGCGAGGGCGGGCCCTCACTGTTCGGCCAATTCCTGACCGCCGGGGCCGTGGACGAGCTGTGCCTGACCGTATCCCCGCAGCTGGTGGGCGGGACCGCGGGCCGAATCGCGGTGTCCCCCAAGGCCCTGCCCACCCCGATGAGCCCCTGCCACCTGCTGCTCGACACCGACGGCACGATCCTGACCCGATGGGAACGCGCGCAGACCCGAGGCTGAAACCGCGTGCCGGACCTGGCAGGCTGTAGCGCATGCGCTGGACTCGGGCCGCTCTGCTGGCGTCGACACTGTCGATATTGGTGACCACCGCGTGTGGGGCCGGGCCGTCCAACCGGCCCGCCGTCGCCGTGGAACAGCCGCACCAGGCCGGAGTCGCCACCTCCACCGCGCCCGCCGACGCCACCCCGCCCGCACCCGAGGTGCCCAAGGCCGACCTGGCCTGGAAGGACTGCACCGCACCGACATTGAACCTGCTGTCGCTGGGCGCGCCGCCGCAGGGACTGGTGCTCGAATGCGCCGAATACACCTCGCAGGTGGACGTGGCCGGAAATGTGGCGGGCAACTTCCGCAACGCGGCCATGCGGGCCCGCTACGACCGGACGCCCAAGGACGCCGCGCCGCTCATCCTGACCTCCGGTTCCGACCGGTCCTCGACGGCCACCCTGGCCGGGCTCGCGGCCGGGCCCGCCAGCGCGCTGCTGGCCGCGCGGCCGATCATCGCGGTGGACCGGCGCGGCATCGGCAGCTCCCAGCCGGTGACCTGCATGACCGATCCGCAGCGCAAGGCCATCGCCGATCAGACCCAATTCACCCGGGGCGCAACCGATGCCGTGGACACCATGAGCACCGCCGGGCGCGACGCCACCGTCGCCTGCCTGGACTTCCTGGCCCCGGCCCAGGCCACCTTCGACGCACCACACGCCGCGGACGACCTCGAGCAGCTGCGCAAGCAGTTGCAGGTGGACCATCTCGCGCTGCTCGGCACCGGAACCGGCACGAACGTCGCGTTGAGCTACGCACGGAAATACGGACAGCACCTGGGCCGACTGGTGCTGGACTCGCCGCAGGGAGTCGGCACGGACGCCAACGGGCGCGCCGAGCAGCGGGTCAAGGGACAGGAGGCCGCGCTCACCGCTTTCGGGCAGCGGTGCGCGTCGCTGAACTGCTCGCTCGGGAGCGACCCACGGGCCGCCGTCGTCGACCTGATGAACCGGGCCGGCGCCGGACAGCTCGGCGACCTGTCGGCCTCGGTGCTGGTGACCACCCTGAGCGGCTTCCTCGGCGACTCCCGGGCGACCGGCAACGCGCAGATCACCGAATTCGCCGACGCCCTCAGTGCCCTCGGCAAGGGCGACCACGTCCCGATCACGCCGTTCCTGCTGCGCGCCGCCGCGGGGATCGCCACCGACGGTCAATTCGTCAACCGCTGCAGCGACAACCACGAGCCCTCCACCCCCGACAAGGCCAAGGAGCTCGAAACGACCTGGGGCACACAGTATCCGGTGTTCGGTAAGGTCGCGGCCATCGACCTGATGGCATGCTCGGCCTGGCCCGCCGCCACCCCCATGACCCTGCCCGACAAGCTGAACCTGCCGGTCCTGGTCCTCGGCGGCAGCGCCGACCCCGTCACCGGCCAGGACGGCCGGCCCACCGTCACCGGCGCGCTCGGCGCGGCGGGTGCGCGCACCGCCACCGTCGTCTGGCAGGGTTGGGGGCACCCGACCTTCGCCCACTCCGGCTGCGCCCAGCAGTCCCTCGCCGACTACCTGAAGGACGCCACGCTGCCCGCCGACGGCACCGCCTGCCCGGCCTGAGTACACACCTGTGAAGTGACGCCGGTCACTACTCGACGGAGCGCGGAGTGTGCTTGACCGGCCCGAGCATTCGAGGCGGGCCGGGGTTTCATCCGACCGGCGGGCATGGTGTGTCCCGCACAACGCATTAAGCGGGTCGGCGCATGTGTGACGCGGGGATTCGGTGTACCGTGCCCGAGTGTTCCTTCGACAGCTCGAGCCCCGCACCGCTCGCACCACCGCCGAGGTACTGAATTTCGCACTGTGGCCGCTCGCGATCCTCACCGTGTTGCACCGGGTGTTCATCAACGCTGTCAACTACCACATCACCAATGACTTCACACCGGTGTACAACGCGTCCCTCGCGTTCCTCAACCACCGGCCCGTGTACAACGCGAACTTCAGCTCGACCGATCCGGCCTATCTGTATCCGCCCAGCGGCACGCTGCTCATCTCACCGCTGGCCTTCATCGATCCGGAGAAGTCGCGGTGGGCCTTCATCCTGGTCAATGCGATGGCCCTGCTGCTGGCCTGGTATCTGCTGCTGAAGCTGTTCAACTACACGCTGAACTCCGTCGCCGCGCCCGCGCTGCTGCTGGCCATGTTCGTCTCCGAGACGGTGACGAACACACTGGCCTTCACCAATATCAACGGCTGCCTGTTCATGGCCATGCTGGTGTTCATCCACCTGCTCCTGAAGCGCCGGGACCTGTGGGCCGGTGTGGCCTTGGGGCTGACCATCGCGGTGAAGGGGCCATTGCTGGCGCCGCTGCTGCTGATTCCGCTGGTCCGCGGGCAGTGGAAGGTGTTCATCACCGCCCTCGGCATCCCGGTGGCACTGAACCTGCTGGCCTGGCCGCTGATCGTGGACTACAAGCAGTTCTGGACCCACACGCTGCCGTACCTGTCGGAGGCCCGGGACTACTTCAACAGCGCCATCGTCGGCAATGCCGGGTACTACGGTGTCGCCGAGTGGCTGACCTGGACCATGCGTATCACCGTCGGCGTCCTGGTGTTGATCTCGCTGTGGCTGCTATACCGGTACTACCGCGAGGACGAGGTGTTCTACATCTGCAACACCTCCGGCATCCTGATCACCGCGGCCATGCTGCTGGGTCCGCTGGGCCAGATGTACTACTCGATGTTCCTGTTCCCCATGCTGATGACCGTGGTGTTGCGCAACTCGCTGCTGCGCAACTGGCCCGCGTGGGTGGCGATCTTCGGATTCATGTCCTACGACAAGTGGCTCTCGGACCGCTGGCAGAGCATCGGCCGCGATCTGGAGTACCTGCGCACGACCTTCGGGTGGGGGCTGCTGCTGATCGTGGTGTTCTGCGTGCTGGGCGACCGCTATCTCGCCGCCCGTCGCGAAGGCCGCCTCGAGGTCGGCACGTCCCTGGATCCGAAGTGGATGCACCCCGAATGGGTGGCCGACGAACCCGAGGTCACCATCGCGCCCCGGACGAAGGCGACCGCCTCGTATTAGCGTGGAGCCATGAGTTCCGATGCTGACAGCTCCACGGGGACCGAGGGTCTGCCCGTCCCGCGTATCCAGCTGACCCCGCAGGAATGGCGGACCAAGCTGACCCCGGACGAATACCGGGTACTGCGCGAGGCGGGCACCGAGCGGGCGTTCACGGGCGAATACACCGACACCGAGACCGAGGGCGTCTACTCCTGCCGGGCGTGCGGGGCCGAATTGTTCCGCAGCGCCGAGAAGTTCCACTCGCACTGCGGGTGGCCGTCGTTCTTCGATCCGGCGAAGTCGGAAGCCGTGCTGCTGGTGGAGGACAACTCGCTGGGGATGCGGCGCGTCGAAGTACTGTGCTCGAACTGCCACAGTCATCTGGGGCACGTGTTCGAGGGCGAGGGATATCCCACGCCCACGGACAAGCGCTACTGCATCAACTCGATCTCGCTCCGATTGCACCCCTCGGACAGCGCAGCTGAGTGAGTCGCAGAAACACTATGGGGCATGCGTGATTTCGCGCATGCCCCGAATTATGCGGGCAACACACCGGCGACCTTCCCGCTAACGACATCGGGCCCGGCCGCGGTATGCGGCCGGGCCCGATCTCCGTGCGGGTCGCTACGGGAGTGTGCAGGTAGCTACGGCAGTGCGGCGATGAGCTGCTCGAGCTCCACGCGCGGGCCGGTGAAGAACGGAATCTCCTCGCGCACATGGCGACGCGCCTCGGTGGCACGCAGGTCGCGCATGAGGTCGACGATGCGGTGCAGCTCGGGGGCCTCGAAGGCCAGGATCCACTCGTAGTCGCCCAGGGCGAACGAGGCCACGGTGTTGGCGCGCACGTCCGGGTAGTCGCGGGCGGCCTTGCCGTGGTCGGCCAGCATCTTGCGGCGCTCCTCGTCGGGGAGCAGGTACCAGTCGTAGGAGCGCACGAACGGGTAGACACAGATGTAGTTGCCCGGCTCCTCGCCCGCGAGGAAGGCGGGGATGTGGGACTTGTTGAACTCGGCGGGGCGGTGCAGGGCCGCATTGCTCCAGACCGGGTTGGAGATCTGGCCCAGCTCGGTGACGCGGCGGAAGTCGGCGTAGGCGGCCTGCAGATCCTCGATCTGCTCCGCGTGCCACCAGATCATGAAGTCGGCGTCGGCGCGCAGGCCGGCGACATCGTAGATACCGCGCACCACCACGCCGCGCTCCTCGAGCGAGTCGAAGAAGGCCCGCGCCTCCTTGATCGCCGCCTGGCGATCCTCGCCGAGCACGCCGGGCTCCACCTGGAACACCGAGAACATGAGGTAGCGGATGGTGTCGTTGAGGGCCTTGTAGTCGAGTCGCGCCATGGCCTCCATCGTGCCACTGCGCCCGAACCCGCCCGAAATGGGGCACGGCGGACCGCGTGATTCGGCTCGCACTGCGTGATTCGGCTCGCGCCGGCGGCCCAGGAGGCGATGCGGCGGCGGCGCGAAAGATTATCAGCCAGTTGGGGTTCGGTGAGCCGCGACCGCAGGTTCCGGCCCAGCCAGGGGCGCGGGCCGCGCAGCATGACCAGTCCGGATAGCCGGTGCGCAGCCGGTACCAGGCGGTGAAACGCTGCTCGATGGAGTGCGCCGCCCACTACAGTGGAACAAGGGGGTCCATCGGCTCGGGGGTGTTCCGTGAGCCGTGCCGTGCGCCGCGCGGCGGGAAGAGGATCCAGCGACGGAAACGAAAGAAGCGCCAGTGCATCCGACATATGGGGACGTGACAGCGGCGGCCGACCGAATCGCCGGCCACACCCGCCCGGTGGTCCTCGCCCGCGCGGACGCCGACACCGTCCCGGTGGCCGGCGAGGTCTGGTTCGCGCTCGAGCACATGCAGCACACCGGCAGCTTCAAGGCGCGCGGGGCGGCGAATTTCGTACTGGCACAGCGGGAACAGGGGCTGCTGCCCAAGGTGGGGATCACCATCGCCTCCGGCGGGAACGCCGGGGTGGCGTGCGCGTGGGCCGCCCGGCTGGTCGACTCCACCGCCACCGTGTTCCTGCCCGACTCCGCACCCGCGGTGAAAGTGGCGCGGCTGCGGGCACTGGGGGCGCAGGTGCTGTGCGGCGGCGACGCCTACGCCGACGCGGCCGCCGAATGCGAGCGCTTCGCCGCGGTCAGCGGGGCGCTGCGCTCACACGCCTACGACGACCCCTATATCGCGGCGGGCGCGGGAACACTGCTCGACGAAATCGTCTCGCAGGTACCGGAACTCGACACCGTGGTGGTCGCGGTCGGCGGCGGCGGGCTGCTGACCGGAATCACGGTGTCGGCCAATCATCACGGCGTGCGGGTGGTGGCGGTGGAACCCGAACACTGCCGTGCCTTCCACGCGGCGGTCGAGGCCGGGGAACCGGTGGACGTCGAAATCGACTCCGTCGCAGCCGATTCCCTCGGCGCCCGTCGCGTCACGCCCATGGCCCTGTCCGCCGCGAACGCGGGCGATGTCCGCTCGGTCCTGGTCAGTGACAAGCAGATCATCGCCGCCCGCCAAACCCTGTGGGACTGCCGCCGTGTCGCCGTCGAGCACGGCGGTTCCACTGCCCTGGCCGCCCTGCTGTCGGGCGCCTACGTCCCCGCCCCCGGCGAACGGGTGGCGGTCATCGTCTGCGGCGCGAACACCGATCCGATCGACCTGGTAGCCCGCTGATGCCGCGGTGACGGAGGGTCAGCGTCCGGTGTCGGCCGGGGCGGGATGGGCCGGACGGGACTGGAGCCAGGAACGGTAGCGGCGGAGGGCGCGCCCCTGCACGATCTGGTCGGACAGCAGGGCCTGGACGGGACCGGTTGCGGGACGGGGGTTCCGGCCGCGAGCCATGCGGCGCATGTGGTGCCGAACCACCGCCATACCCGCGGCGGACGCGAGGGCCTTGTTCGACCAGGTGATGGGCTTCGGGGTGGCGTCGGCCCCGAGATCGTCGCGCCAGCGGGCGGGGAGGTCCGGGGTGATGGACAGGGCGGTGCCCATGCCGATCACCGCCACGCCGCTCGCCAGGACGTCCTGGGCGGTCTGGAGGCGGGTGATGCCGCCGGTGAGCATGAGCGGAATCGGGCTGGTGGCAACCAGTTCCGTCGCCAGCTCCAGGAAATAGGCTTCGCGAGCCTGCGTCCGGCTGTCGGCGGGGCGGCCGGTCATGGCGGGGCTTTCGTAACTGCCGCCCGACACTTCGACCAGGTCGACGCCGAGGGGCGTGAGCAGGGCGATCACCCGGCGGGCGTCGTCGGCGTCGAAGCCGCCGCGCTGGAAGTCGGCGGAGTTCAGTTTCACCGCGACCACGAACCGGGGCGACACGACCACGCAGATCGCGCGCACCACCTCGAGCAGAAGCCGCGCCCGGTTCTCCAGCGAGCCACCCCACTCGTCCGTGCGGTTGTTGACCAGCGGAGACAGGAACTGCGACAGCAGATAGCCATGTGCGGCATGGATTTCCACCCCGTCGAACCCGGCCTGTTCGGCGCGGCGCGCGGTGGTGGCGAACCGGGCGATGGTGTCCTCGATCTGAGCCTTCGTCATCGCGACCGGACGGCCGAACCGGCTGCTGAGCCGGCCCAGATCGACCGGGATATCCGACGGACCCCACACCACGCCGGGCTGGTTGGCCGCGACCTGGCGGCCCGGGTGACTGATCTGCATCCACATGGCCGCACCCGCCGCCTTGCCCGCCCGCGCCCATTCCGCGAACGGTTCCAGCGGCGCGGCGTCATCGAGCACGATGCCGCCGGGTCCGGTGAGCGCCTCGGCGTGCACCATCACATTGCCGGTGATCAGGGCGCCCGAGCCGCCCGCTCCCCACCGTCGGTAGAGCGACACGAGATGGTCGTCGGGTAATTGCCCGTAGCCGGCCATCCCCTCCTCCATGGCCGCTTTCACGATCCGGTTGGCCAGGACCGCGCCCGATCGCAGTACCAGCGGCGAGAACAAATCACTCGTCATCGGGCAATCCACCTCCAAATGTTGACTGCGCTTACATAATGTGCGCAGCGCTAACATAGGGGAAGGATGTAGGCAGCGTCAACACTGGTTGGATCGAAGACATGCCGACCTCGATCACGGCGACCGCGAGGGCCCTCGACGAGCGAGGTCCCGGGGAGTGGGTCAGGAGAGCTGCGCGATGATGCGGGCGGCGGCCTTGGTGCCGGTCGCGGCGCAGGCGGGGACGCCGACGCCGTCGAGGTAGGCGCCGGCCAGGGCCAGGCCGGGGAGGTCGGCCGTGGCGGAACGCAGGTCGGCGATGCGGGTGGTGTGGCCGGGGGCGTACTGCGGAAGGCCGCCGGGCCAGCGCTGGACCACGGCCCGCAGGGGGCGGATGTCGGCGGCGGTGACGGTGGTGAGATCTTCGACAGCGGCGGTGATGAGGTCGTCGTCGGACCAGGACAGCGGAGCCGGGTCGCCGAAGCGGCCGAAGGAGACGCGGACCAGGGCCACGTCACGGGCGGCCAGGTGCGGCCACTTGCGGCTGGAGAGGGTGAAGGCCTTGGCGCGCAACGGTTCACCGGTAGCGACGAGGATGCCGGAGTTGTCGGGCAGGGCGGTCTCGGGCGGCAGGGCCAGGGCCACCACCGCCGAGGAGGCCAGGTCGATTCCAGCGGCCAGCTCGGCGGCCTCCGGGGCCACCGCGCGCAGGAGCTCCGCGGTCACCGGGGCAGGGGTCGCGAGAATCACAGCGTCGACGTCGCCGACCGGGTCGAGCCGCCAGCCCTGTGCGGTGCGGGCGAGAGTGGTGACCGCCGTACCGGTTTCGGCCTTCACATCGGCGGCGGCGCGCAGCGCGTCCAGCAGGACGCGGTAGCCGTCGCGGATGCCGCCGAACACCGGCGTGGTGCTGGGCGGGGGCAGGGCCTCGGACACGGCCCGGGTCAGGCTGGCCGCGCCGCGATCCAGGGCGGCGGCCAGCGTCGGCAGCGCGGCCCGCACGCCGATCGAATCCGCAAGTCCCGCATACACTCCCCCGAGCAGCGGATCCACGCTGCGCCGGACCACCTGCTCCCCGAAGCGATCCCGCACCAGCTCCCCCACCGACACGTCCCCGCCCCGCTCCCACCGCAGCGGCCGGGACGGCTCCGCCGCAACGGTGGCCAGGGTCTGCGCATCCACCAGCCCCGCAACCGATTCCGGCGCGGCGGGGATGCCCATCAGCGTCCGCTCGGGCAGCCGATGCCCCACCCCTTCCGACCACACCAGCGGCCGCTTGCCCGCGGGATGAACGAGCTGCTCCGCAATCCCCAACTCCCCCATCAGTTCCGGAATCTCGGGCCGCCGGCCCACAAACGCCTCGGCCCCCAGATCGACCGGATCCCCCTCGATCTGCACGGTCCGCAGGATCCCCCCGACCCGATCCCGCCGCTCCACGAGGATCAGTTCCGCCGACTCCCCGAGCGCCTTCCGCAGCCGATACGCGGCCACCAGCCCACTGATGCCGCCACCGACAACCGCGACCCGCATCGACAACTCCTCGCCACTCGCCGAACGCCGCGACCACACGAGCCCGCGGCCCGCGACCCGCACCTCGACCTCGAGCCGCCCCGAGCCAACCTACTCCCGCCGCCCGTCGCGCCTACGCCGCCCTCCCGGAGCTCACCTGGGCGGGCCGGCGCATCCGCTGGGCATTCGACGGTATCGGTGACCTCGACCACAGCGCGGCCACCAGCCGCGGCCGGGCCCCGACGGCCAGCGCCTTCGAGGTGCTGGTCAGAGCGGGAGCGGGAGGCTGTGGATCAGGGCGACGGTCTCGGTGATGACACCGGGGTCGGTGTTCGGGAGGACGCCGTGGCCGAGGTTGAAGATGTGACCTTTGGCGCCCAAAGTGATTGCCTCGTCGGCTTCACGGGCGATGCGGCGCACCTCGGCGTCGATCGCCGCCGGGCCCGCGAAGAGCACGGCCGGATCGAGGTTGCCCTGCAACGCTTTTCCGGGGCCGACCCGGCGCGCGGCCTCGTTCAGCGGAATCCGCCAGTCGACGCCGACCACGTCCGCGCCCGCTTCGCCCATGGCGCCCAGCAGTTCTCCGGTGCCGACGCCGAAGTGGATGCGCGGCACACCCGCGGACGCGATCTCGGTGAAGACCCGTTCCGAGTGCGGCAGAACGTATTCCCGGTACTGGGCCAGGCTCAGCGCGCCCGCCCAGGAGTCGAACAGCTGCACGGCGTCCACGCCCGCATCGATCTGGGCGCGCAGGAATTCGATGGTGATGTCGGTGAGCACGCCCAGCAGCTGGTGCCAGGTCTCTGGGTCGGCGAGCATCATCGCCTTGGTGCGCTCGTGGTTCTTACTGGGCCCGCCCTCGACCAGGTACGACGCCAAAGTGAACGGGGCACCGGCGAATCCGATGAGCGGGGTGTCACCGAGCGCGTCCAGCAGCAGCTTCACACCGGCGGTGACCGCGCCCACCTCCTCGGCGCGCAGGCGCGGCAGCGCACGCACATCGGCGACGGTGCGCACCGGATTCGCGACCACCGGGCCGACGCCGGCCACGATGTCGAGATCGATACCGGCGGCCTTGAGCGGAACCACGATGTCGGAGAAGAGGATTGCCGCGTCCATCTGGTGGCGGCGGATCGGCTGCATGGTGATCTCGCACACCAGCTCCGGATCGAAACACGATTCCAGCATGCCGATTCCGGCACGCACCTCGCGATACTCCGGAAGGGACCGACCAGCCTGTCTCATGAACCACACCGGACGCCGATGCGGCACGCCACCGGTGGCGGCGGCAAGGAACGGGGCATCGGTCAGCAGGCGTCGGGTGTGAGTACTCATCACCGCCCATCGTAAAGGGGGCCCGGCGGCGCGCCTCGCACTACTCGGCACCGGAGGGGTCTACGGTGCCTTTCGTGACACCGCTCGACTTCCGCGACGGCGCTGCCCCCACCCCGGAGCCCGAAGAACCAGCCCGGTTCCGCGCCGCGGTCGAGGCCATGGGAACCGCATCTGTGCATCCTCGAATCGAGCTGGCACCGATCCGCCCGCCGCAGCGCCTCGCCCCGTACTCGTACGCCCTAGGCGCGGAAGTCACGCGACCCGATACAAATGTGGTGCCCGTCGACTCCGAGGGCGACGCGTTCGGCCGGCTGATCCTGCTGCACGACCCGGCCGGGCAGGAAGCCTGGCACGGGGTGTTCCGTCTGGTCGCCTACATCCAGGCCGACATCGACTCCGCCCTCGCCGCCGACCCGCTGCTGCCGGAGGTGGCGTGGAGCTGGCTGGTCGACGCGCTGGACTCGCGCACCTCCTTCACCGCCCTCGGCGGCACGGTCACCGCTACCAGCTCGGTGCGCTACGGCGACATCGCCGGGCCGCCACGCGCGCACCAGCTCGAACTGCGCGCCTCCTGGACCGTGTCCGACACCGTCATGCGGCCGCACGTGGAAGCCTTCTGCGAGGTGCTCGCCTACGCGGCCGGACTGCCGCCCGCGGGGGTAACCCGGCTGGACGTGCGCCGGGACGAGAGCACCGAATAATTGGGCGCGAGATCGGGACGGCCGATCCGCGAATTCCCGCGCCGGTCGCCCGAAAATCCCCTCTCGCCTGCGAGAACATCTGTACTGCAACGAAATCGACGGCCGCCACGTACGATTCCCCATGGCCCGACGCAGTGTCACGGCCGGTCGTTTCACCGACGTGACGCGGCCCGCCAATGCCCAACCCGTAGAGTTCAAGACCATGTCCGTACCAGATGAACCCGAAGCCACTGCCGCGGTACCGTTGCTCGCGCCAGTGGACGGTGTGCCGCCGGTACTGGACTCCGCCGCCGCGGTGGCCGCAGCCGCCAACCGGCTCGCCGCCGGAACCGGACCGCTCGCGGTCGACGCCGAGCGCGCCTCCGGCTTCCGCTACTCCAATCGCGCGTACCTGATCCAGCTGCGGCGCGAGGGTGCGGGCACCTTCCTGATCGACCCGATCCCGGTGGACGGGGAGCTCACGCCGCTGGCCGAGGCGATCAACGATCTGGAGTGGGTGCTGCACTCCGCGGATCAGGATCTGCCCGGGCTGGCCGAACTCGGGCTGCACCCGGCCCGGCTCTTCGACACCGAACTCGGCGGCCGCCTCGCGGGTTACGAGCGCGTGGGCCTGGCCGCCATGGTGGAGAAGCTGCTCGGCCGCGAGCTGCGCAAGGGCCACGGCGCGGCCGACTGGTCCACCCGGCCGCTGCCCGACGACTGGCTGAACTACGCGGCCCTCGATGTCGAGCTACTCATCGAGCTGCGCGACGCGGTCGCCGCCGACCTGGCCGAGCAGGGCAAATCCGAGTGGGCCGCAGAGGAATTCGAGCACGTCCGCACCGCGGAGCCGGCCGGCCCCAAGGCCGACCGCTGGCGGCGTACCTCCGGCATCCACACCCTGCGCCGTACCCGCCAGCTCGCCATCGTCCGCGAACTATGGACGACCCGCGACCGCCTGGCCCGCCTGCGCGACGTGGCCCCCGCCCGTATCCTCCCGGACTCGGCCATCGTGGCCGCCGCCACCAACGAGCCCAAGTCCATCGCCCAGCTGCGCACCCTGCCGATCTTCGGCGGCCCCCGCCAGCGCCGCTACTCGCGCGAATGGCTCGGCGCGGTGGAACGCGCCCGCACCCTCCCCGACAGCGAACTCCCGCCGCTCACCCAGCACTTCGACGGCCCGCCCCCGGTCAACCGCTGGGAGCGCCGTGACCCGGCCGCCGCCGCCCGCCTGCAGTGCGCCCGCGCGGCCATGACCGACCTCTCCACCGAGGTGTCGGTCCCGGTCGAGAACCTGCTCACCCCGGACCTGCTGCGCCGCATGTGCTGGGACGGGCTGCCCAAATCGGTCGCCAACGGTGAAGCCCCGACCCTCATCGAGGGCTACCTCGCCGCGGGCGGGGCCCGCCCGTGGCAGCGTGCTCTGACCGTCCCGCGCCTGAGCGAAGCCCTCTACCCGAAGAGCTGACCCCGGGAATATCGCCCAAGAAAGTTGGGCCACAAGGGTTTTCTCGACCGGCACCTTCCCTCACGCTCATCGGCGTCATCCCGTTCATGGCATCCCCGCCGACAGTGATCCCGGTGTCCGTGGTCGCCGCGCCACCGGGATCACCTGTCCCACAGCAGCCACCGCTGCAGGGCACCTGCGTCGGATCCGGCAGCGGCGGTCCGCTCGGCTCCGGCAGCGCGGACCCGCTCGGATCCGGCACTCAGAACGCGCCGGGCGCGCGGCGGCCGTTCGCTCAGTCCTGGAATTCGGGTGGGCGGCGGTCGCGGCGGGCTCGGATGGCCTCGTCGAAATTGTCGGTGGTGAGGCGGACGTAGAGCTGGGCCATGCCCTCGTTCTGCATGTGGGATTCGAAACTGCCCGCCTCCAGGCCACTCCACAGCAGGCGCTTGGTGAGCTCGCCGCCGACCCGGCTCCAGCGGATGATCTGGTCGGCGGTGTCGTAGGCGGCCTCGAGGAGTTTGTCGCCGGGGACGACGCGGGAGACGATGCCGATGCGCTCGGCTTCCGCGGCGTCCACATCGCGGCCGGTGAGCATGATCTCGAAGGCGCGGGTGGAGCCGATGGCCCGCGGCAGCGTGTAGCTGATGCCGAGTTCGGCCGAGGTCAGGCCGTTGTTGATGCCCGCCGCGCGGAAATAGGCGTCCTCCGAGGCGATTCGGATATCGGTCCCCATGGCCAGGCAGAACCCGCCGCCGATGGCCGCGCCGTTGATGGCGCTGATCACCGGCTGGTGCATCCGCTTGATCGTGAGCATCACATTGTTCAGCAGCTCCATCGAGCGCCGCGCAATACTGGTGCGCGTCAACCCCTCTACCCCCGGCACCTTGCCCGCGTGCTGCAGATCCGCGCCCGAGCAGAACCCGTGCCCGGCGCCCGTGAGCACCACCACGCGCACCTCGTTGTCGGCCGCCACGCCCTCGAGGGTCTCCCGCAGCGGCACCATCACGTCGAACGCCATGGCGTTCATCCGGTCCGGCCGGTTCAACGTGACCAACGCGATCCCCGGCCGCGGCTTCTCGACAAGCACAAACGACATCCGAACTCCCGTCCCGAAACTGTAACCTGTTTCAGAATCTACGCGAGAACCCCAGCTCCGTATAGAAAGAAGGGCCCGCGATCGGATGATCGCGGGCCCGTCACGAGCGGAGTGTCACTCGGCGGTGCTACTCGGCCGCCGGGAGCAGGGCCTGTTCGATCTCGCTGCCGGAGGCATCGGCGGCGCCGAGCCACACGTGCACCCGCTGGGCCACCTCGCCCGGAGTGAGGCCGAGATCCTGGTGGATCTTGGCGCGGGAGGAGTGGTCCAGGAAATGCTGGGGGACGCCGAGGTCGCGGGTCGGAACGTCGACGCCCGAACTGCGGAGCCGGGCGGAAACGGTGGAGCCGATACCGCCGTGCAGGCCACTGTCCTCCAGAGTGACCACCAGGCGGTGGTTCTCGGCCAGCTTCACCACGGTGTCGGAGACCGGGAGGACCCAGCGCGGGTCGACCACGGTCACCGAGACGCCCTCGGCCTCCAGCAGATCCGCGACCTTGAGCGCGAGGTCGGCGAAGGCGCCGACCGCGACCAGCAGGACATCGGCGCGCACCGAGTACGCGGCAGCGTCTTGCACGTCGGGCAGGCGCAGCACATCCACGCCCTCGAAGCGTTCCACCGCCGGAATCTCTTCGATCGCAGGACCCTTGGGGAAGCGGATGGCGGTGGGCCCGTCGCTGATGTGCAGGGCCTCCCCCAATTCCTCACGCAGGCGGGCGGCGTCGCGCGGGGCCGCGACCCGGATGCCGGGGATGATGCCCAGCACCGACAGGTCCCACATGCCGTTGTGCGAGGCGCCGTCGTCGCCGGTGATGCCGGCGCGATCGAGCACCAGGGTCACCGGGAGCTTGAGCAGCGCCACATCCATGAGCAGCTGATCGAAGGCCCGGTTGAGGAAGGTGGAGTAGATGGCCACCACGGGGTGCAGACCGCCCAGGGCCATACCGGCCGCGGAGGTCATGGCGTGCTGTTCGGCGATGCCGACGTCGAACATGCGCTCCGGGAAGCGATTTCCGAACGGGGTCAGACCGGTCGGCCCCGGCATGGCGGCGGTGATCGCCACGATGTCGTCACGCTGCTCGGCCTGGGCGATGAGCTCCTTGGAGAACACCGAGGTCCAGCTCGGCGCGGACGGGCCACCCAGCGGCTCACCGGTCTCCGGGTCGATCTGGTTGATGGCGTGCATCTGATCGGCCTCGTGGTCCTCGGCCGGCTTGTAGCCGCGACCCTTCTGCGTCACCGCGTGCACGATGACCGGACCACCGAAGTCCTTGGCCCGCCGCAGCGCAGCCTCCAGCTGTACCGGATCGTGCCCGTCGACCGGGCCCACATACTTCAGCCCGAGATCGCTGAACAGCTCCTGCGGCGCGACCGCGTCCTTGATGCCGGTCTTGATGGCGTGCAGCATCGAGTACGCCGAATCCCCCACGCGCGGAATGCTCTGGACGATCCGCTTGGTGGCGTCGAGCGCGTGCTCGTAGGCGGGCTGGGTGCGCAGCCCCGCGAGCCGCTCGGCGAGCCCGCCGATGGTCGGCGCGTAGGAGCGGCCATTGTCGTTGACGACCACGATGACCGAGCGGTCCGGCCCGGCGGCGATATTGTTCAGCGCCTCCCAGCACATGCCGCCAGTGAGCGCGCCGTCACCGACGACCGCGACCACATGCCGCTTCTGCCGGGTCAGCGCGAACGCCTTGGCGATGCCGTCCGCGTAGGACAGCGAGGCCGACGCGTGCGAGGACTCCACCCAGTCGTGGGCGCTCTCGGCCCGGCTCGGGTACCCCGACAGCCCGCCCTCTTTGCGCAGCGTGTCGAACCCGTCCTTGCGGCCGGTAAGGATCTTGTGCACGTAGGCCTGATGCCCGGTATCGAAGATGATCGGGTCGGCCGGCGAGTCGAAAACCCGGTGCAACGCGATGGTCAGCTCCACGACGCCGAGGTTCGGCCCCAGGTGCCCGCCGGTGACGGCGACCTTCCGCACCAGGAACTCACGAATCTCCTCGGCCAGCTCGTGCAGCTCCGGTACCGACAGCCGACGCAGGTCCTCGGGCGTGTCGACCCGGGAAAGCACTCCCACGGCTATTGCTCCCTCCGGATGTCTCCTGTGTTTGCAACAGTCTACGGAGCCCATTCCGGCCCCCGATGCCAGGAACGAAACGCCACCTGCAACATCCGTAGCAGATGTGAGGCTCAACACAGATTTCGCCGGTTACGGTGGCCCAGAGGGTCCGTCCGGCGGCGTGGTCGCCCGCATCATCGACGAAGTGTACGAGCTGTGCCGGGCCGACACGTCGGGAACGCCGGCCGACCACATTCCGGAACTGGCGGCAGTACAACCCGATTCATTCGGCATCTGCCTGGCTACCGCGGACAGGCCGGTCTACGGCAGCGGAGATCCGGACGCCGCCTTCACGATTCGGTCGATTTCCGGGCCGTTCACGTATGCGCCGGCCCGCTGCCTGTACACAGGCCGATGCCGCCGTGCGCGCGGTCGGCGCACGGCGGCATCTGGCCCGCCTCGGGCCGAGCCTCGTCCGACACCCCTCGTCCGGTCGCACGACGCCGCCCGTAGTCGTTCCCGCGATCAGCGGTAGCCGTACTCCTGCCAGCGATCCAGGACGCGCTGCTGGATCTCCGCGGGCCAGCCGTTCTCGAAGCTGCCCTTGATCGGGCGGCGGCCCTGCGGGAAGTGATCGGCCAGCAGGCAGTTGTAGATCACCTTGCCCGCCATGAAGGAATGTGCTTCCTCCGGCGAGAGGTAGACCGCGAGCTGATCGGAAACCGCTGCCGGATAATGGAATTCACCGCGCTCGACATCCGGGTGGGAGCGGGTGGCGAAGGCCCACACCACCTCGTCGATATTCGTGATGTCGACATCGTCCTCGACCACCAGGATCTTGGGCGCGTTGACCGACGGCTTGCCGGTGAAGATGATCTTGGCGATCTGGTCCACCAGCTCGTGCGAGCCCAGGCCGGTGCTCTCGTGCCAGTCCTGCCGGACCGCCAGGGTCAGCCAGTGCACCGCGGCCTCGAAGTTGTACCAGGCCGAGGAGATCGGCAGTCCGGCCTGCCGCAGCAGGTGAAGGATCTCGGCGGCACTGGTGGTGCCGATGATGGTGTGGTCCTCCTCCACCGGCGGGCCCGCCGCCACGGTCGGCTGGATCGCGCCGTCGCGGTGGGTGATCGCCGAGACGTGGAAGACCGCCTTGGGGCCGGCCTCGGTGGCGTTGTAGCCGGGGAACTCGTTGAACGGGCCCTCCATGACCGTCTCGTCGAGCGCGATGTGACCCTCGATCACGATCTCGGCGGTCGCGGGCACCAGCAGATCGACGGTCTCGGCCGGGACCAGTTCCAGGCCCTCGCCGAAGAGCGCGCCCAGGTAATGGGTTTCGTCCTCGCCCTCGGGAATCGGCATGCCGCCCACCCACGGCAGGCCCGGCTCGACGCCGATGGCCAGTGCGATCGGCATGGGCTCGCCGATCTCGGTCCACTTCGAGCGGATGATGCCCAGGTGCTGGGGTCCCGGGATCAGGCAGGCCAGGGTGTTCCGGTCGTGGATCATCATGCGGTTGATCGACCAGTTGGTCCACGAGCCGTCGGGTGTCTTGACGATGTTCATCCCGTAGGTCTGGATGTAGCGGCCGCCGTCATTGCCGTGCAGCTTCGGGGTCGGGAAGACGAACAGGTCGATGTCGCCGCCGAGCATGACGTTCTCTTTGCAGGGCGCGGCCGCGCGGTCCACCACCACCGGCGGGATGCCCGGCTTGGCGCGCGCCTCGGCGAGCACCTCCACGATCTGCTGACCGGTGGCGTCGGCGGGCAGGCCCAGCGCCAGCGCGATGCGCGCCAGCCGGTGCTGCGGACCCGAGAGCGCGCCGGGTGCGCCGAGCACCCGGAAACCACTGTCCTGATATCCGGTGATATTGGTGAACAACGGCGCGGGGGCCCGCAGATCGTAGGAGCGGCGAATGATCGCGCCGATCTCCAGATTCCAGTCGACCTCGGTGTCGATGTGCTGGACCTCACCGATGGCGTCGAGCGCCTCGATGAACTCGCGCAGGCTCTTCAAATGCGGCACAGGGGTTTTCCTTAGCGTCGGGTGTTCGCCGGTGTCGGGTGCTCAGGACGATGCCGCCCATCTCGGTGACCGCGGCAAGTCGACGCGATCTACTCACCGGCTCAGCATCCGTCACGTGTCGGATAGCCATCAACGCCGAAATCCGCGAAGATCGATAAGAAATGCTGATCGAAGACTCGCCTCGAGAAACCCGCGTCGACCCGGCCGAACTGGAAGCGTTCGTGGTCCTCGCCGAAGAACTGCACTTCGGCCGGACCGCCGACCGCCTCGGACTGTCCCAGCCCCGGGTCAGCCAGCTGATCCGCAGCCTGGAGCGCCGCGTCGGCCGCCGCCTGGTGGAGCGCACCAGCCGCCGGGTCACCCTCAATCCGCTGGGCGAGCATCTGCTGGCCCGGGCCCGCCCCGCCTTCCAGGAGCTGCAGCGGGCCTTCGCCGAAACCCGCACCGCGGCACGGGGTCTGCGCATCGGATTCCTCGGGCCCTACGCGTCCACCCTGGACACCGCACTGACCGGATTCCGGGCCCGCCATCCGGAATGCCAGGTCACGCTGACCCAGCTGGCGTGGACCGACATCTTCGGCCCGCTGCGGCGCGGCGAGGTGGACATCCAGATCTGCCTCGCCCCGGTCGAGCAGCTCGGCCTGACCGTCGGGCCGGAGGTGGGCGTGTTCCCGCGGCTGCTGGCCATCGCCCGCAGCCATCCGTGGGCCACCCGCGACCGCGTCGACGTCGAGGATCTGGCCGAATTGCGGGTAATCGGACCGCATCCGGATGTCGCGCCCGAATTCGCGCGCGCCTTCTGGCCTCCGGCCACCACCCCGGGCGGGCGGCCCATCCCGCGGGTCGCGCCCGCGCGCACCGAACCCGAGATGCTCACCGCGGTCGCCCACAACAACGCCGTCTTCGCCACCACCACCGCCATGCCCACCTACTTCACTCATCCGGAGGTGACATTCGTCCCGCTCACCGGCCTGCCCGACGCACGGGTCCGGCTGGTGTGGCGCACCGACACCGACCATCCCAAGGTCGACGAATTCGCCGGGCTGGCCGCTGGACAGCCCGCGGCGGGCCTACGTCAGCAGGCGTAGCCGGGATTACGCAAACACGTGCAGGCGCGCCGCCGCGAACGCGCCTACGCTGGCGGACAACGAGATTGCTTCCCTCCCCCGAGGTGGATTGTCATGACCGATTTCGATCCCGCGGTCTACGGACCGTCCACCGTCCGCGTCGGTACCGCGGAACGCGAGCAGGCCGCCGCCGCACTGGGCGAGCATTTCGCCGCCGGCCGGCTCGACATCGCGGAATACGACGAGCGGGTGGGCCGGGCATACGCGGCCAAGACCGCGGGCGAGCTGGCGGTGCTGTTCGGCGACCTACCCCGGCCGCAACGGCCCGCGCCGCAGATCCCGGCCCCGCCGCCCGCCCCGCGCCGCCCGCTGCCGGTGGCCCCGATCGGTGCGGCCGTGCTGCTGCTGTTCATGATCGCGTTCGCGGCGACCACCCACTTCTTCCCCTTCTTCCTGTTCCCGGTGCTGTTCTTCGTCTTCGCACGCGGGCGGTACGGGTATCGCGGTCCGCGCTACCACCGCATGTGAGGGCTAGGGTGAATTCGTGGGCGTCATAGGCGAACTGTTCCCCGGCAAGAAGCTGCAGGACGAGGGCAGCGAGGACGGCAGCGGCGAGGGCCACCGGCCCCGGGTCAGCCTCGATCTGGACGCCGGGGTGATCCGGGTGTCCCCGGCCCGGCCGGATCCCGGCCCGGACGCGCCCGCGTCGCAGGGCTAGGACACACCCGATAGGGTCGGGCTTCGACCAAGCCGAGGCGGCTCGGTGCGGCCGGAGGGTGAAAACACGTGACCGACAACAATGATCACTGGGCGAACCCCCACGGCGGGCCTCATGGTTGGGGTTATCCCGATGCGGGACAACAGGACTGGGGTTACCAGGGCGAGGCACCGCAGCCGACCGAGTATCCGGGCTTTGCCGCGCAACTGCCCCCGGGGTACCAGCTCGCGCCTCCGCAGTACATCACCGGCCAGCAGCCCCAGTACGTCACCGGACAGCAGCACCCGTACGTCACCGGTCAGCATTCCGTCCCGAATTATGCGGGGCAGCAACCGATTCCGGGCTACGCGTCGCCATCCGCACCCGGCGGCGGGCCCCGTCGCACCCTGCTGATCCTCGCCGCGCTGGCCGCGGTCATCGTGCTGGCCGGCGGCGGTATCGCGGCGTACGCGCTGACCCGGGACTCCGCCGGCAGCGGCACCACCGCCGCGCCCGGCACCACCGCCGCGCCCTCGGGCGGGCCGTCCGCCACCGGGCCGTCCCGGTCCGGCGCACCCAAGCCCGGCAGCACCACCGTGGTCGCCCCGGCACTGGGTATCAGCTACGACGTGCCCGCCGGGTGGACGATCGCCGAGCCCACCGATATCACCGTGCAGACCGGGACCGACGGCTCGGTCATCGGGCACGCCAAGTCCACCGAGGGCAACGACTACTGCGCGGGCTCGGCGTATCGGACCCTCGCCTTCGTCGCCCACGTGGACGGCAGCGATCCCGCCGCCGCGGCCGTCAAGGTGGCGAGAATCTCGGCGGAGAGCGGCTATTCGGACGCGACCGGCGGCAACCAGGGCGCGCCGGCCGCGGTCACCACCGCCAGCGGCATCACCGGCCAGCAGGTCGAGACCTCCGGCAGCTGGCAGCCGGGCGCGCCGGGCTGCACCACGACCAGCTACTCGATCTACACCTTCGCGTTCGCCGGCCCGAACAAGGCGCTGCTGGTGCTGGCCGTCCTGGCCGACCGCGGCACCCAGGGCGAACTCACCGCCGACCGGGCCGCGCAGATGATCGCCAGTCTCCGTACCTCCTGACCCGCACCGATTAGGCTCAGGTCGTGGCCATCATGGACGACGACGAGATCTCCGCCGCGTTCGTCGGCGAGCTGACGCCCCACGCGGTGCCGGTGATCCTCGAGGAACCCGACCCCGACTGGCCGTCCTGGTACGCCGACGACGCCCGGGCGATCCGAGCGGCCTTGGGGGCGAAGGTCTTACGGCTCGAGCACACCGGTTCCACCTCGGTGCCCGGCCTCGCCGCCAAGCCGGTCATCGACATCCTGCTCGTGGTCGCGGACACCGCCGACGAACCGGCCTACGTGTCCGCCCTGGAAGCCGCCGGATACACCCTGCGCGTACGCGAACCCGACTGGCACGAACACCGCTGCCTGGTCCGCCGCGTGGAAGACGGTGCGCCGCACGACGTCAACCTCCACGTGTTCTCCCCCGGCCTCGGCGACACCGAGATCGAGCGAGTCCTCGCCTTCCGTGATCGGCTCCGCACCCACGCGGCCGACCGCGCCCACTACGAACGGACCAAACGCGAACTGGCGCAACGACAGTGGAAGTACGTCCAGCACTACGCCAACGCCAAGAGCGCGGTCATCGAGGAGATCATCGGCCGCGCCCTCCCCGCCCGCTAGCGCGTACCGCCGCCGGGCCCCGATGGTCCTTGCCTCGGCTAATACACTGGCCGGATGCCCCTCGTCGAGGTGACCTACAAGCCGGAGCTTCCCGAGACCGTGCTGCGTGAGCTGGGCAAATGGCTGCCGCACCTGGTGTCCCTCGCCGTCGAATGCCCGGAGGAGCCCTACGACGGCGACCTGCAGCCGGGGGATGTCGAGATCCGCTTCCATCCACTGGGCAAGTTCGATCGCTCGGGGATGGATGTGGTCATCGAGGTCCGGTCGAAGTACTTCGCGAGCCGGGCCGAGAACCGGCAGGAGCGCTGTGACCAGCTGCTCGCCGATATCGAGAAGTTCGTCGACGCCCATATCGGCGTCTATCTGACCCTGCCGGTCGCGGCCTGGTCGCAGAGCGAGTGATCGCGCACTGCTGCCCGGCGCGATGGTGCCGCCGCCACGTCCAATAGACCAGGCCCACAACGCAGACCACGCCCACAACGGCAATTTTCAATCAATGATTGAATTACTGATTGAACCGTGTTTCACTGCTTGCCATGGTCGAGAAGGTGTCCGCGGGAACGCGGGAACGGCTGCTGGCTGCGGCCGAGCAGCTACTGCTGACCGAGCCCTATGACGAGGTATCGGTACGCGCCGTGTGCGCGGCGGCGGGCGCCAATCCCGCGGCGGTGCACTACCACTTCGGATCCAAGGAGGCGCTGGTCGCCGCCCTCATCGAGGCCAGGCTCGGGCCGCTGTGGGAGGAGGGGCTGGACCGGGCCACGGGCGGGCGGGATTCGGTGCCCGCGGTGGTGGACACCATCCTCGCGCCGTTCCAGGAGCTGGCCGCGGATCCGCTGGGGCGCCTGCATCTTCGGCTGCTGGCCCGCTTCGTGCTGGGCCGGCATCAGACCTCGTGGCAGGGGCCGTGGTTCCGGATGGATTCCTGGACCCCGCTGCTGCCCGAACTGGGGGCCGGCGAGGCGCGACGGCGCTGGATGCTGGCCTTCGACCTGATCATCATGCGGTTCGGCGCTCCCGAGATCGAGGATCACGGGATGCCCGAACCGGCGTTGACGGCCCTGCGGAACTTCGTGGTGGCCGGACTCACTGCACCGGGAGAACAACCATGAACGAGATCTTCGCACCGGCGAAACTCGGCCCGATCACCCTGCGCAACCGGGTGATCAAGGCCGCCACCTTCGAGGGACGCACCCCCGACGCGCTGGTCACCCCCGAGCTCATCGACTTCCACCGCGAGGTCGCCGCGGGCGGGGTGGGCATGACCACCGTCGCCTACTGCGCGGTCGCGCCGGGCGGCCGCACCGATCGGCACCAGATCTGGATGCGGCCCGAAGCCGTTCCCGGACTGCGTGAGCTGACCGACGCCGTGCACGCCGAGGGCGCGGCCGCCAGCGCCCAGATCGGGCACGCCGGTCCGGTCGCCAACGCCGCCTCCAACCGCGCCCCCGCGCTCGCGCCGAGCCGTATGTTCAGCCCGCTGAGCATGCAGGCCATGCACGTGCCCGGCGACTCCGAGATCCGCGAACTCATTGCGGCACACGCGAATGCGGCGCTGCTGGCCGAGCAGGCCGGATTCGACGCGGTCGAAATCCATTTCGGCCACAATTATCTGGTGAGCTCGTTCCTGAGCCCGCTGCTCAACCGCCGCCACGACAAGTGGGGCGGTACGCTCGCCAACCGGGCCCGGCTCGCACGCGAAATCGCCTGCGCGGTCAGGGATGCCGTGGGCGACCGGCTGGCGGTGACCGCCAAACTGAACATGGAGGACGGCCGCCGCGGCGGGCTCACGGTCCCGGAGAGCATCCAGGTAGCCGCCTGGCTGGAGGCCGACGGCGCGCTCGACGCCCTCGAATTGACCGCGGGCAGTTCACTTCTCAACCCCATGCTGCTGTTCCACGGCGACGCACCGCGCAAGGAGTTCGCCGAGGTGCTGCCCGGCCCGGCGCGCATGGGTTTCAAACTGGTCGGGCGTGCCTTCCTCAAGGAGTACCCCTACCACGAGGCGTACCTGCTGGAGCGGGCCCGCCAGTTCCGCCGCGAACTGTCCATGCCGCTGATCCTGCTGGGCGGCATCACCAATCTCGACACCATGAACCTGGCCATGACCGAGGGATTCGAGTTCGTCGCCATGGGCCGGGCACTGCTGCGCGAGCCGAATCTGTTGCAGCGCATCCAGTCCGACGCGGCCACCCGGTCGGCCTGCGTGCACTGCAACAAGTGCATGCCCACCATCTACACCACCACCCGCTGCGTGTTCCGGCCGGAGCGGACCATCATCGATCTCGACGGAAGGCACCGAGCATGAGTGGACGGCTCGACGGGCGCGTAGCGCTGATCAGCGGCGCGGCATCGGGAATGGGCGCCTCGCACGCGCGGGCATTCGTGGCCGAGGGCGCCTCGGTGCTCATCGGCGACATCTCCGACGAGGCGGGCGCGAAACTGGCCGCCGAACTCGGCGACGCCGCGGCGTACGTCCACCTCGATGTCGCCAGGGCCGAGGACTGGCGCACGGCCGTGGACACCGCGGTCGAACGCTTCGGCAAGCTCGACGTGCTGGTCAACAATGCCGGCATCCTCGACTTCGGGCCGCTCGGCACCTACACCGAAGAGCAGTGGCAGCGGGCCCTGTCCATCAACCTCACCGGCCCCTTCCTCGGCCTGACCGCCGCCCGCGACGCCCTGGTGGCGGCCAGGCCCGCGGCGGTGGTGAACATCTCCTCCGCTGCGGGGATCCAGGGCGTGCCGGGCGCGCACGCCTACACCGCCTCGAAATTCGGGGTGCGCGGGCTCACCAAGTCCGCGGCGCTCGAACTCGCCCCGCACGGGGTACGGGTGAATTCCGTTCACCCGGGCGGGATCATGACGCCCATGATCGGCGTGCCCGAGGGCACGACCACCGATCGCGACGCGAACACCCTGGCCCGCCTCGGTGTGCCCGAAGAGGTCACGGCGCTCGTGGTGTTCCTCGCCAGCCACGAATCCAGCTATTGCAATGGCGCCGAGTTCGTCGTCGACGGCGGGATGACGGCGGGCCGCCCGGTCTGAGACCTACTGCTTGTAGGTCGCCAGGAAACGTCCGATGCGCTCGATGATGGCCTCGAGCTCATCGGCGTGCGGCAGCGTCACGATCCGGAAGTGGTCGGGGCGCGGCCAATTGAAGCCGGTGCCCTGCACGATGTGGATCTTCTCGCGCAGCAGCAGATCCAGCACGAACTGCTCGTCGTCGTGGATCCGGTACATGTCGAGGTCGATGCGCGGGAAGGCGTACAGCGCGCCCCGGGGCTTCACGCACGAGATGCCCGGGATGGCGTTGAGCGCCTCCCACGCGCGGTCGCGCTGCTCGCGCAGGCGGCCGCCGGGCAGGGTGAGGTCGTAGATGCTCTGGTGTCCGCCGAGCGCGGCCTGAATCGCCTGCTGCGCAGGGACATTCGCGCACAACCGGAGACCCGCCAGCATGGTCAGGCCCTCGAGGTAGTTCTCGGCGTGCTCGATCGGGCCCGATACCACCAGCCAGCCACCGCGGAAGCCGGCGGCGCGGTAGGACTTGGAGAGCCCGGAGAAGGTGAGGCACAACAGATCCGGGGCCAGCGCGGCGGTCGCGGTGTGGGCCAGGCCGTCGTAGAGGATCTTGTCGTAGATCTCGTCGGAGAACACCACCAGGTTGTGGCGGCGCGCGATCTCCAGCATCTGGCGCACCACCTCGGGCGAATACACCGCGCCCGTGGGGTTGTTCGGGTTGATGATGACCAGCGCCCGGGTGCGGTCGGTGATCTTGGACTCGATATCGGCCAGATCGGGCATCCAGTCCGAGCCCTCGTCACAGATGTAGTGCACGGGCCGGCCGCCGTTGAGCGCGGTGGCGGCGGTCCAGAGCGGGAAATCCGGTGCGGGAACCAGGACTTCGTCACCGTTCTCCAGCAGCGCGGTCATGGCCATCATGATGAGCTCGGAGACGCCGTTGCCCAGGAAGACCTGTTCGACGTCGACCTCGGAGAGTCCGAGGGTCTGGTAGTACTGCACCACCGCGCGCCGCGCCGAGAGCAGGCCCTTGGAGGCGGAGTAGCCGCTGGACTGCGGCAGATTGCGGACCATGTCCTGAAGCAGTTCGGCGGGCGCCTCGAAGCCGAAGGTCAGCGGGTTGCCGGTGTTGAGCTTCACGACGTGATGCCCTTCCGCCTCCAGCCGTGCGGCGTGCTCGGCGACCGGCCCGCGGATCTCGTAGGACACGCCCGCCAGCTTGCTCGACTGCTTCACCTGCATCAAACGACCTCTTCTCGGTGTGGTTGCCGCACACTCTACTTGGAAATTCCAAGTTTGCACTTGGTATTTCCAAGCTGGGGGTTAGAGTGGGATCGTGAGACGCCGAAGCTACGACCACTACTGCACCGTCAGCCGCGCCCTCGACATCGTCGGCGACCGGTGGAACCTGCTGGTGGTCCGCGAATTGTGTTCGGGCCCGCGCCGATACAGCGATCTGTTCGCCGACCTGCCCGGCATCAGCACCGATGTGCTGGCCGCCCGGCTCAAGGATCTCGAGCGTGATGGGATTCTCACCAAGCGCCGCGTCGGCCCCCGCGCCGGAACCGCGGTCTACGAGCTCACCGACTCCGGCGCGGCACTGCGACCGGTGCTGGACTCGCTGTCGGCCTGGGGCGCGGCACAACTCGGCGAACAGCGCGCGACCGATGCCGTACGAGCGCACTGGTTCGCACTCCCCCTCGGACATGCCGTGGCCGAGCTGGTGCCCGCCGGCACCGTCACGGTCCGCATCGGCGAAACCGCCTTCCACTACGTGATCACCGAATCCGGCCTCACCCATCACGACGGCCCGGCCGCCGCACCGGATCTGGAGATCCGGCTGGAGCTGGCCGCGGCGAGCGAGATCGCCACCGGCGCCCGCTCGCTCGCCGCGACCCTCGACCAGGCGACCGGAACCGGGCAACCGGTCGGCTGAATCGCGGCACCCGTCGTCGACGCGGTGGCGGCAGGTGGTCGGCGGCGCTCGGTAGCATCGGCTGGGTTGTGCCCGCATCGATCGAGGAGGAATCCGTGACCAGCGAGAACGCCACCGGCACGATCACGATCGTCGGCTCGGGCAGTGCCAGTGCCACGCCGGACATCATGCGGGTGTCGATCTCGGTCGAGACGCGCGCCGACACCGTGGCCGCCGCCTACGCGCGGGCCGGGGAACGCGCCGACGCGATGATCTCGTCGCTGCGCGCGAACGGCGTGGCGGGTCGCGACATCACGACCAGCGGGCTCACGGTGCGCGCGGAAACCGTATGGACCGAAGGGAATCGGGAGCAGCTGGTCGGCTATATCGCCGGCACCGCGCTGACGGTCACGCTGCGCGAGATCGCCGGACCCGGCGGGGAGGCGAAACCCGCCGCCGACGGCGGGCCCGCCGCGATCATCGCGCACGCGGTCGACGCGGGCGGCGACGATGTGCGCCTGGGCGGGCTGACGCTGACCGTCGCCGACGAGGAGAGCCTCATGGTCCGCGCCCGCGACGCCGCCTGGGACCACGCGCTGGGCAAGGCCGAACAGTACGTGTTCCGGGCGGGCCGCCGGCTGGGACCGGTGCTCGAGATCACCGAGGACGTCTCCGGTCCCGCGCCCACGCCGCGAATCGCGTTCGCCGCCAGCAAGATGGCCGCTCCCGGCGGCGCGGTGCCGGTGGAGCTCGGCGAGAGCGAACTGTCCACCAGCGTCCGAATCACCTGGCAGCTGGCCTGAGCCTCAGAGCTCGACCTGCGCCAGCAGGGAACCCGCGCGCACGGCGGTGAGCTGAATGCGAAACCGGGTGGCGTCCGCCCGGGTTCGATGCGGGAACGGGTCCTCGACGACCATCCCGCGCAGATCGTGCAGCAGCCGCGTGCCCTGCGCGATGGTGAGGCGGCCGATGTCCACCAGGTGCCGCACATTGCGACCGCCGTCCGGATCACCGGTCCCGGCCGCGTACGCCGTCACCTGCTGCAACGCCGACCGCAGCCGCTTCTCACACGCCGGGAACCGGCCCCGCTCATAGTGTTTCACCGCGTGCCGCAGGTGATCCAGCGCCGTCTGCTGGCCGCGCACCTCGAGCTCGGTCGCCAGCAGCGCCACCCGCTCGGCCAGCCGCACCGGCAGCCACGCCGTGGGTTTCAGGCGACATCGCACGCTCGCCTCCGGCCCCGCACCGTTCACCCGGTCGATCTTCATCCGGTACCCGTCCTCGAGCAGCGCCGTGCGCAGCGCCGGCATCCACCCCGGAAGGCTCTTGCGCGCCAAGGACTCTCCCTGCAGGAACCGCGCCACCGTCACCTCGACCAGATCCAGCAGTGCCCGATCCGCCTCCGCGTTCCCGCCCAGCGCCGCCAGCCGCGCGCCGTACACCGGCGTCACCAACCGCCCCCAGTAGCTGTCGGCGTTCACCCACAACTCGACGCCGTACTCCGGCCGCTTGAGATCCACCCCCAGCAGCAATGCCTCGAGCGAGTGGAACCGCGACTGATCCCCATAGATCAGCTCCACCACCGACGCCACAGTCGGATCCGACAACGTAGTCATGGGCAACATCTTGGCGCACCCCCAAACCGCCCGCGCCCCAACCCATCCCCCGCGACCCCGACGCGCCACACCAAGATCGGGGAGCTGTCGGCGCGGAGCATCGGGCGACATTCCGCAGGGACAGCTCCCCGATCTCGCAGGACCTGGTCAGCGTTCCAGGACCGCGATGCACTCCACGTGGTGGGTGCCGGGGAAAGCGTCGAAGACGCGCAGGTCCACCGGCTGGTAGCCGGCGGCGCGGTAGAGACCGATGTCCCGGGCGAAAGCGGCGGGGTCGCAACCGATGTGGATGATGCGCCGCGGCGAACGCTCGCTCAGCGCATTGATCACGTCCTTGCCCGCGCCCGCGCGCGGCGGGTCGAGCACGACGACGTCCGGTGCGGTATCCCGCTGTTCGTGAATCCACCGCTCGACGCGCTCGACGGTCAGGTCCACCCACGGCAGATCCCGTAGCGCGGCACGCCCTTCGGCGACCGCGGTGCGCGCGAACTCGACACCGTGCACCATTCCGGTCACACCGACCTGCTCCGCCAGCCGCGCGGCGAACACGCCCACGCCGCAGTACAGGTCCCAGACCAGCGCCCCGGGTGCGCAGTCCGCCCACTCCGCCACCACATCCGAATAGCACTGCGCCGCACCGTAATGCGGCTGCCAGAACCCGGTCGCCGACAGCTCCCACCGCCGCTCGCCCACGTACTGCACCGCCCGGCCACTGCCATCCACCACGCGCTCGGTCCGCGCACTGTGCGCCGCCGCTCGCCGCGCGGCGGTGCTGCGCCGATCACCCCCGCCAGGCCGACCGGAATCCCCTGCCCCACCGCCTCTTTCACGACGCCCGCGCGGACCGCCCGCCGCCGCCCCGGCCGGAGCCAGTTCGACGACATGCCGCACCCCGTCCCCATCCACGACCACAACGAGATCCGCCCCGGGCGTCCACACCCGCTCGCCGATCCCCACCATGGCCCCCGCCACCGGCTGCGGGCACCGCAGATCCGCGATCACCTCGGTGCTCCGATACCGGTGCACCCCGGCCCGCCCCTCCGCGTCCACCACCAGCCGCACCCGGCTCCGCCATCCGGCGGTATACGACCCCACCGAAGGCTCGCCGCCCTGCGCCGTTTCCCCGGCACCGGGGCGGGCGATGAGCGCGCGCGCAGAGGGCGTCGACACCCCGCCGATTCGACCCGGCGGGACGCTCGTGCCAGGGGTCGGGCGCGGGGCCGTCGCGGCGGGCTCGGCGGGACCGCCGAGCAGAGTCGAGCCGAGGTCGGTCGTCACGCTGCCGAGCCGCCCGGGATGGCCGGGCTCCGGGATCGGTGCACCGAGCGAGGTTCCTGGTGCTACACCGATCGCCAATCCGGGCGGTGCCGGGATCGGTTCGACGGCGAAGTCCGGTTCCCAGTCGGCGAGGCGGCGCAGCTGCTCGGCGACGACCTGGCGTTTGAGTTCGCGCTGGGCCGCGGGGGTGGCGAAGGTGAAGTCGCAGCAGCCGGCACCGCCCGGGCCGGAGACCGGGCAGGTGGCGGGAATGCGGTCGGGCGAGGCGTCGAGGATCTCGATGGCGTCGGCGCGGCAGAAGGAGCCACCGCGGTCCTCGGTGACGAGAGCGCGGACCAGTTCACCGGGCAGGCCGTGGCGGACGAACAGCACGCGGCCCTCGTGACGGGCCACACAGAAGCCGCCGTGGCCGGGCGGGCCCAGGCGGACCTCGAAGACCTCTCCGTACCAATCGGATCCGGCGCTCATGCCTCGTCTCCGAATCCGCGACGCACCGAACCGGGGGCATTGACCACCCGGCCGGGACGGGCCCGGCCCGCCGAGGACGACAGCTGCCAGGGCACGCTGGTCACCATGACGCCGGGCTCGAACAGCAGCCGGCCCTTCAGCCGCAGCGCACTCTGGTTGTGCAGCAACTGCTCCCACCAGTGGCCGACCACGTATTCCGGGATGAACACGGTCACCACGTCGCGCGGGGAGTCCTTGCGGACCCGCTTCACGTAATCCACCACCGGCTTGGTGATCTCACGGTACGGGGACTCGATCACCTTGAGCGGCACCACGATATCGCTGTGCTCCCACTCCCGCACCAGCGCCCGGGTGTCGGGCTCGTCGACGTTCACCGTGATGGCCTCGAGCGTGTCGGGCCGGGTGGCGCGGGCGTAGGCCAGGGCGCGCTTGGTGGGCAGGTGCAGCTTGGACACCAGCACGATCGAGTGCGTGCGACTGGGCAGCACGCCGTCCCATTCGGACTCGTCCAGCTCTCGCGACACCGTGTCGTAGTGGCGGCGAATGAGTTTCATCAGCCCGAAGATGGCCGCCATGGTGACGATGGCGATCCACGCGCCCGCCAGGAACTTGGTGACCAGCACGATCAGCAGCACGGTCGCGGTCATGGTGAGACCGATCGCGTTGATCACCCGCGACCGCTTCATCCGCGCCCGCACCGCCGGATCGGTCTCGGTGCGCAGCAGTCGCGTCCAGTGCCGCAGCATGCCGGTCTGACTCAGCACGAACGACACGAACACGCCCACGATGTAGAGCTGGATCAGGCGCGTCACCTCCGCGCCGAACAGCACCACGAAGGCGATGGCCGCGCCCGCCAGGAACAGGATGCCGTTGCTGAACGCCAGCCGATCACCGCGGGTGTGCAGCTGCCGCGGCAGGAAACGGTCCTGCGCCAGAATCGAACCCAGCACCGGGAAGCCGTTGAAGGCGGTATTGGCCGCCAGCACCAGGATCAGCGCGGTGACGATGGTGATGAAGTAGAAGCCGGGCTGGAATCCGGAGAACACCGCGCCCGCCAGCTGCGCCACCAGCGTCTTCTGCTCGTATCCGGCGGGTGCGCCGATCAGGTCGTCGGTGTTGTGCGCGTACACGATGCCGACCTTCTGAGTGAGCACGATCATGCCCATGAAAAGCGTCACTGCGATGCAGCCGAGCAGCAACAGAGTGGTCGCGGCATTGCGGGACTTGGGTTTGCGGAACGCGGGCACGCCATTGCTGATCGCCTCGACACCGGTCAGCGCCGCGCAACCGGAGGAGAACGCGCGGGCGAGGAGGAACACGAACGCCAGCCCGAACAGATGCTCGTCCTCGGCCTTCAAGCCGAAGCCGTACGACTCGGCGTGCACGGTCTGCCCCAGGCCGAGCCGGGTGAAGCCCCAGATGAGCATGATGAACATGCCGATCATGAAGGCGTAGGTGGGGATCGCGAAGGCCGTACCGGATTCCCGCACACCGCGCAGATTGATTGCGGTGAGGATCACGATCGCCGAGACCGCGAACAACACCTTGTGGGTGGCGACGAACGGCACCGCCGACCCGATATTGGAGGCCGCCGACGAAATCGACACCGCCACCGTGAGCACGTAGTCCACCAGCAGCGCGCTGCCGACGGTCAATCCCGCGGTGGGGCCGAGGTTCTTCGTCGCGACCTCGTAGTCGCCGCCGCCGGACGGGTAGGCGTGCACGTTCTGGCGGTAGCTGGCAACCACCACGGCCATCACCAGCGCGACCGCCAGACCGAGCCACGGCGCGTAGGCGTAGGCCGACAGTCCGGCCACCGACAGCACCAGGAAGATCTCCTCGGGCGCGTATGCCACCGAGGACAACGCGTCCGAGGCGAACACCGGGAGCGCGATCCGCTTGGGCAGCAGCGTATGCCCGAGAGAATCGCTGCGGAATGGGCGGCCGACCAGCATGCGCTTGGCGGCCGTCGTCAACTTCGACACTCCAGGCAGCATAAGGCAGTGCGCGAGTGACCGTGTTCGGGGCGCGACCTCGCAGTCGTAGGGTGGCGGATGCGGGTTGTGAGGTTTTCCCGATTCCGGTTTGAACGCCTTCCGGAGGGGGAAAGTGCCCGCAGTGAAACTCGAACGGTACGGTTGCGACCCGAGCAAGCAACCAGACCGCACACCACGGTTTTCGGGAATGGGGTTCGTACGGTGTACGTCGTGATCATGGGGTGTGGGCGGGTCGGCTCCTCGCTCGCTCGTGCCCTCGTCCGCATCGGCCACGAGGTCGCGGTGATCGATCAGAACTCGAGCGCCTTCCTGCGTCTGGGCCGCGACTTCCCCGGTGCGTGCATCACCGGCGTCGGTTTCGATCGAGATGTCTTGACCCGCGCCGGAATCGAGCGCGCCGGCGCCTTCGCCGCGGTGTCCTCCGGCGACAACTCCAACATCATCTCCGCCCGCGTGGCCCGCGAGACCTTCGGCGTGGAACGCGTGGTGGCCCGCATCTACGACGCCAAGCGCGCCGCCGTGTACGAGCGCCTGGGCATCCCCACCATCGCCACCGTGCCCTGGACCACCGACCGCTTCCTGCGCGCCCTGGTCGCCGACCAGTCGACCACCACCTGGCGCGACCCGACCGGCACCGTCGCGGTCACCGAACTCGTCCTGCACGAGAACTGGTACGGGCGTTCGGTGCAGTCGCTCGAGGACGCCATCGGCGCCCGGGTGGCCTTCATCATCCGCTTCGGACAGGGCGTACTGCCCAATGGCAAGTCCATGCTGCAGGCCGACGACCTGGTCTATGTCGCCGCCACCTCCGGCACCGTCGGCGAGGCCGTCGCACTCGCCGCGAATCCCCCCGCTAGCGAAGACTGATCGTGAAAGAAGCCCGAGCATGAAGGTAGCCATCGCCGGCGCCGGAGCCGTCGGCCGCTCCATCGCCCAGGAACTCCTGCGTGGCGGCCACCAGGTCATGCTGCTGGAACGCCGCCTCGACCACATCGACCCGACCAGCGCGCCCACCGCGGTCTGGACCCACGCCGACGCCTGCGAACTCGAAACCCTCGAGGAGGCCGGCCTGGAAACCTACGACGTGGTCATCGCCGCCACCGGCGACGACAAGGTGAACCTGGTGTTCAGCCTGCTGGCCAAGACCGAGTTCGGCGTGGGGCGCGTGGTGGCCCGCGTCAACGACCCCCGCAACGAGTGGCTGTTCGACTCGTCTTGGGGGGTGGACGTCGCCGTCTCCACCCCGCGGCTGCTCGCCTCACTGGTCGAGGAGGCCGTCTCGGTGGGCGACCTGGTCCGGCTGATGACACTGCGCCAGGGTCAGGCCAACCTGGTCGAGATCACCCTGCCCACCGACACCCCCTTGGCGGGCAAGGCCGTTCGCACCCTCGCCCTGCCCCGCGACGCCGCCCTGGTCACCATCCTGCGCGGCGGCCGCGTCATCGTCCCGCAGGCCGACGACCCCCTCGAAGGCGAGGACGAGCTGCTGTTCGTCGCCTCCGTCGAAGCCGAGGACGAGCTGCGCAAAGCGCTCGGCGTCAACAGTTTCAACAGCACGGGCGACGCCCCGGCCTGACCGCGCGCCGACCACGGATCCGGACACAACAGTGGGCCGGGCGCACCCCCTGCGCCCGGCCCACTCGCCGTTGACCGCACCGAACCGTCAGGACGCCACCCGCAGTTCGGCGCGCAGCCGGTTCAGCGCGCGATGCTGCATGACCCGCACCACGCCCGGGCTGGTGCCGATGGCCTCGGCGGTCTCCGCCGCCGTCCACCCCAGCACGATTCGCATGACCAGCACCTCACGGTGGGTCGAGGACAGCACCTGCATGAGATCGCGTGCCGCCCGGCGGGTTTCCATCGCCAGCGCCCGCTCCTCGGGTCCCGCCTCGTTCATCGGCGCGTCCGGGAACTCCGCGACCGGGTAGGCCGGGTGCAGCTGCGCCCGCCGGAACGCGTCGGCCACCTTGTTCGCCGAGATGCCGTAGACGAAAGCCAGGAACGACTTGCCCTGATCCCGGTAGCGCGGGATGGCCTGCACCGTCGCCAGACAGACCTCCTGCGCCACATCGTCCGCGGTCACGTGCAGGTGACCCGCGCCGCCCATGCGCGCCGCGCAGTAGCGGCGCACCAGCGGATACACGATCTTGAGAATCTCCGAGACCGCTGCCCGGTCACCGGCGGCGGCCGGGCCGATCAGCGTCTCCAATTCCGCTGCGGCGCGCCGGGACTCCGACGACGCCACACTTCCCGCTTTGCCTCCCCGCCCCGCCGGGTGCCGGCGCGAGGCTGCCGTCTGCACCGCGGTCCCGAGCCCCTCGCCCCGGTCCTGCGCTGCCACTGCCTTGCCGTCGGTAACCAACTCCGCGATCCTTTCTCCGATGAGCTGCTGAGAGCTTCTGAGAAAGATCGTGCTCGCCGGGAGCCCGCCGAAATAGGTACCCCAGGGGTGGGTTGGTCACCCCCTTCCGTCCCCCAATGGCTCCGAAGGTGTTGCGCCCTCGACATTTAGCGCGATAAGGGCCCGATCGGGCGGTTGTCTAGCCCGCGGATTCCGGGGCTTTGGCGGACGAGGAGGGCAGATGGCCCGCCTTGCGCACCGCCCAGAAGGTCACCAGCGCCGCCACGGCGGTCAGCGGCCAGCCCATGGCGATGCGCGCCACGGCCAGCAGACCGGTGCTGTTGGCGTCGTAGAGGTGGTTCTGCACCAGGTAGCGGGCCACGAACACCAACGCCCACACCGCGGTCGCGATGTCGTAGAGCCGCATGACGCGCTTGTCCGAACGCCACTCGGTGCCGTGCCCGTTGAGCGCACCCCAGATCACGCCCGCCAACGGCCAGCGCACCACCAGCGACATCAGGAACACACCGCCGTAGACCAGGCTGGCGTAGATGCCGAACAGGAAGAAGCCCTTGGCCTCACCCATCCGGTAGGCGATGAACGCGCACACGCCCACCCCGAGGAAGCCCGAGATGGCCGGCTGGATCGGACCGCGACGCACCAGGCGCCACACCAGGATCGCCGCGGCCACGCCCAGCGACGCCCAGATGGCGGCGGTCAGCCCGCGCAGCGAGTTCACCGGCACGAACACCAGCACCGGCAGCGAGGAGTAGATCAGGCCGCTGAGACCGCCCATCTGCTCGAGCAGCGTCTGCTCGGGTTCCTGCTCGCCCTCGTCGTCGCCGGCGTCCCGGGCCGCGCGCTCGGCGTCGACCAGCGCCTGCATGTCCTCGTCCAGCAGCGCGTGGTCCATGCGCAGTGGCGGTTCGTCGCCCGAGACGGCATTGAGCTGGACCGTGGGCGGATCGAACGGGGCTGGCGCGCCGAAGGACTCGGTGCGATCACGGCCCTGGTCGCCGTTGCTGGTGGGGTTAGGCATGAGTGTCAGGAGTTCCCGCGGAGTTCGTAGTAGGGGTTGTAGATGACCTTGCCGCCGTCGCGTTCGCCGACCCGGCCGCGCACCAGGATACGACGACCCGGTTCGATTCCCGGGATGCGACGCCGCCCGATGAACACCAGCGCCACGCTGTCGGTGCCGTCGAAGAACTCGGCTTCCACCTCGGCGCCCGCCGATTTGGGACAGGCCTCGACACTGCGGAGCCGGCCCAGCATGGTGACTTCCTCACCGCGCCGGCACTCCGATGCCCGGCACGCGCCCGACGCCTCCGACGTCTCGGCGAGCTCCTCGGCATCCAAACGATCCAGGTCCTCTGTCAGGCGCCGGCTGAGCCGCCGGAAATAGCCCGACGGGGTGTCCTTCCCACCCGCGGATGGCATCTCGCACGCTCTCCTGTAGAGCTCGACGGCGTGGGTCTCACGTCGTTCGTTCCTTCCACGGCGCCCGGCGGTTTGCCATCCGGCCGCCCGTGGCCGTACCTCCGCCACTGTAGATGGGACGGCCTGCACCCGCCACGCACGCCGGTCACCAGTACTCTCGATCGGTGCCCGATCTACGACGTCCGGCGGTCGCCGTCGCCCTGCCCGGAACCGGCTCCGACGCCCATTTCGCCCGCCGCGCCTTCGGATCTGCTTGCGCCGCACTGGATCTGCCGTTCCTCGCGGTCGACCCGGACCCGCGCGGGGTGATCGACAGCTACCGCAGCGCCCTGGACGCCGCCGCGCGCTCGGGCCCGGTGCTGATCGCGGGCATCTCGCTGGGTGCGGCCGTCGCCGTCGACTGGGCCGCGCATCACCCGGATTCGGTGCACGGCGTGGTCGCCGCCCTGCCCGCCTGGACCGGCGCCGACACCACCGGCTGCCCTGCCGCCCTGAGCGCCGCCGCCACCGCCGCCCAGCTGCGCGCCGACGGCCTCGACGCCGTCCTGACCCGCATGCGCGAATCCAGCCCCGCCTGGCTGGCCGAGGCCCTCACTCGCTCCTGGACCTCCCAGTGGCCCGAACTGCCCGCCGCTCTGGAAGAGGCCGCCGCCTACCGCTGGCCCGAACCCGAGGTCCTGGCCGCCGTCACCGCCCCCGTCGAGGTCATCGGCGCGATCGACGACCCCGTCCACCCGTTCGTCGTGGCCGAACGCTGGGCCACGCTGCTCCCGCACGCCACCCTGCACTCGATCACCCTCGACGAGCTGGGCGCGGACCCGTCGGTCCTCGGCGCCCGGGGCATCAACGCCCTGCTCCCCCGCCGCATCCCCACCCCCTGACCGGAATCCGTCCCCGCCACGACGCCCGTCCGTGACTGCGGCGGGTCGCGCTCACGACAGCCCGGTGGCCGCGCTGCGCACCTTCATCGCGCCGAGAGCGAAACGGGGCTCCGCCGCAGTGGCGGAGCCCCGTTTCGCTTGTCGTGCAGCCGAATCCGGGCCGACCGGTCCGGACCGTCCGGTCAGTTCAGGCCGAGCTGCTGCATGGCCGAGCCCTCCGCGCCGCGACGCGGTTCGGTGGGCGCCTGCTCGGGCTGGAAGGCCGGGCCGCCCTGCATGGCGGCCATCTGGGCCTGCATGGCCTGCTGCTGGGCGGCCAGCTGCTGCTGGTGGGCGGCGGCGAGCTGGTCGGCCAGCTCCTGGGGTAGGACCACCGGCAGCGGTTCACGCACCGGCAGCGGCTCGTCCCCGCGGCGCACCACGGTCTCGCTCATGACCGCGCGAGCCGCGGCCACCAGCGGGGTGTTCTCGTCGGCCGCGCCGGTCGGACCAGCCGCGACCAGGCGCACCATCCAGCGGTAGCCGTCCACGCCGATGAAGCGCAGATCCGCGCCCTGGGTCACGGCGTGCAGCTCACGACCCCACGGACCCTGCACCACCGACACCTGCGCGCCGTCCTTGCGCAGCGTCTCGGCCAGATCGGCTGCCACCGAACGCCATTGGCCCGAGGTCTTGGGAGCGGCGTAGGCCGCCACCGTGATCCGGCCGTGCTGGGTGGCCAGATGCACCGCCTGCGGCGCGCCTTCGGGGGTCATCTCGACCTGCAGCTGCCCGCCCGGCGGCACCGGCACGATGACCGAGCCCAGATCCAGGCGCTGCTCGGCGATCGACTCGAGCCGGTCGGCGACGTCCTCGTAGTCGTAGGGACCGGTCTCCGGGCCGCGGGCGGCGGGCTCGTCGAACTCCTCGAATTCGTCTGCCGCGTAGCCGGTCTCGTCGTACTCGTCCGCGCCCTCGTACTCGTCGTACTCGGTGTACTCGTCGTCGTACTGCGACGCGTCGTCTCTGTCGCCGCCCTTGTTCTTCTTGCGTCCGAACACCATCGTCATGCCTCCTTGCCGGTCGCCTGACCCGCCCCACCGGACCGCGCGGACAGGCTGGCGTGCCCACCGCTGGATCCGTATCCTCCTGCGCCGCGCGCGGTGTCGTCGAGCGCCTCGACCTCGACGAAGTCCACCAATTCGACCTTCTGCACCAGCAACTGCGCGATGCGGTCACCCCGCCGGAGCTCGATGGCCGTGCGCGGATCGTGATTGATCAGGCACACCTTGATCTCACCGCGGTAGCCCGCATCGACCGTGCCGGGGGTATTGACAACCGACAGTCCCGCCTTCGCCGCCAGGCCCGAGCGCGGATGGATCAGCCCGACCGTGCCGATCGGGAGCGCCACCGCGATGCCGGTGCCGACGAGCACCCGCTCCCCCGGTTCGATGATGACGTCCTCGGTGGTGCACAGGTCCACGCCGGCGTCGCCCTCGTGGGCACGCGTCGGTACGGGGATGCCGGGATCGAGCCGCAGCAGGGGAATAGGTGGAATACCGGTCACGTAGGCCGAGCCTACGCGTTCCCCCTCTCGGTCATTGACCTAGTCTGAGGTCGTGTCCGACCAGCCCCCTCAGGTGACCATGGATCCCAAACAGCAGACCGAGCCCCTCTACACCGAGCGCCTCTGGGTGCCGCTGTGGTGGTGGCCCGTCGCGCTCGTCGTGACGGGGCTGCTGGCAGCCGAAATCCACATGGGCGCACCGGGAGTGCGGGCGTGGCTGCCGTACGTGCTGCTGTTCCCGGTGCCCGTCTGGGTGCTGCTGTGGTTCTCCCGCCATCGCGTGGAAGTGGCCCCCGACGACGCCGGTGTGCCGGAACTGCGCACCGATCGCGCGCACCTGCCCGCGACCTTCGTCAAGCGCGCCGCACCGGTGCCGACCAGTGCGAAAAGCGCGGCGCTGGGCCGACAGCTCGACCCCGCCGCGTTCGTCCAGCATCGGGCCTGGATCGGGCCCATGGTGTTGCTCGTGCTCGATGATCCGGACGATCCGACGCCGTACTGGCTGGTCAGTACGCGTCATCCGGAACGCATCATCACCGCGCTCGGCCTGAAGAACGCGGCCGAGCAGTCCTGATTCATCGAGATTCCGCGCCCCGCTGCGAAGCGGACTTTCCGCCCTGCTTCGCACAGGGGACTTTCCGCGCAGCCCCGTCCGGTCCGCGCTCGGCGGACCGAGCGCGGGCTGACGGATTGCGCTCCGGGACCGTGCCTTACGCGGCGCAGTCCATGCAGATCAGCTGACCGCCGGACTCGGTGGCCAGTCGGCTGCGGTGGTGCACCAGGAAGCAGCTCGAACATGTGAATTCGTCCGCCTGCTTCGGGATGACCCGGACCGAGAGCACTTCCTCGGAAAGGTCCGCGCCGGGAAGCTCGAACGATTCCGCGGTATCGGATTCGTCGATATCCACGACGGCGGACGCGGCTTCGTTGCGGCGAGCCTTCAGCTCCTCCAGCGAGTCCTCCGACACGTCGTCGGATTCATTGCGCCGCGGTGCGTCATAGTCGGTTGCCATGTCGTCTTCCCCTCGTCCTTACTCCGTATATCCCGGACCGGCACCCTCCTGACCGGCTCCTGGCAGGAGCCGGATCGGGTGGGATGCCGCCCCGCCCGTGGTGTACGTCACGCGTACACCGGTCACAGATCCGAGCCGGATACTCCTCATCCGCACCGGATCGCGCTCGGTCAACGCAGGACATGCCCTTGTTGTTCCCGAAATCGAACCCCAGTTTCACCCGGGCTGTACGATCTGGGCCGCCAGACAATAGCGGACCCCGGGACAAAAGTCGCAATCAAAACCCCTGCGAGTTGAAACTGAGGGGTAATCGTCACCGACAAGGGAACTCTTCGAGATCTTCCTGGCATCCTCCGAGACCTCCCCGCCACACCCAGCGGCCGACTTGCCGTGGCCGTTCACACGACAACCGCGACGTTTTCGTAGAGTGTGGGCGTGGTTTCACTGATCACCCAAGGTAACTCGACCGATCCGGACGGACGGTCCTTCATCCGGCGGCGCTGGCAGCCCTGGGCGGCCATGGTGGGCATCATCGCTCTCATCTGCGTCGGCGTGTGGTTCAAGGCGCTGACCACGAGCGAGGGTGACCAGGGTGCGATGGCCTGCAACTCCCCCAGCCCCGCCTCGAGCACGACCGCGGCCCAGCCCGCCCCCCTCGGCGAGCGAGTGGGGGCGTCGCGATTGCGGGATGTGGAGCCCGCGGCCCTCGCCCAGTCGAAGGTGCGCGTGTTCAATGCCAACGGCCAGCGCGGTCAGGCCGCGCACGTCGCCTCCGAGCTGGGTGACCTCGGTTTCGCCAGTGCACCGGACGTCCAGATCGGTAACGATCCGGTGTACGTGAACGGCGACCTCGAATGCACCGGGCAGATCCGTTTCGGCGTGAAGGGCCGGCCCGCGGCGGCGTCCGTGCAGCTGGTGGCGCCGTGCGCCGAGCTCATCGAGGATCAGCGCCAGGACGACACCGTGGACATGGTGCTGGGCTCGCTGTTCCGCGATATCCGGCCCGACACCGATGCCGAGGAGGTGCTGAAGTCGCTGAAGAACCCGACGCCCGGCACCGCGCCGGCCATCGACCCGAAGCTGCTGGAGGCCGCGCGGCACGCGAAGTGCTGAGAATCTCTTTCGCGGGGTGCATGCTCTGACCGGCAGACCCGGCGCGAGACTCCAACCGGCGCAACCAAAAATGAACCGGATAACACGAATCGCCGCGATCCTTCGATCGCGGCGATTCGTTTTGCCCGGTCCGGACCGGCGGTCAGCCGGGCCCGGTGGTCGTCCAGCCCGCTGTCACGGCACTGGGATAGGGGTGGTGACATCCAGACGCCTGAACAGACCGAACAGTTCGTCAGCGATGCCGGGGGCGGCGGCGGACACCAAATCGCCTGCGGTGCCCGGCGAGTCGGGTCCGGGCGGCAGGATCAGGCGTGCGCCCGCCTCGGTCGCGATCAGCGCGCCCGCCGCCCAGTCCCACAGGTTCAGGCCGTGCTCGTAGTAGGCGTCGGTGCGGCCCTCGGCCACGGCGCACAGGTCCAGCGCCGCCGAGCCGAAGCGGCGGATGTCGCGAATGTGCGGCAGCACCTGCGCCACCAGCTCACCCTGACGGATCCGGCGCTCGGTGGCGTAGGCGAAGCCGGTGGCCACCAGCGCCATGGACACCGCGTCGACCCGGTTGGCGCGCAAGGCGATCGGCGCACCCCCCGGGGCGGTGCCGTCCACGCTGGAATCAGCACGGTGCGCACCCAGGCCGAGCCCGGCGCTGTAGGTGACCGCGTGCGCGACATCGGCGACCGCGCCCGCGACGGGACGGCCGCCGCGCACCGCGCCCACCGACACCGAGTAGGACGGGATGCCGTAGACGAAGTTGACGGTGCCGTCGATGGGATCGACGACCCAGTGCACCAGATCCGGGTCGTCGGCCAGGGCGCCGCCGTCCTCCTCGCCGACCACGCGGTCGCCGGGGCGCAGTTCGGCGACCAGTTTGCGGACCAGCTGCTCGGTCTCGGTGTCGACGATGGTGACGGGGTCGGTGGGGGTGCTCTTGGACTGCACGGCGTCCTGCTCGTGCGTGCCCGGTCCGAAGACCTGCGGCCGGCGCGCGCGGACGTGCGCGGCGGCGGTCTCGGCCAGATACACCGCGACGCGGCGCAGTTCGGCGATATCGGACGTGTCGGTGGTCGTGGCGGCGGCGGGGACAGTGGAAGTGAAATTCGATTCCGGCACGAGCACCATCGCAGCACAGATCCGGCATCCGGCGCATTAGGCTTGTCGTGCACGACACAAGGCGGAGGTCGATCGAGCGGTCATCGGCCGGTGGCTTCGACTCGCCGGCATCCCAGGAAAACGAGGAGTGGTCCATGTCCGATCCCGGACGCGCGTTCGGCATCGATATCGGCGGCAGCGGTGTGAAGGGCGCCGAGGTCGATCTCGCGACCGGCGAGCTGGTCTACGAGCGCATCAAGATCGCGACGCCGCATCCGGCCACTCCGAACGCGGTCGCCGAGTCAGTCGCCAAACTCGTCGCCCAGTCCGGTTGGGAGGGCCCGGTCGGCATCACCATGCCGAGCGTGGTGCTGCACGGGCAGATCCGCACGGCCGCCAATATCGACCCGACCTGGATCGGCATCGACGCCCGGCACCTGTTCTCGCTGGCGCTGGGCGGCCGCGACGTGACCGTCCTCAACGACGCCGACGCGGCGGGCATGGCCGAGGACCGGTACGGCGCGGCAAAGGATCTCGACGGGTTGGTCATGCTGCTCACCTTCGGCACCGGTATCGGATCGGCCATGATGTACAACGGCGTGCTCGTGCCCAACAGCGAGCTCGGGCACATGGAGGTCGACGGCCGCGAGGCCGAGCACCGGGCCGCCGCCTCGGTCAAGGATCGGGTCGGCATGTCCTACCCGGAGTGGGCGCGGGAGGTCAGCAAGGTGCTGGTCACCTTGGAAAACCTGTTCTGGCCGAACGTGTTCGTCGCGGGCGGCGGCATCAGCCGCGACCACCAGGAGTGGATTCCGTTGCTCACCAACAGAACCCCCGTGGTACCTGCCGTACTGCGCAACACCGCGGGCATCGTCGGAGCAGCCATGGCGGTGTCAGCCGGGATCGCACCGTAAGTAAGCTGGTTCGATCGTTACAATGGAACACATGCCCGGCGGTAGGCCGGAAACCGACACCGGCACGAGAGCCGGTTTACCCCCCGACAGAACCGCTCCGCCGGATCACCACTCTGGCGTGACGCCGCACGAGACCGTCACGAAAGGGCGTACGTGGTAGCCACGAATACCCGAGAGACCGCCGAATCGGCCGAGGCCGCTGATTCAGCAGACACCACTGAAGCACGGCCGGTCAAGAAGGCTGCCGCGAAGAAGGCCCCGGCCAAGAAGGTCGCGGCGAAGAAGACCGCGGCCAAGAAGACCGCGGCCAAGAAGGCGACGAAGGCCACCGCCAAGAAGACGGCGGCGAAGAAGGCCTCGCCGAAGAAGGCCGCGGAGCCCGGCGCCGAAGGCGCTGAGGGCGACGAGGTCATCGACGACGACTCGCTGGAACTCGACGACGACCTGGGTGACATCGAGATCGACGAGGACGACCTCGACGAGGACGACCTGGTCGACGAGGTCGAAGAGGACGAGGAGCAGGAGGCCGGCCCGGCCGCTCCCGCCGCCGAGGAGGCCGAAGAGGCCGACGAGCCCTCGGAGAAGGACAAGGCCTCCGGTGACTTCGTCTGGGACGAAGAGGAATCCGAGGCGCTGCGCCAGGCCCGCAAGGATGCCGAGCTCACCGCCTCCGCCGACTCGGTCCGCGCCTACCTCAAGCAGATCGGTAAGGTCGCGCTGCTCAACGCCGAGGAGGAGGTCGAGCTCGCCAAGCGGATCGAGGCCGGCCTCTACGCCACGGAGAAGATGCGCGAGTTCGCCGAGAAGGGCGAGAAGCTGCCGGTGCAGTCGCGCCGCGACTTCCAGTGGATCATGCGCGACGGCAACCGCGCCAAGAACCACCTGCTGGAAGCCAACCTGCGACTGGTCGTGTCGCTCGCCAAGCGCTACACCGGCCGCGGCATGGCGTTCCTGGACCTGATCCAGGAGGGCAACCTCGGTCTGATCCGCGCGGTCGAGAAGTTCGACTACACCAAGGGTTACAAGTTCTCGACCTACGCGACGTGGTGGATCCGCCAGGCCATCACCCGCGCCATGGCCGACCAGGCCCGCACCATCCGCATCCCCGTGCACATGGTCGAGGTCATCAACAAGCTCGGCCGCATCCAGCGCGAACTCCTCCAGGACCTGGGCCGCGAGCCCACCCCCGAAGAGCTCGCCAAGGAAATGGACATCACGCCCGAGAAGGTGCTGGAAATCCAGCAGTACGCGCGCGAGCCCATCTCTCTGGACCAGACCATCGGTGATGAGGGCGACTCCCAACTCGGCGACTTCATCGAAGACTCCGAAGCCGTCGTCGCCGTCGACGCAGTCTCCTTCACCCTCCTCCAGGACCAGCTCCAATCGGTCCTCGAGACCCTGTCCGAACGCGAGGCCGGCGTAGTCCGCCTCCGCTTCGGCCTCACGGATGGCCAGCCCCGAACCCTGGACGAAATCGGCCAGGTCTACGGCGTCACCCGCGAACGCATCCGCCAGATCGAGTCCAAGACCATGAGCAAGCTCCGCCACCCGAGCCGCTCCCAGGTCCTGCGCGACTACCTGGACTAGCGATCACCCGAGTTCGGGCCGCTGAGCTACAGCTCAGCGGCCCAAACTCGGATCAGGACCTGAGCACAGCGGTCTCAGTCCTAGATATCAGCAACAGAATTAGTTGCTGCGACAGCCGATGTTTTCGAAGCCGGTCTGCAAGTCGCAGTTTCCGCGCGGGGCCATCACGCTGCGGCCGACCTGGACGAACTTGTCGGTCCAGAGATAGCCATGCTCGCTGGATTCGTCGATACCCACGAGAAGTCGAGTGCTCCGAACCACGGAATGAGCTGCGCGGCAACCGATCCCGTGCCAGATGGGCTTTCCGTGCACCGGCCTCAGGACAGTTTCGCTTCGGGGGCGAAGGCGGGCAGTTTCTCGAGGCTGCTGCGGACGGCTTCGGCGCCGTACTCGAACATCTGCCGCTCGTAGTCGTCGACCGCGTTACGCAGATCGCGGCGGCCTTCGTCGGCCTCGATCAGGCAGCGGCGCAACAGGTCCGCATCGCGCAGCGCGGTGTTCGCGCCGTTGCCGCCGGTCGGAGAGGTGGCGTGGATCGCGTCGCCGAGCAGCGTGACCGGGCCGGACGCCCAGCGCTCACCGGGCTTGACCACTCGGATCGAGAGCAGTGTGCTGTTGTCCGGGTCGGCCTGCTCGATCAGCGCGCGCAGCGCCGGGTGCCAGCCCTCCATCCTGGACAGCACGGCGTCCTGCGCGGTCAGATCCTCCAGCGAACTGTTCGGCGGCAGGATCATCGCCCAGCGCACGTAGTCGCCGATGTCGGGCAGCGTGACTTCGGGGGCCAATTGCTCGGCGGCCTGCTTCGGCGGGGTACGGAAGCGCATCGCGCCGAGCAGCAGGCTGACGCCGTCGCCGGCGATCTTCGAGCCGAAAGCCTTGGACAGGGCTGCGAATTCGTCGGTCAGCGGGGTGCGGCCGATGACGAACCGGACGCCGGTGTCGGCCGGGGTGGTGTGCGGCGACAACACCCCGCGGACCGCGGAGGTGACGCCGTCCGCGCCGACGAGCAGGTCGGTGGTGGCCGGGTCGCGGCGGGCGAACCGGGCTCGGACTTTGCCGTCGGCCAGCACGTCGTAGCCGGTCAGCGCGGCATCGGTGTGCACGGTGAGATCGGTCAGCAACAGGTGTCGCAGCACCTGCCGGTCGACGACGATGCCGGTCCGGCCCGCGCCGAGCCTGCCGATCTCGTTCAGTTGCGGGTCCAGGATCAGCTGTTCGGCGGAGGCGTCCATGACGATCTCGTCGAGCAGCGGGTGCCAGCGCGTCGGCAGACAGTTTCGCACCGCCCGGAAACCGATCGGATTCAGCACGAGCCGGTAGCCCTGGAACCGCACGACGATCCCCGGGTCGCGCTCGAACACGTCGGCCTCGATCCCGGCACCACGCAGACCCTGTGCGAGAGCCAGACCTCCCAGACCGGCTCCGACGACGGAAACTCGCATCACGCACCTCCTGGACAACGATACGAACTTAGTTCGCCATGACGATCTAAGTTCTATGTAACGAACTTAGTTCGTGTCAAGCTATAGTTGCCGGTATGCCCGCCGATCCCCGCCAACGCCGCGCAGCCCGCCACGCCCAACCCGCAGCCGAGGCTGCCGTGTCGGCACCACGCAAGAAGCCCATCACCGTCGAACGGATCACCGACGCCGCCCTGGAGGTCGTCGCCACCGAGGGGTATGACGCGCTGACCATCCGCCGGGTCGCCGCCGCGCTCGGCACCGGTCCGTCGTCGCTCTACGCGCACATCGTCAACAAGGACGACATCGACGATTTGCTGATCGGCAGGCTCTACGCCGAAGTCGTACTCCCCGAACCGAATTCGGACGCCTGGCGTGAGCAGTTGCTCGGGGTGTACACGCAGATCCGCGACCTGTACCTGAAATACCCCGGAGTCTCGCGGGCCGCGCTGGCCATGGTGCCGACCAACCTGGAAACGCTGCGGGTCGGCGAAGGAATCCTGGCGATCCTGCTCGCGGGCGGCATCGAACCGAGGACCGCCGGATGGGCCCGGGACGCGCTGTCCCTCTACGTCAGCGCCTATGCGCTGGAACAGTCACTGGTCCAGCAACGGCGCCGCCATCAGGATCAGGAATGGGTGCTCAGCCACGAGGAGTTGCTGGACCGCTTCACCGCACTGCCTGCCGAGAAATTCCCGCAGACTCGACGCCATGCCGCCGAGCTGATCTCCGGCACCGGACCCGACCGCTTCGAGTTCGCCCTGGGCCTGCTCATGAATAGTCTGCGGCCTGCATCCAGTTGACCTGGGGCGCGCACTGGCCACATGGCTCGACATGAGCGTGCAATCAACAAGTTACTGATCGACGGAGCCGTCTTCGGTTGTCAGCCAAAGATATTCAGTGCGATTACGCTCGTGAGTCACCTCGATGACCTCGGACCAGCACACCGCCCACCCGGTTCTAGTGCGCGACTACCTGGACTAGCAATCACCCGAGGTCGGGCCGCAGCGCGGCCCAGACTGCGGCCCAGAACAGAACACGTCACCACAACACACCCCCCCACATGTGGGGGGGGAAAAAGAAATT
>NZ_JBSGCB010000026.1:0-131011 GCF_053601595.1 Nocardia sp. NPDC004711 | reverse complement strand
CGACGGCGGGGGTGTACTTGGCGGTGTAGAGGCGGGCCTTGTCGTTGTCGGGGTCGGGCCCGGTGTAGGTGACCGACAAGGTGGCACCGGAATCTCCGCGTCACAGCGAGCGGGAGATGATCTCCTTCATGATCTCGCTGGTGCCGCCGTAGATGCGGTTCACGCGCGAACCCGTGTACATGTTCGCGATCGGGTACTCCATCATGTAGCCGTAGCCGCCGAACAGCTGCAGGCACTTGTCGACCACCTTGTCGGCGGTCTCGGCGGCGAACAGCTTGGCCATGGACGCGGTCGACGGATCGTTCCTGCCGTCGATGTACTGCTGAATCGCGTAGTCCACCAGCGTCTTGATGGCCAGCGCCTCGGTCTTGACCTCGGCCAGGGTGAAGGCATTGTGCTGGAACTTGCCGATCGGGCGGCCGAACGCCTCGCGCTCCTTGGAGTAGCGCAGCGCCTCCAGCACCGCCGCCTCGGCCAGGGCCGAGCACAGGCTGGCGATGATCAGGCGCTCGCGGGCCAGCTGCTCCATCAGTTGATAGAAGCCCAGACCCTCCTGCGCGCCGAGCAGATTGGCGACCGGGACGCGCATGTCGGAGAAGAACAGCTCGCGGGTGTCCTGGGCGTGCTGGCCCATCTTCTCCAGCACCCGGCCGCGCTCGAAGCCCGGCAGATCCTTGGTCTCGGCCACGATGAGCGAGACGCCGGCCGCACCCTGGGACGGGTCGGTCTTGGCCACGATCACCAGCAGATCGCAGTGAGTGCCATTGGAGATGAATGTCTTCGAGCCGTTGATGACGTAGTGGTCGCCCGCGCGGATGGCGGTGGTGCGCACCGACTGCAGGTCCGAACCGGTGCCCGGCTCGGTCATGGCGATGGCCAGCACCAGCTCACCGCTGATGATGCCCGGCAGCCACTTCCGGCGCTGCTCCTCGTTGCCGTAGTGGTAGACGTAGTGCGACACGATCGGCGAGTGCACCGAGAAGCCGAAGCCATTGTCGTGCGCGTAGACCAGCTCCTCCTGGACCACGGCCTGCAGGCCGAAATCGCCGCCCGCGCCGCCGAATTCCTCGGGCAGGTCCAGCCCGAGCAGACCGGCGTCACCGGCCTTGTTCCAGAACTCACGATCGACCATGTGCTGCTTGGTCCAGCGCTCGCGGTTGGGCGCGGACTCCTTGCGGAAGAACTCCGCCGCGTGCTTGCGCAGCTCGCGGTGCTGGTCCGTCTCCCAGGTGGGGCGGTAGTCGGGGAACAGTACGGACATCGGTGTCACTCTCCGTTGTTGCGTCGGATGCCGTTGAGCGGCAGGTCTTCCCGAGCGGCGATGGCTTCGAGCTCGGCAATGGTCTTGTCGGCGAACGCCTTCCGGAAAGCCTCGTGGGTGCCGTCGGTCCCGAAGGTCGCCAGCGCACCCAGGAAGAAGTGCGGCTCCACCGCCCCCAGCGCGATGTAGCCGTCGGCGCAGTCGTAGACGGCGTAGCCGGGGAAGGCTCCGCCGGCACCGCCCCGTCCCCCATGAGCCGGTACCGCACCGCGTCGCCCGCGCGGGCCGCGGCCTCTTCCAGCGCCACCCGATACGGCTGTCCCGCACCGGTTCCCGCCCGGCGCACCCGGGCGGCCAGCGCGCCGCATCGTTGGTTCCTCCATGCAGCGAACGATACAGTTGTATCGTAAGTCGGTCAATCATAACGCCAGCTCAGCGCCTGACCGGGAACCGCTACTACTCGACGTAAAATCGGCGGACGCAATCGACGAGTTGAGGGGCGATGCTGAATCCACGAGCCACCAATGACGACCTGACCGCCAAGGCCCGCATCCGCAATGCCGCCATGGACCTGTTCGCCCAGTACGGCGACTCCCGGGTCTCGCTGCGCGCGGTGGCCGCCGAGGCCGGCGTCACCCTCGGGCTCGTCCAGCACCATTTCAAGACCAAGGACGGCCTGCGCGACGCGGTCGACAAGCTGGTCGTCGACTACTTCGCCCAGACCGTCGCCTCGATTCCCCCTACCGGCACGCACGCCGAAGTCGCGTCGGCCCGCGACGAAGCGGTCCGCCGGATGCTGCACGACAACCCGGCCGTCGTGAACTACATCCGCCGCTCCCTGCTGGAACCCTCGGAAACCCGCATCCATCTCCTGGACGCCCTCGTGGACCTGACCCGCAGCGAGGTCGCCGGCCTGCGGGAGGCCGGCCTGGCCTCCACCGACAAACCCGAATCCGCCCAGATTGTCGCCGTTCTGATCCGCCAATTCGGCGAACTCCTGCTGGCCCCCATGCTCGACGCCGTCTGGGAACGCGTCTCCCCCGACAACCCCACCCGCCCGCGCCTGTCGATCACCGTCAGGGACTGAGCAGAGAGCCGCGACCGAAGGACAGCGCGATGACGGAAACCGACTACCTGATGTCCTCGCCCACGATGGCTCGGCGACTCCTGGAATCCATCGCCGCCGTCGACGCCGGTGATGTCGAAATGCACGAACTCATGGATATCCCGGACGAAATCGAAACCGCTGAATGATCTCGGTACTCGTCGGTCAGCGCAGGTGAGTCTCGAAGAAGGCGAAGATGCGCCGCCAGGCGTCCTCGGTGGCTTCCTCGTTGTAGCCGAGGCCCGTGACCCGGATGACCGGTTCGGCCGGGGTGAGGTTGGCGAAGGCGTGGGTGACGCCGGGGTAGGTCTTCACATCGTGGTCGATGCCATAGTCGGTCAGGACGCGTTCGAGTTTCGAGCCGCGGCCGGGATTGGCCGGGTCGAGGGCGCCGTAGCTGGCGACGATGGGGCAGGAACCGCGCAGGATGTCCTCGTAGTTGCCGCGGCCGGAGGGGTAGAAGGGGGCCGCGGCGTCGAAACCCTTGGTGGCAGCCAGGAGTGCGAACCCGCCGCCCAGGCAGAAGCCGACCACAGCCACCCGGCCGGTGCAGTTCGGATCGGCGATGAGATGGGCGCGGGCGCTGAGGATGTCGTGGACGGTGGTGCCGTTCCCATTGGACAGCAGTTCCCGGATCACGCTCGGCACGCACCGAACCCGGCCGCGCGCGAAAAGATTCGGAACGATGGCGAGATACCCGTTGTCGGCCAGGCGGCCGGCGATGGTCCGCATGTCGTCGTTGACACCCACCATGTCGTGCACCACCACGACACCGGGCCAGGGCCCGAGTCCGGCCGGAGTGGCGACATACGCGTCGATGGCGCCGTCGGGTGTGGTCAGTTGGATCGTGCTCACCGGTGAGCCCCCTCCGTCGGAGATCGAACTAACCGGGGCATCGTAGCGCGTCTGGGACAATCTGCCGCTCCCCGCCGCGCATCGCGACGGGGGGCGGCCGAGTGCCGTTGTGCGCGATCAGCTTTCGACGGGCAGACCCGCCTCGGTCCAATCCTGAATGCCGTCGCGGTACTTGCGGACATTGGTGTAGCCCAGCCGCTCCAGCCGGGTGGCCACGTTCTGGCTGTTGGGGCAGGCAGCGTTGGAGCAATAGGTGACGATGGCCGCGTCGCGATCCGGAAGCAGGTGCGGCGCGCGGCTTTCCACCTCGGACTCGACCAGCGCGAGCGCGCCGGGGAGGTGGGCCTTGGCGTAGTACTCGCCGCCGAGGGCGTCGAGCACGATGACCGAACCGGCCTCGATCTCCTGCACGAGTTCGTCGCGTGTGATGAGTGCGGTCATGGAAGTTCCTTTCCGAGAATATGTGCGTGTGCACGCTACTATTTACGTGTGCGCGCACGCAACTGGTTATGATGGGCCGGTGTCCGCCTCCCGATCCCATCCGGCCGTCCACGCCTGGGCCGCCCTGCTGCAGGTCCACGCGAAACTCGTGCCCGAACTCGACGCCGCCCTGCGCCGCGCCACCGGACTGCCGCTGAGCTGGTACGACGTGCTGCTGGAACTCGATGGGCCACACCGGCTCCGAATGAGCGACCTGGGTGAGCGGGTGGTGCTGAGCCGCACCCGGGTCAGCCGCCTGGTGACCGAGATGGAGTCGGACGGTTTGGTTCGGCGTGAATCCAATCCGGACGACGGCCGCTCGGCGTTCGTGAGCATTACCGATGCGGGCCGCCGCCGCTTCCGTGAGGCCGCGCCGCATTATCTGACCGGCATCGAGCAGCGCTTCGGGGGCAGACTGGATCCGGCCGAACTCGAGACCGTCGCAACGGCATTGCGCAAGGCGCTCGGCCCGGCCGAGGTGACCACACCGGATTCGAACAGAGGAGATATCTAGTGCGTTTCGGCATCTTCATCCCGCAGGGCTGGCGGCTCGACCTGGTCGGTATCGATCCCGCCGCGCAGTGGGGAGTGATGCGGGACCTGGCGCAGCGCGCGGATTCGGGGGACGTCTGGGAGTCACTGTGGGTGTACGACCACTTCCACACCGTGCCGGTCCCCACCGAGGAGGCCACCCACGAGGCGTGGTCGCTCATGTCCGCGCTGGCGGCCAGCACCACGCGTATCCGGCTGGGCCAGATGTGCACCGCCATGAGCTACCGGGACCCCGCCTACCTGGCCAAGGTCGCCGCCACCGTGGATCTCATCTCGGGCGGCCGGGTGGAAATGGGCATCGGCGGTGGGTGGTACGAGCACGAATGGCGCGCCTACGGTTACGGATTCCCCTCCGCCGGTGTGCGATTGGGCCGCCTGGACGAGGGCGTGCAGATCTTCAAGCAGGCGTGGACCACCGGCAAGGCCACTCTCGACGGCAAGCACTACCAGGTCGACGGCGCGATCGTGCGCCCGCTTCCCCTGCAGGAGGGCGGAATTCCGATCTGGATCGCGGGTGGCGGCGAGAAGGTGACGCTCCGGATCGCGGCGAAGTACGCCCGGTACACCAATTTCGCGGGCGATCCGGAGACCTTCACCCAGAAGTCGGACCTGCTGCGCGCCCACTGTGCCGCGGTCGGAACGGAATTCGACGCCATCACCCGGAGCTCCAACTTCAATACCCTCGTCGGCGCGACCGAGGCCGAGGTGCAGGACCGCCTGTCCCAGCTGGAGGCCCGCCTGACCCCCTTCGTCGGGGCCGAGGGCGCGGCCCAGCACGTGAAGGATCTCTTCCGTGACTCCCCCGCCGTCGGCACCCCCGAGCAGATCGTCGAACGGCTCTCGCGCGTCAGGGATCTCGGGCTGGGCTACTCCATCCACTACTTCCCGGAGACCGCCTACGACACCTCCGGACTGGAGCTCTTCGAGCGCGAGGTCGTCCCCGCACTGCGCTGAACCCGAAAACCGCCCGCTGACACCGATGTCCGGGTCAGCGGGCGGCATGCGGGGCATCGCCGGATCGGACCGATGGGTCGACACCCGATGCGCGGGTCGGGCCGGTCAGGGGGAAGCACCTGACACGATGTCGCACGGCCGATCCGGCGAGCCGCCGGGTGGTCAGCGGGGCAGCGTCACCGGATCGGTGCAGCTGGCGGGGGCGTCGACCAGCGAGCAGGTCTTGGGCTCGCGGGTCGGGCGGTAGTCGGCGGGGACGCCGCCCGAGCGGGTGATCTCGGTGTAGGCCGGGACCGCGTCGGTGGGGCGGCGGGTGAGGGTGGGGTCGGTCCGGACGTCCACCGTGTAGAGGCCGAATCGCGGTGTGTAGGAACCCCACTCGTAGTTGTCGGTGAGGCTCCAGTAGTTGTAGCCGATCACGTTCATGCCGTCGGCTTTGGCGCGCTGCACCCAGTAGACGGTGTCGCGCAGGTCGTCCGCCCGGGTGTACCCGTCGTCGCGCGGCTTGCCGTTCTCCGTGGGCATGCCGTTCTCGACGATATAGAGCGGCTTACCCGGGAAGGCGTGCGAATAGTGTTCCAGCGCATAGTAGATGCCGTCGGCCTGCAGCGGGTTGTGCCAGAGCTGGCTGATGTTCGCCGAACGCAGAGCATCCGGGGACAGGCCGTAGTAGTAGTCGATTCCGATGTAGTCCAGCTTGGCGGCGATCTTGCCGATGAGCGGGCCGTTCACCGCGTCCTCCGCCGACGGGAGGTAGGCGACATTGCTGGTGACCAGCGCGTCCGGCTGCACCTGGTGGATGTAGTCGTAGATGGCGTTGTGCGCCTGCGCGATCCGGTCCTGCATGATCGGCACCGCGGTCACCGGCAGCGAGCCCATCCGGACCTCGTTGATCATGTACATGGCCGGCTCGTTGAACGTGACCCAGAGCGGATTGCCCGCCGCGTAGCGGTCCACGATGGTGCGCGCGTTGGCCAGCCAGTCGTCGACCATCCCCGGCTGATTCCAGCCGCCCCGATCCGCCTCCCAGCCCGGGTACACCCAGTGGTCGAGGGTCAGCATGGGCCGCATGCCCGCCGCCTCGATGGCCCCGATAACCCTGTCGTAGAAGCGAAGTCCGTCCACGTCCCACACGCCCGGCCGGGGCTGAACCCGCGCCCATTCGATGCCGATCCGGTACACCTTCACACCCAGCTGTCTCGCCAGCTCGATATCGGACTCGTAGCGGTCGGCGAAGTCGATCGAATCCCCGTACGGGTCGTCGGTTTTCCCGGAGGCGGCGTAGCGGGACCAATTGCTGTCCGGCGCATGCCCTTCGGACTGGAATCCCGAGGCCGCCACGCCCCACAGGAAGTCCGGGCCGAGCGGCGCGATCCGCGCGGGCGGTTCCGGCCGGGCGAAGGCCGGGGCCGCACTCGCGGTGAGGGCGGCGGAGGCGGCCAGGACGACCGGGGCGAGGTTGCGGAGGCGGAATCGCATGGGCAAAACCGTACAGCGCTCGGTTTTGGTGGACAAGCAACTCTCAGAGTCCGCTTAAACTCGACCGATGGCGAAACGAGGCCCCTACGGGAAAGGCATCGAACGGCGGGAGCAGATCCTGGAGGCCGCGCTGCACACCATTGCCGAGCGCGGATTCCTGGCCACCTCGGTGGCCGAGCTGGCCGAGGCGGTCGGCCTGAGCCAGAGCGGGCTGCTGCACTACTTCGGCTCCAAGGAGGAGCTGTTCGTCGCGGTCCTGCGCAAACGCGACGAGATCGACGTGGCCGCCATGGGCGACCCCACGCCCGAGGCGCTCATCCAGCTCATTCGCCGTAATACCCAGGTGCCCGGCCTCATCGAGCTGTTCACCCACATGCAGGCGGCCGCCGCCGATCCGAACCACCCCGCCCACGAGTACATGCGCCTGCACTACGAACTCGGCACCGCCGGCTTCGCCGAGCTCATCCGCGGCATCCAGCGGGCGGGCGGCATCCCGGAGTCCGTCGACGCCGAGGTGATGGCCACCGCGTTCATGGCCCTGGCCGACGGCCTGCAATCGCGCTGGCTCATCGACCCGTCCATCGACATGGAGTTCTATCTCCGACAGTGCTGGACTCGGTTCACCGGCATGACGTTCACCGCCGACTGACCGATCAACGCCGCCTCAGCGACTGCCCGGCAGCGTCAGCGCGCAGATCGCAGTTCGCTCATCTCGATACCGGCGATTGCCGCACCCTGTTCCGCACCGCCCTCGAAAAGGCTTGGGACGGCATCCCTTCCATCTGACCTGGGGGCCGCGCTGTACCCCAGGATCGCGGTGGCCGCGGCCGCACCGTACGCACGACTCGCGACGTCCGGACGCGCGGACGGGAAGTTCGAGCGATGCATCACGGTGACGTTGTCGGCCAGCGTGACCGTGGCGTCCACGCGGGTCACCACGCAGTTGCCGCCCGACTTGGCCGTCAGATCGACCACCACGGCACCGTTCGGCAACGCCGCCAGACCCGACCGGTCCAGCAGCACCGGTGCCGCCGTCCCGCGCCGTCCGGCCGCACACACCACCAGATTCGGACGGACGGAACGGATGTAGTCCGCGACCCGGTCCGGATCGGGATCGAGAAGAAAGCGATTCGCGCCCCGGGCCGACGCGGCGGCGCGCTGCTCGGCTCGGCGACCGATGGCCGCCGGTGACGCGTCACCACAGCGAACCGCGGCGTCGATGGCGGCGAGCCCGGCCTGCCCACAGCCGATGATCAGCGCACGCACCGCACAATCCGGATCCTGCTCGCGTAGGCGCTCACGCCCCTCGCGGTAGGCCACCTCACCGGCGATCCGGCTCATGGCGGTCAGCGGATCGAGGTGAGCCGTCTCGAGATCCGGTGGCATGTGCTCGAAGCCCACCGACTCCACCCCGTATTGGCTCAGCCGGTGAATGGACCGGCGGCGCTTCACCGGATCCTGGAATCCGAGTAGTAGCTGCCCGGTCCGGGTCGGCATCGTATCCAGGTCGTAGGCAGGCGGTTTGACCCAGGCGACCAGGTCGGCGACGGCGAAGACGCACTCGGGTCCCGGCACCACCGAGGCGCCGGCGGCCCGATAGTCGGCGTCGTCGAACCGGGCCCACCGCCCGGCATCCTGCTCCACCACCACCTTCAGCCCGCTGCGGACCAGCGCCGTCACATCATCCGGCGTGGAGGCGACACGCAGTTCGTGGGCGGCGGTTTCGCGCAGCACGCCGACGGTGAAGACCCGCGGGGACCGAGCCGGAATCCGTCGTTCCAGCAGGGCACCGGAATACGTCATGCCCGCGTCGATCCGCTGGAGCAGCCGCTCGATGCGGTCGAACAACTCGACGACCAGGTCCGGACCCACCTCACCGGTGGCGCGCCGGGGCGTTGTCACATTGAGCCGCACGCCCATTCGATGCGATCCGGTGCGGTCCAGCGCCACGCAATCGATGCCGGCCGCCATCAGCAGCAGGTCCTCCAGGTCCGCGCTGGATCGCACCGCCGCCGCCGACATCACCCCGGCATCGAATTCGATCGTGAGGAACATGCCGTCCCGGCTGCCCAGCGGCCGCAGCAGTTCGGTGGCGAATCCGGCATTGATCCCGGCCACCAGCCGACGCGCGGAATCCATCCGCTCCCGCAGCAGCACGCGGTTCCGGATCAGGTAGCCGTCCGAGGTGCCCTCGATCGTGGCACGGGCCAGATGCGTGGTCTCACGCTGGAAGGCGACACGTAGTCGCTCGCGTACCCGGGCCAGCCACTGCTGGTCGCCCGAACAGGCCGCACCCAGCTTGCACGGCCCGAAGGCGTTGAACGCCTTGGAATTACCGGTGATGCTGAGGACCCGGTCATACAGTCGGACCGGGCCATCGGCCGTCGGGACGACGATCGACGCAATCGGGATGTGCCCCTCGACCAGTAGGTCGAACGACATATCGCAGATCACCGGCACATCGGCGGAGACGAGCACCCGGCCGATCTCGACCAGCTGCTCGACGGTGTAGTCGGCGACCACCGGGTTGCCGGGCAGGGTCAGTAAAACGCCGCACAGGTTTCCCTGCGCCGCATGGTGTTTCAGGGTTCGCTCCAGCGATACCGGGTCGATCCGGAAGTCGCTGCCCGGGGTCACACTGCTGGTCGCCATCCGCATGCCGAACTTGGCGATGTGCCCGGCCACGCTCTTGTAGTAGCCCTCCGGGCAGACCAGGACGCCACCGGGCCGAGCCAGCGTGGCGATCGCCTCCTCCAGCAGGACGGTGCTCGAGTAGGGGCTGACGATCACCTCGCCGGGATCGATATCGACTCCCGGCATTCCGTCGATCGGTTGCGATATCCGCGCGAACAGCCGCTCGGCAGCCAACCTGCGCAGGACCGCCGGTTGCTTCTTCGCGTAGGGCGACCCGTCCCGGCCGTCGGTGAGATTTCCGCCGCCCGCCGCGCCATGACCGGCCATCACCTCGGCCCATGCGGAATTCAGGGCCGCCGTGGCGTTCCGGTCCATGAGCAGCCCGGTTTCACCGTGATACGCGTCGATGATCCCGCGATAGATCCGGCCGTTCGTCCCGGCGAACCGGCTCTCGCTGTCGAGGTAGTTCCGCGCGAGATGCTTGCGCTGGTCGGAACGGTCCGCCACGTCGACCGGGTCCAGCGGCGGCGACACCGCGAACCCTCGGCTCATCTGGGCGCGCCTTCAGATCCGGGCTGCCCGTCGCTCCACGCCTGACGCAGGGCCGCACGGAAACGGTCGCGGCAGTCCTCCTGGTCCAGGTGCTCGAACCGAATCAGTCCCGTCCGCTCCACGAGATCGTTGACGACTAGCGCCATTCCGTCCGCCCTGAGATCGCGGAGGTGCTTGAACTTGCGGTGGGCGGTCTGGACATCGTGCCAGAGTGAGGAGAACCGGCTGGAGTCACGCTCGCGACGGCGGAAATCGTAGTCGCCCGCCAGCACGTAACTGTCGTCGACGATGAGCATGCCCTGTGCGTTGGGAGCGAACTCCCGGTTCACCAGGGTGGTTTCCACGTTCGCCTTGACCTGTTGCCAGAGCTTGTCCTCATAGGGCGTCACGTTCACCACGTCGTCCAGCACATAGACACGCTGCACCGACACACCGGCTCGGGCTTTGGCGAGGATCGCCCGGTGATATTCGACGCCGACGTCGCCGCCGATCGCACCCAGTTCGGCGGTGTGGATCGCGCAGATCCGCTGTTGCGCGCGATCCAGCACCGTCAGCCAGTCCAGGACCGTATTCCATTCCGGCACAACGACACTGCCCGAGGGAATCTGCACCAAGACCTCCTCGGCCCGGACCAGCTGGCGCTCGGCGATCTCCCGGAGCGGCACGAGTTGCTCACCCATGTCGTCGAGGTTGGACAGGCTCTGGGCGAGCGCGAGGACGCGGGCGGCCAGGTCGGGCTTCTCGGTCGAGAGGATCTCGAAGCGGATACGCAGGTCGCTGATGACACGCTCAGCCTCGGTCTCGTCGTCGAGGCCGGGCAGGCGTTCGCCCAGGGCCGCACTCAGCTTTTCGCGCTGGGAGCGGGGTGGAACGCGTCTGCCGTTCTCGATCTGTTGAATCAGACTGCGCGAGCAGCCGACCCGATCGGCCAGCGCCTCCTGGGTGAGATTGCGTTGCCGGCGGAGTCGCTTGACTGCCGCGCCGATCTGCTCGCCGTCCGAGGCCGAGCCCGACATGCTCGTCTCCCATCATGATCCGCATTGCTCAGACGTGTCACGCGAAGCCCATCCTAAGCACGATGTGTCATCTTCGCCATCGCAGATCCAGCACGAGTCTGCCGATTCTTTTACAGGTCAGGCTAAACGGGCAAAACGACCATGCCGAATATCAGCTGGGGCGCAGATCTGCGATTGGAATACGGCAACACTCAGCGCGACAGCACCCAAACCGCTTGATATCTACGATATCCAGGATACTTGTACGCCAATACGCCTATTTCTAAGCATCAGTTGCCTTTTCAGTATCGTCCTTGAGCAATTCTTCTGGCTATGTGCCATCGAAGCACTCCAGTATCCTTGGTGCTACAACCACTCTTCGAGGAGGTTCCCGACCTCATGGCCCTCGAATTCACCCCCTGGACCGTCCGCAGCGACAAGACGCCCGAGATAGCAGTTCGCACAACACCTTCCACCGACAGCTGGGTGCTCACCTGGCTCCCGGATCGATTGCTCACCCAGGAAGCGGCCTGCCGCGGCCTGGTGCTCGACGAGATCCTCAGCGACCCGAGTCCGGACGATCCCGATCAGGCGCTGGCGGTGGCCGAGCTGCTGGCCGCGGAGCTGGACCTCACCCTGCGCGAAGTCGTTGTGCTGCTGTGGGTTCGGTCCGCAGAGCGCGACCTGCGCACCGAATTCACCCCGGGGCCGCCGCACCCGGCGGCCCCGGTCCACAGCTGATCAGCGAATCCGCTGACCGGCACCACCTTTCGAGATCCCGGGGAGGAGATCTCCATGACCACCGATTCCACCCTCCGATGTTCGCGCTGCGGCTGGACCAATGCGCACGATGCCGGCGCCTGCCGGGGCTGCAGGCGGCCGCTCGGGCAGGTCGCGGCGGTACCGCTGCCGACGGCCGGGTATCGGAGGTCCAGTTTGATCGGCACGATCACCTCGCCGCCGCGACCGATGGAAATGCCTGCGCTGCAGCCCCTGTGGTTCGTGGGCACCGCGGTGGCGCTGGTCGGCGAGGGAATGCTCCCGCTTTCGCGGGCGGCGATGGCGGTGACGGCGGGAGGGGTGGCCGTCACCGCCCTGCTCGTTCACCTGGCGGCCCGGCCCCGGATCGGGCCGCTGGCCCGGCTGGCCGGGCGCTGCGCGCCGGTACGCCGGTACCTCGGGATGCGGGTCGGTATCACCGATGATGCGGGGGCCCACTGGGTTCTGCATTTCCTGCCGCTGTTCGGCACGGACCTGCACCTGGGCGATCCCGCGTTCGCGGACGGCCACGAGAACCGGTTCGGGGAGTTCCGAGCGCTGACCGTCACCAATATCCGCACCGGCAACCGGCATTTCAGCCGCTGGGCGACCGGCTCGATCGCCGCTGCGACCAGCGTGGTGCTGGTCGGGCTGGTGCTCGGGACCGCCCCCGCCTGATCAGGCGCCCGCCCGGGCCGCCGCCGGTAGCGGCGGCACCACCGCGGGGTCGGAAAGAACTGCGCGGCGGGCGAAGCCGAGGGCACCGGTGAGAATCCCGTTCTCGCCGAGGGCCGCCGGGGTGACCCGCAGGGCCAGGGCGGGCGCGAGGGCCCGGCGACCGGCGAGGCGGGCCTCGATGGCCGGGATCAGCCAGCGGAACCAGTCGCTCAGCAGGCCGCCCAGGACCACTTCGTCGGCGTCGAGGAGTGCCGTGATGGACAGGATGGCGGTACTGAGGGCCCGGGCGGCGGTGTCGAGCGCGGCCATCGCGCGCGTGTCGGCCCGGCTCAGCAGGGCCAGCAGTTCAGCCTGAGCGGGCTGCGAACCCTTGCGACGCAACAGTTCCCCGAGTCCGGCGGCCTCGAACACCGCCTCCGGGCCCGCGAAGCAGACCAGGCAGCCGCGGGCGCCGCAGACGCAGGCGGGGCCGTCCATCGCGACCGGGATGTGCCCGGGTTCGCCGGCGATGCCGTGGCTGCCGGTGTGGATGCGGCCGTCGAGGACGACGCCGCCGCCGATCCCGGTGCCGGCCTCGATCAGCACCAGGCCGCGCGAATCATGCTGCAGGGCATGAAATTCGGCCAGGGCGGCCGCATTCGCGTCATTGACCACGTCGATCGCGACGACAGCCGCGGGCAGCCGGGCGGCCACCAGAGCACGCAGGCGGACCGGTTCCATCCAGCCGAAATCCGGTGCTACCACGACGGTTTGCGCCGCGTCGTCGCGCACGGGTCCGGCCATGGCGATCACGACCCGGGCGAGCACCGGCGCGGGGTACGGGTCCGAATCGGTTTCGGCGGCGGCGAATCCGGGTAAGGACGCCTCGATGCGGGCGACGACGGCGGCGACGGCGTCCGCCATGGCCTCGGGCGTTCCGGGGGCCAGGTCGTGCGGCACGACTTCGCGGTGCACGACGCCGCCCGCGAGATCGGCGACGGCGACACCGAGATGTTCGGAGGTGATCTGGATCGCGGCCACGGCGGCGCGGCGCGGTTCGAGGCGGAGCGGCCGGCCGGGGCGGCCGCGGGTGCCGGAGCGGAGGACATCGTCCTCACGGAGCAGGCCGCGGTCGGTGAGATCGGCGACGAGGGCGGTGACGGAACCGTGGGCGAGTCCGGTGGCGGCGGCCACGTCGGTGCGGGGACAGGGACCATGGTCGGCGAGGTGACGCAGGACCAGGCCCAGATTGCGGCGGCGGATGGCGGCGGCATCGGTGGGCGGGGGTGCGGGATCCACGGGTTTGAGACTAGGGTGCCAGTTAATTATTTCAAGTGTTGACGTAAATAATGGATCAGAGGTTGGCATGGCCGCGGAACAGATCGGACGACGGACCCTCCTGCTCGGGGCCGGGGCATTGGTGTTGACCGCGGCCTGCTCCAGTGGGAAATCCGGATCGGACCGGGCACGCGTGGCCGACACCGTCACCACCACCTCGGGGCCCGTCCGCGGCGAGCGCCGCGACACCGGCGTCGCCTTCCTCGGCATCCCCTTCGCCCAGCCGCCGATCGGCGATCTGCGCTTCGCCGCGCCCAAGAGCCCGATCCCCTGGCTGGAGACCCGCGACTGCACGAGGTACGGCCCCACCGCACAGATCAAGCAGCTGTCCGAGGTGACCGCCATCCCGGAGCCCTCCATCCCGGGCGACGGCATCCTCACCGTGAACGTCTTCACCCCGAACCCGGACCGGACCGCGAAACTGCCGGTGCTGGTGTGGATTCACGGCGGCGGCTTCGTGGCGGGCAGCCCCGCCAGCCCGTGGTACGACGGCGCGGCCTTCAATCGCGACGGCGTGGTGCTGGTGTCGGCCGGCTATCGGCTCGGCATCGAGGGCTTCCTGCATCTGGACGACGCCCCCGACAATCGCGGGGTCCTGGACTGGATCGCCGCGCTCACCTGGGTCCGCGACAATATCGGCGCATTCGGCGGCGACCCGGCCCGGGTGACCATCGCGGGCCAGTCCGCCGGCGGCGGCGCGGTGTGGGCGCTGATGAACACCCCGTCCGCGAAAGGCCTGTTCCGCGCGGGCATTTCGGAGTCCGGCGCGGTCACGCAACCCAATGATCGCGCCACCGCGCTGGCCATGTCCGAGCTGTTCACCGAGCGCACCGGCATGCCCGCCACCGCCGCCGCGCTGCGCGACGTCAGCAAGGTGCGGTTGCAGGACATGGAGGACCGGCTGCGCACACCCGGTCCGGACAGCACCGCCGCCACCCTGCTCGGCCTGGCTCCCTGGGCGGACGGCACGCTGATCCCCGCGACCAGCGCCGATGTCCTGAAATCCGGTGCGAACCAGGATATTCCGCTGATGATCGGCTTCACCGCGCAGGAGTTCAACGGCGCCTCGCTCAGCGGCGAACAGCCCCCGGTCACCGACGCCACGCTGCCGGCGGCGCTGGGCGCGCTCGGTTTCGGCGCCGCCACCACCGCCGCGTTCGGCCTCGCCTACCCGGGGATGAACGCGAATCAGCTTGCGGGACAGGCGCAGAGCGACGCCGTCATTCGCATGCCGTCCTACCGGGTGGCCGAGATGCGAGCCGGGCGCAACCAGCCGACCTGGCTCTACGAGTTCACCTGGGCCTCGAATGCGCCCAAGTACCAGGGCATGTCGTTCCACTGCCTCGATGTGCCGTTCGCCTTCGACCTGCTGGGGGCGCCGGGCGTGACCGCGGTGGCGGGCGACAATCCGCCGCAATCGCTGGCCGATGCCGTGCACCGGGCGTGGGTGTCGTTCGTCAGCAACGCGGACCCGGGTGGCGGCTGGCCCCGCTACACTCTCGACCGGCGCGAGACCATGATCTGGTCCGATGCTCCGCACGTCCAGTCCGATCCATTCGCCGCACAGCGTCCGATCTGGCTGCGCTGACCCCGGAGGCTACCGTGTAGCGAAAGCCGGAAGCCGTACGCGTCGAGTCGGATAGGTGGTAGGCATGCAGGTGAACCGCTGGATCGCACCGGTCGCGGTGGCCGTGACCCTGGGGCTGTGCGCCGCACCCGCCGCCCACGCCGATCCCGGTGACACGCAGGCCGCGCTCGGCGGCGGCTCCGGTCTGGTCCTGGGCCGCGCCACCAAATGCAGTCTGACCACCATCGGCTACGACGCCGCCGGGCGACTGGTCGGCTTCACCGCCGGCCATTGCGCCAGGACGGGGACCCTGGTGCGCGGCGAGCAGTTCCCCGATGCCGGAGTGATCGGCGTGGTTCGCGACGCCGACCCGCAACTCGACTATGCCGTCATCGAATTCGATCCGGCCGTGGTCACCCCGCTGCGTACCGTCAACGGCAGCACCATCACCGCCCTCGCCCCGGCACCACCGGCCCTGAGTATCGTCTGCCAGAACGGCCGCACCAGTGGCCATGCCTGCGGCATCGTCTGGGCCTCCAGCCCCGTGGGCTTCCTCGAACAGGCCTGCTCCAGCTATGGCGACTCCGGCGGCCCCGTCACCAACGGCGACCAACTAGTCGGCATGATCTCCGCCCCCTTGATCAGCGACACCCGCGTCATCCGCTTCAGCTGCACGAACGCCGACAACCCGGTCCACACCCCCGTCATCGCCGTAGCCTTCGACACCATCCGCGCCGCCGTCGACGCCGGCAAGGGCGTCGGCAGCGGCTTCCAGCCGATCTGACCTCCGGACTACCCGGCGAGCACGTCGAGCGCCCGGTCGATGTCCGCTTCGGTGTTGTAGAAGTGGCAGGCCAGCCGCAGTCGCCCGGCCCGCAGGGCGCCGACGATCCGCGCCTCGCGCACCCGCTCCAGGGTCTGCTCCGGCACCTCGATCGACACGATCGCCGAATTGCCCTCGGGAAGGCCGAGTCCCTTGCGCAGCCGGTCCGCCAGCGCCACATCGTGCCGGTGAATGGCGTCGATACCGACCCCTTCGATCAGCTCCAGGCTCCGCCGCTGCCCGATCCATGCGGGCCACACCGGCCCGACATCGAACCGGCGCGCGTCCTCCGCCAGCCGCAAGGGGCCGTCGTAGACGGTCTCCCAGGGGTTGTACCCCGCGTACCAGCCGGCGGCGACGGGGCTCAGATCATCCAGTGCCGCAGGCGTTCCCGCAAGGAACGCGGTGCCCTTCGGACCGAGCAGCCACTTGTAGCCGACACTCACGACCCAATCGGCCCCGGTATCGCGCACCGGCAGCCAGCCGACGGCCTGGCTCACGTCGAAGAGCACCCGCGTGCCGTGGGCACGGGCGGCGGCCACGGTCGCCGCCACATCCAGCACCGCACCGTCGGCGGACTGCACCAGGGCGGCGGCCACCACATCGTCGCCGGGCCGGATCGCGTCCGGCAGGTCCGCCAGCGGCACGACCCGCACGTTCACGTCGGTCCGGACCAGGAAAGGCCAGAGCACCGAATTGAATTCGTGCTCGGGCACCAGCACGTTGGCGCCCGGCCGGAGACTCTGCGCCACCAGCCCGACCAGTTGCGAGACCTGCGCGCCGGCCGCCACCTGGGCCGAGTCGAACCCGGTGAGCCGTCCGAACGCGGCCCGGCACGCGTCGACGTGCGCGTCCACGCCGGGGATGTCGAACTCGCCGCGCATGCGCTGTTCCTCGGCCGCGATCACCTCCGCCACAACCGATTTCGGCAGCAGGCCATAACTGGCCGCATTCAGGTAGGTCGTCGTGGGCGCGAACTCCTCACGCACCATGGCCGGGAACGAAGGCGGAGTGGTGGTCATTCCACCATCCTGCGATCCCGCCGGCGGTGTGCGAAAGGGCCAGCGGCCGGATCACTGGCTTGATCGTGCATCCGGCGGCGCGGGAAAGGGTCAGGCGGAACGGGATTCGGCGGGGGTCGGGGTGGACTGGCGGGTGCTGCGGCGGAAGCGCAGGACGCCGTCCTCCAGCGGGGCCTTGCGGAGCATGGCGCGGTCGCGGAAGTAGTTGTTGATGACCTGCCATGGGCCGCGGGTGCCCTGGCGGGGCATGACGCCGTCGCCGCGCTGGATGTAGCCGGAGGTCAGGGCGCCGCCCATGAGGGACGCCTCGGAGCGGTCGCCCTCCTCGGGGATGGCGACGACCTCGGTGAATCCGTTGTCGCGCATGTGGTTCAGCAGGCGGCAGAAGTACTCGGCGGCCAGATCGGCCTTGAGGGTCCAGGAGGCGTTGGTGTAGCCGAGGATCACCATCATGTTCGGGACGGTGCCGAGCAGTGCGCCCTTGTAGGCCACCAGATCCCGGGTGGCGAGCGCCTCGCCGTCCACCTCCAGCTCCGCGCCGCCGAGCATCTGCACGGTGAGACCCGTTGCGCTGACGATGATGTCGGCCTCGAGCTCCTCGCCCGAGGACAGGCGGATGCCCTTCTCGGTGAAGGTCTCGATGGTGTCGGTGACGATGGCCGCCTTGCCCTTGCGCAGCACCCGGAACAGATCGCCGTTGGGCACCACGCACAGGCGCTGGTCCCACGGGTTGTAGCTCGGGGTGAAGTGCTTCATGTCGATGTCGGGCCCGACCTGCGCGCGCACCGCGGCCAGCATGAGCTTGGCCGACAACTTGGGGTTGGTGCGCGAGAGCTGGTAGCTGGCCCGCTGCAGCGCGATATTGCGCGCCCGGCCCGCCCGGTAGGCAATGGCGGCAGGCACTCTCGCGAACTTGAACCCGACCGCGACCGGGTCGTCGGCGGGCAGCGCCGCGATGTAGGTGGGCGAGCGCTGCAGCATGGTGACGTGCGCGGCGTCATTGCTCATGGCCGGGATGAGCGTGATGGCGGTCGCGCCGCTGCCGATCACGACCACGCGCTTACCGCGATAGTCGAGGTCCTCGGGCCAGTGCTGCGGGTGCACGATCTGCCCGCCGAAGTTCTCCTCGCCGGGGAACTGCGGCCGGTAGCCCTTGTCGTAGTCGTAGTAGCCGGTGCAGCCGACCAGGAAGTTGCTGGTGTAGGTCTCGGTCTTGCCGGTGCGCTCGTCGAGCACCTCGACGGTCCACCCGCCCTCGTCGCTGGACCAGGCGGTCTTGGTGACCTTGCGACCGAAGCGAATGTGATCGGTGACGCCGTATTCGGCGGCGGTGTCCTCGATGTACTGGCGGATGTGCGGTCCGTCGGCGAGCACCTTGGTGCCGTGCCAGGGCCGGAAGCCGTAGCCGAAGGTGTACATGTCCGAGTCGGAGCGGATGCCGGGGTACTTGAACAGGTCCCAGGTGCCGCCGATGGCGGTCCGGCGCTCCAGGATCAGGTAGCTGCGCCCGGTCTGCTCGCGGGTGAGATGGCAGGCCATGCCGATTCCGGACAGACCCGCCCCGATGATCAGTACGTCGACATGCCGCGTCATTGAGGTTCTCGCTTCTCGTCGCGCCCGGACATCGGCGTCCGGACGCACCGAGTATTACATGTTATTTACGGTAACGTCTACTGTCGCGGGCGGGTGGGGACCGAAGTCCCCGGTCCACGCCCGTCACCCCGGTCAGGCCGCGCGGACCTGACCCGGACGATCCGCTTCCGATCGGTAGCGGGTGGTCGCGCCGTCGATGCCCAGCGCCTTCCACACCTGCTTGGAGACCGGATTCATCAGCCCGATCTTCTTGGCCAGCGACCGCACGTCACCGAAGAAGCCCGCGAAGGCCTCCTTGGAGTCGGGCAGCCCGAAGAAGACGTCCTTGCGGACCGAGCGCGGAATCCCGAATTCCCGGAAGAACGCGCGCGGCGGGACGAGGATGGCCCGCCCGCCGATCCACAGGACGATCGGGAAGGCCAGCGACAGCACGAATCTGTCGATCGGGTTCGCCTGCGGCACATGATGTTCCAGGAACTCGTGGGCGAAGGAGATGTGCCGGGCCTCCTCGGCGATGTGGATCGCCATGACACCGCGCATGATCGGATGAATATCCTCGCCCGCCCGCAGAATCGCCTTCTGGATGTGGTCGATCGGCTCCTCACCGGAGAGCACCGCCATGAAGAACAGGTTCGGGAAGACCGAGGCGAGCGGCGGCACCAGGTAGGTGAGCTGCTTGAGGATCGGATTCATGCCCGGCACATCGATCCCGATGCGATTCACCATCTCCTGGAACATCAGGGTGTGGTTGCACTCCTCGATGACCTCGTGGGTGCAGTACCGGAACTCCGGTGAGCCATTGGGCAGCTTGAAGGTGTGCTGCACCATGCCGCCGATGAGCAGCGTCTCGAACTGCAGCCCCACCTTGGCGATATTGGCCTGGCGCCACAGCCCGATGGCGATCTTGCGCGCCTCGGATTGCGCCTGGTACCACGGATGCCGGGCGAACATGTCGCCCGAAACCGGCAGGATCCACCGCTTGTCGTCGGTCTTCACCACGAAATCGGGGTGATCCCAGTCGATATCGGTGAACGGATCGAAATTCTTGTCGACCGAGCCCTGCGAGAGCAGCATGAGCTTCTCGGCATACTGCCGGGCGAATGCGACCGCAGGGTCGTCGGCCGTCACGGATGCTGACGACATTGTCAGAGCCTCTCGGGAAGTGACCTAAGTATCTGTTTCCCATCGTTACACCTATGCTGGCAAGGCGTCAACAAGACTCCGCGACCAGCCGGTGTGCAAACAATTGGTCAACTAACTGTTCTCACACCTTTCGACTGCGCTTCAGGCCACTGCACCAGTGAAATTGGTCTCCACTTCACGTTTCTCGCCGCCGAACCGGCCGGCCGGGATCGAAATGGAGTTGCTCGCCGGTGCCCGGTTTCTGGGATCCTGGGCTGGTGAACGCAGGGGAAATCACCGTCGAGTTCGCGCCCGAGCTGCGCGTGTTCGTCGGTCAGCGCGACGGCTCGCCGGTCCGGGTGGACGGCACCTCGACGCTGGGGCATGTGGTGGAGTCATCGGGCGTGCCGCTCACCGAGGTGGGCGCCCTGCTGGTGAACGGGGAACCGGTTGCGGCCGGTCATATTCCACGCGGCGGCGAGAGCGTCACGGTGGCGGCGGTGTCCCGTCCGCAGACCAGCCCCGAACCGCTGCGCTTCCTGCTCGACATCCACCTGGGTACCCTGGCCCGGCGGCTGCGCCTGCTGGGAATCGATGCGGCATACGAGAATCCGGATATCGGCGACGCCGCGTTGGCGGCGCGCTCCGCGGCCGAGCGCCGGGTATTGCTCTCCCGCGATCGCGGCCTGCTGCGCCGCCGCGAAATCTATTCCGGCGCTTACGTTTACAGCCACCAACCGGCGGAGCAGCTCGATGACGTGCTGTCCCGCTTCGCCCCGCGCCTGGCCCCGTGGACCCGCTGCACCTCCTGCAACGGCACGCTGCGCCCCGCCGACCGCGAGACCGTCCGCGACCAGCTGCCCGACAACACGGGCCAGACCTACGACTCCTTCGCCCAGTGCGTCGACTGCGGCCAGACCTACTGGAAGGGCGCGCACCACGCCCGGCTGGACGCCATCGTGGCGGACGCACTGGCCAAATTCGCGTGACCGAAAACACTGCCCGCGTACCCGTCTCCGATCACCGCCGTGGTGACCGGGCGGGGTCGGCGGTCCAGGGATCCGCGGTCAGCGGGCGCGGGCGGCTGCCGCGGCCGCGTCGAGGCGGGCGCCCAGGGCCTTGACCTGATCGCGCAGTGTCTCGATGTCCTCGATCGGGACGCCGACCAGGTCCACCACGGTGCGGATCATCTGTTGTGCGCCGTGCTGGAGGCCGCGGCTGGCGTCGGTGGCGTGCAGCACCACCGCCCGGCCGTCGGTGGCGCTGCGGACACTCTCGACCAGGCCGCGCGACTGCAGTCGCTGGACCAGGGGCGAGAGCGTGCCGTAGTCGAGATGCACCTGTTCACCGAGGTCCTTCATGGTGATGCCGGGCCGCTCCCACAGCGCCAGCAGCACCAGGTACTGCGGGTAGGTCAGGTTCATGTCGTCCAGGAACGGCCGGTAAGCGGCGGTCATGGATCGCGACGTGGAGTACAGCGCGAAGCACAGCTGGGCATTGAGCGACAGCAGTGCGTAGTCGATCTCCTCGTCCGCTCCGGCCCGTTGCCCGTCGGGTGCGGAAGGCGGATGTTCGTGCATTACTGCACTGTACTGCGGACCGTGGCGAGCACGGCGTCGGTGGCCGCGCGATCGCCGACCGTGATGCGGATACCGGTGGGATAGGTCTTGACGTGGATGTCCGCGCCCGCCAACGCGGTTGCCACCCGATCGGCCTCGGCGCCGGACAGGGTGAGGTAGGAGAAGTTGGCGTAGCTGTCGGGAATGCACAGGCCGAGCTCGCGCAGCCCGGCGGTGAGATGAGCGCGTTGCTCGGCCAGCACCGCCACCCGGGCCGCGATCTCGTCCTCCGCCTCGTAGCAGGCCCGCACCGCCACCTCGGCCAGCGCGGTCATGCCGAACGGCAGCTGCCAGCGGGCGATGCGCTCGATGAGCTCCGGCGCACCGAGCGCGTAGCCGACCCGCAGGGCCGCGAGGCCGTAGGCCTTCGAAAAGGTGCGCAGCACGAGCAGATTCGGGTGCCGGTCCAGCAGGGCGAAGACATCGATGCGGTCCGCCTCGGCGACGAAATCCACGTAGGCCTCGTCCAGGACGACGGTGACCGCCGCCGGGATCTCGTGCAGGAAGTCCTCGAATTCCCCTGGCGGCACCAGGGTTCCGGTCGGATTGTGCGGACTGCAGACCACCAGCAGCCGGGTCCGCTCGGTCACCGCGGCGGCCAGCGCCGCCAGGTCCTGGCGGCCCGCGCCGGTGAGCGGCACCGTGACCGGCCGCCCGCCCGCCATGCTGGTCAGGATGGGGAACCCGTCGAAGGTGGGCGTCGCCATGACGACTTCGGCCGCGCCGGAACCGAATTCCTGGACGATGTGCATGATCACGCCGGTCGCGCCCGCGCCCACCACGATGCGATCGGGGTCGCAGCCGAGCCGGGCGGCGATCAGCCGCGGCAGCCGCTGCGGCAGGAATTCCGGATAGCGATTGGCCGAGGCCAAAGCAGCGCTCAGCGCCTGCTGGACCGAGGGCGGCGGTCCATAGGGAATCTCGTTGAGCTGCAGCCGATGTCCGGCCGTGATCAGCGGACTCATCGCGGCCGGCCCCTCAGCGCCCGCCCCAGCGGACGGCGGCGGCCCCGGCGAAATCGCCCGCGTGCGCGAAGCCCGCGAACATCACCAGCGACCCGGCCGGCACCCGGCCCTCGTCGACCGCCCGGTCGAAGGTGACGGGAATGCCCGCGCCGAACAGGTTCCCGCAGTCGTCGAAGGTGTCCGGGTGTCGTTCGGGCGGCAACTGGAGGGCGTCGCGCCAGTTGCGCAGGAAGGCGCGGTTGGGCTGATTGGTGACCAGCAGATCCAGCTCCTGCGCGGACACCCCGATGCGACCGCACACCGCATTCGCCACCTCGGGCACCAGCCGGTTGCCGCGCTGCAGCACCTTGGCGATCTTGGATTCGGTGAAACCCACGTGCATCTGGCCGGATCCGGCCTCCCAGTAGCGGCGCGGCGGGTCGGCGATGACGGTCATCTGCCCGGCGAACTCCGGCAGGTGCCGGGTCTCGATATCGAGGATCGGCGAAACACCGGACTTCACCAGCAGTCCCGCGCCCGCGCCGTCGCCCGGAATCGCGGCCTGCGCCTTGCCGCGCACCTGCTCCTGGGTGAAGACCTGGCCCGCGACATTCTGGATGGTCACCACCAGGGCGGAGCGCGCGTCGGAGGAGAGCAGGATCTGGCGGGCCAGTTTCATGCCGTAGACGAAGGCCGCGCACCCGCCGTTGTGCAGATCGATCAGCCACTCCGGCGCGATGCCCAGGCGGGCGGCCACGTCGCCACCGCTGCCCACGATGCCGATGTCCGGCAGCTGGGTGTGCACGATGAGAACATCGATGTCGCGCAACGCATCCCGGCCCTGCCGGGCGAGGATCGGGGCCACGGCGCGCTCGGCCATGTCGGCGGGCGTCTCACCCGGCGCGACGTGGTGGCGGAACTTGGGGGCCTTGAACATGATGTTGGAGGTGACCTCGTCCGGATCCGCGTACTGCGCGAAATAGTCTGCGGGGACGATGTTCTCGGGCAGGTATCCGGCGACGTCGAGCAGGCTGACAGTGCTCATGGTCAGGCCATCCATTCCGGCTTGATCGGCTGCCCGGCGGCGTGCCGGTGTTCGCAGATCGCTTTGAGATTGCGCAGTTCCAGCAGGTGCCCGGCGGCGAAGAGGTGCCAGAAGTCGCCCACCCAGACCGGGCGGCCCTGCGGCTCGGTCTCGGGATAGCCGTTGTCCTCGTAGAACGGGTGATGGCAATTGGTCCAGGTGACAACGGATCCCGGCTTGTTCAGCACGAGTTGCGCGTCCACGACCCGCATCAGGTAGATCATCCACAGGTGGTCGGCCTGGTCCCAGGCGCAGTGGTAGTCCACGGTGCGGGCGTCGGGGTTGGCGACGGTGCGGGTGTAGATGCGGGTGTGCGAGCCGATCCGGTCATCCGACACCCAGATCTCGGGATCGGCGGTGCGCTCGAAACCCCGCATGCTGTAGGTCCATTCGCACAGGCTGCGAGTGTCGGCCAGGTATCCGTACACCTCGTCCGGCGGGGCGGCGATGAATTCGGTGACGGTGCAGTAGTCCCCGTAGATCTCGTCGTGCGGGTACACGGCGCGGGTCATGTCGAGAACCAGCGGCATGCCCTCCTTGAGGGCCATGGTCTCGATGCGGTACACGCCCGGGATATCCAGCTCCGGGACTTCGATCGGCGCGTCGGTGGCGGTCTCGGTCATGCGAGCGGCTCCTTCAGGAAGGGGGCGAACGGTGGGATTTCGTCTGGGTCACATTGCAGTTCGATGAACGCGGGCCCCGGCGTGGCCCGCGTCTTGTCCAGTGCGTTCTCGAAGTCGGACAGCGTGCGCGCGGTCCAGGCGGGCAGCTCGGGAAACATGGCCGCGACACCGGCCCCGATCTCCGCCGCGCGGAACCGGTTGAAGCTGTACTCGCCGGAGTAGAAGACCTGCTCCCGCGTCACGCACATGGCGTGCGCGTTGTTGTTGAACACCACGAAGGTCACCGGCACCTGGTACTCGACAGCCGTGTGCACCTCGTGGCCGTGCATGAAATACGCGCCGTCCCCGGCGATCACCACGGCCCGCCGCCCCCGCCCCAGCGCACACCCGATCCCCGCCCCGAAGGAGTACCCCATCCCGCCCATGCCGAGCGCGATGAGGAACCGCCCGTCCTCGGGGACCCGCAGGTAGTGCACGACCGCGGCGCCGGTGTTCCCGGCATCCGCGACCACATCGGTGCCGGGCTCCAGCGCCGCCTCGATGGCCGCGACGGCCGGGCGATATCGCACACCCGGCCCGGACGTGGGCGGGACGGTCAGCTCGTGCGGTGCGCCGGGATTCGATTGCACACCAATCGATTCCGAGGCGGCCGCCGCGTCACCGGGCAGCGCCGGGAGAGCGGACAGGACGTCTGATTCCGCCAAGGAGGCACGCAGTTCCCCCAGGGAAGCACCCAGCGGCCCCCGTGCCTCGGCATGGACCGGCACGAACGGCTGTTCCGCTCCCAGGTACACCACGCGCGGACAGCCGGCCAGCGCCGCATCCAATCCGGCTCGTGCGGTCATCGACAGCGGCGCCCCCACCAGCAGGCACAGCTCCGCCGCCGCGACGAGCCCGGCGGCATGGGGGTGCCCCATGACCCCGACGACCCCGGCGAAGCGGTCATCCCGATTCGAGAAAGCATCCTTGGCATCCGGGGTGACCAGCACCGCCGCATCCAGCACCCGCACCACCTCCGCCAGCTCGGCCCGCGCATCGGCCGCCGCGACCTCGGGTCCGGCGATGACGACCACCCGGCTTCCGGCAGGCACATCGGCAAGCAGCGCCGCGATGTCCGCCGGCGTTTCCGGCGAGCTCGCAATCGGTTCATCCGGGCCCGCGTGAGGAGGCTCGTATCGCAGGCCGGCCGCCAGGGTGGAGCCGCTCGAGATCAGGGTGGCTTGAATGTCCTTGGGGAGCAGCAGCACTGCCGGGCCACCGGACAGTGCGGCCGCGATGGCACGGTCGAGTTCGGCGGAGATGTCCTGGGGCCGAGTGATCTTGACGCAGTGACGGGAGACCGCGGTGAAGATGCGCTCCGCGTCGAGGCGGCCGGGGTGGCCGCTGGCGTCCTGGAAGGCGCCGCGACCCTCGAGGGTGGTCGGGGGCTGGCCGACCAGGGCCAGGACCGGGACGCGGGAGTCGAAGGATTCGGTGAGGGCGGCGAGGAGATTCATGGCGCCGCCGCCGGAGGTGGCCGCCACCACGCCGAGGCGGGTGGTGGCGCGGGCGTAGCCGTCCGCCATGGTGGCCGCGCCGAATTCGTGTTTGGCGATGATGCCGGTGAGGCCGGGGTGCCGGTGGAGGGCGTCGTAGAGGTCCTCGATATTGGCGCCGCCCACGCCGAAGACATGGTCGGTATGTGCCGCGATCCGCTCGGCGATGAGGTCGGCCACGGTTCGGAATTCGGGTTTTCTCTCGAACACGATCCCCCGTTTCACAGTGCCTTGTCCGCGATACATCGCACACAAGGTATCCATTTGAAGTGAGCTCGATCAACGTGTCCCAAGTCACATCTGAGCCGGAAGTTGCTGTTGCGCAGCGTAATTAGCCACGCAAAGACCCCGCCGGGGATGCCTCGGCGGGGTCCCGGTCCGGACGCAGGGGGAGAACCGGACCGCATCTGGATGGCTACCGGCGTGGGGCCGGTCATCCAGTCAACGATCGGCGGCCTGCCGGGGTTCAGCACGAGTACCCGATCGGCGTGTCGGCTTCCCGAAGGCCGCGCGGGCCAGGCGGAGGCAACGCCGGTCGCCATTGAGAGTGAGCCCGAGGCGGTTGGGAACGTAGGCGAAGGAGAGCCCGGTTTCCGGATCGGCGAAACCGAGCGAACCGCCCATACCAGGCGTGCCGTAGGCGCGGTGACCGGACGAACCGAACGGGAAGGTCGGACACGACTTCCGGAATCCGAGGTGGAATCGGGTCGTGGTCTTCAGCACGGCGTCGGGTGCGGGCACCGGTCCCGGGCCGGCGATGCGGGCCCGCACCTCGTCCGCGATCGGCAGCTCACCGGACAGCCCGGCCGCGTAGATCCGCGCCAGGCCGCGCGCCGAGCCGACGCCATTGCTGCCCGGCAGCTCCACCGACATGATCTCGGGTCGCACGAAGTCCTCGGGCATGCCCAGGTCCGGAACCGTCAGCGCCCGGAACAGCGGGCCCCGGCGCAGCAGCGCCGGAACCGCCTGGTTCCAGGGCAGATTCCGCTCGTGGCGCAGGTCCAGCCCGGAGGTGCGGACCAGCCGGGCGATTCGCTCACCCCCGAGATCGGCATCCAGCCCGATCGTGAAATCGACGCCCAGCGGCCCGGAGATCTCCTCGGCGATGAACCGCCGGATGCTGCGCCCGGCCGGATCGGCGCGGCGCACCAGCTCATTGATGTACAGCCCGATGCTGACCGGGTGATAGCCCTGCCGTGTGCCCGGCGTCCACCCCGGCCGCTGTGCCGCCAGCACGCCGGCGACGCGATCCAGATCGAACAGATCGGCCAGGGTCATCCGGGTATCGCGCAGAATATGGAGGCCCACCTGGTGATCGATCAGCTGCCGCACGGTGACCTCGGCCTTGCCACGCGCCGCGAATTCGGGCCAGTACCGCGCCACCGGCTCGCCGTAGTCCAGCTGCCCGCGCGACACCAGCACGGCAAGCGTCAGCGCCGCAACACCTTTGGTCGAGGAGAACACCGGGGCTATGGTGTCCCGCTCCCACGGCAGCCGCCGGACCGCATCCCGCCAGCCGCCCCAGAGGTCCACCACGGGCGTGTCCCCATCGAACACCGCCACGGCCGCGCCGATCTCCCCGTGCTGGAAGTTGCGCCGGAAGGCGTCCGCAACCCGCCCGTACCCGTCGGCCACATACCCGTGAATAGTCATGTCCCTCATCGGACGCGAGACTACGACACGCCCAGCGCCACGCCGCACGCCACGGGTGCGGGCAGTGACTCGCGCCTCTCGAGCCCCGTCCAGCCAATTGCAGAGCGTTCACCAATCGCGCGATCAGGGCGTCACCGCCTCACATGGCGGCTCTCGGCAATTGCGCCGTATGCTCGGGCATCGGCACGAACGTGGCACCCAGCCACTACTCCCGCTTTTGAAGGGGCCTGGATGCCACGCACCACCCGGATAACCATCATGCTGCTGTTCGCGGCGTGGGTGGTCGATTACATCGATCGGACCGTGATCAATTTCGCGTTGCCCTCGATCGGCGACGACCTGGGTCTCGACCACACGCAACAGGGTCTGCTGGTGTCGGTGTTCTTCATCGCCTATGCGCTCATCCAGGTTCCCGGAGGTTTGCTGGCGGATCGGTTCGGGGCCTTGAAGGTCGGCATCGCAGGTTTGACGGCCTGGTCGATCTTCACCGGATTGACCGCGGTCGCCTGGTCTTTCGCGGTCCTGCTGGGCATCCGGTTCCTGTTCGGCTTGGTGCAGGGTGTTTTTCCGGCGGCCGCTATCAAGGCGCTGGCGGAACGCAGTCTGCCCGAGCAGCGGACGACCGCGGCGGGCTGGACGAACTCCTCCAACGCGGCCGGCCTGCTGCTGGCGGCGGTGATCGCGGGGGTCATGCTGCCCACGGTCGGGTGGCGGGTGATGTTCGGGGTCATCTCGGTGCTGGGGGTGGCGGTCATCCTGGCGTGGCGTCGATGGATGCCGGAACCGCTGGTGCAGGACGAGATTCCGGTCGCGAACGCCGGCACGAGGGCCGAACGCCGCGCCGTGCTGCTCTCGCCCGCACTGATCGGCTTCGCGGTCATCTTCTTCGGCTACGACGTGCTGGTATGGGGCGTCACCGCGTGGACGCCGACCTTCCTGCACGAGCAGCGCGGAATCTCCATGGGCGGCATCGCCATCGCCGCGGTGCCGACCACGCTGGCCGCGGCGGCCGGGGTGGTCCTGGGCGCCCGGCTCTCCGATCGGATCGGCGGGCGGCCGCGGGTGATCGTGGTGCCGGCCATGGCCTTCACCGCCGCCATGCTGTTCGCCCTGCCGCGCGCCGAGTCCTTCCCGCTGTTCGTCCTGCTGGGCACCACGATGAGCCTGGTCGCCGGGATGGCCTACATGCCCGCGTTCTCGGTGCCGCTGCGGTCGCTGCCGAGCGCCTACATCGGCGCGGCCACCGGGGTGATCATCTTCGGCGGGCAGCTGGCGGGTGTGGCGAGCCCGCTCGCCTTCGGTGTCATCACCGATCACGTCTCGTACACAACGGCTTTCGAAGCCATGGCCCTCGGACCGCTGCTGGCGTTGCTGGCGGCGGCCGTGGTCCCGCAAACCGCCGACGCGTTCCGGGCGACGCTGGCCCGCCGCGCCTCGGCGACCGTCCCGACAAAGGAGAGTCTCACATGACCGAGCACTGGCAGCAGGTCTACCGCCATCTGCACGCCCACCCGGAGCTGTCGGGCCAAGAGCACGCCACCGCCCGCCTGGTGGCCGATGAGCTGCGCGCCCTGCCCGGCTGGGAGGTGACCGAGAACGTCGGTGGCACCGGCGTTGTCGGCGTGCTGCGGAGTGGTCCCGGACCGGTGGTATGGCTGCGCGCGGATATGGACGCGCTGCCGGTGCAGGAGGAGACCGGGCTCGACTACGCCTCCACGATCCCCGGCGTCATGCACGCGTGCGGCCACGACGTGCACGTGACGGCACTGCTCGGCACCTGCGCGGAACTGTCGGCGAATCCATTGCCCGGCACGGTGGTGGCGCTGTTCCAGCCCGCCGAGGAGACCGGTGCGGGCGCGCAGGGCATGATCAATGACGGTCTGCTGGAACGCTTTCCGCATCCGCGCATCGTGCTCGGCCAGCATGTGAGCCCGCTGCCCGCGGGCATCATCCTGAGCCGGCCCGGCACCCTGATGGCCGCCTCCGACTCGGTCCGGATCACCTTCCTGGGCAAGGGCGGCCACGCTTCTCAGCCCCACACCGCCATCGACCCGCTGCTCATGGCGGCCTCCCTGGTGGTGCGGCTGCAATCACTCACCGCCCGCCAGAGCGCCACCGCCGCCAGCCCGGTCCTCACCGCCGGCGCCCTGCACGCGGGCACCCGCCCCAACATCATCGCGGACACCTCCGAGGTCCTGCTCAGCCTGCGCACCTTCACCGACAGTTCGCGCAACCACATGGTCGAGGGCATCCAGCGCATGGCCGAGGCCGAGGCGGCCGCCGCCGGCGCACCCCAGGAACCGAAAGTCGAGTTCTACGACCACTTCCCGGTCACCGAGAACACCCCCGGCGACACCGAACGGGTCCTGGCCACCCTCACCGCCGCCGGCCTCCCCGTCATGCCCATGGACCACCCCATCACCGGCAGCGAGGATTTCGGCGCCTTCGGCACCGCGGCCCACGCCCCCTCCGTCTTCTGGCACATCGGCGGCATAGACCCCGCCCGCTTCACCGAGGACGACCAGGCCTACATGCTCACCGAGGGCGCCCTCCCACCCCGCTTCCCCTCCAACCACTCCCCCCGCTTCGCCCCCGACCCCGCCCGAGCCCTCCCCGCCGCCATCACCACCATGCTCACCGCCACCCGAGCCGAACTCACCCGCGCCTGAAAGCCGACGACAGGAAGGGTTCGGCAGGTTCAGGCCATTATCGGACCCATCAGAAAGGCCGGCCGTACGTCGCCGCCCGGCCGCGAATACCGAAGCGCGTCTCCGGATTCCATGGAATGGTGTTCTTCGGTCTCCGCGGGGGATTCGGTGGACGGTGATCCGAAGACGAAGCCGCGCAGGGCCAGGAAGCGCAGCGCGCCGATGGCCGCGGTGAGGGCGATGACGGCGGCCGCGCGGGCGAGCGGGCTCAGGCCGGGCGCGTAGGAGTCGAGGGCGGCGAGAGCGGCCGTGCTGATCAGGAGGCCGATCACGGCCAGTCCGCCGCCTTCCCACTGGGCGGTGAACCAGGTGACGCGGCCGGCGGCGCGGAAGGTGAGGTGGCGGTGGAGTTCGTTGGCGATCACGGTGCTGAGGATCGAGCCGGCGATATTGGCGATCAGGGGACCGGTGCTGTTCAGGGTCAGGAACAGTACGAGGTAGGTGATATTGCTGGCGCCGCCGACCAGAGCGAAGCGGATCAGCTGGGCGAGGACGTGATCGCCGCGCAGGTAGCGCAGTCCGAGATCGGCGGTGGTATTCACCCGATTACCGTCGCCGGTGCGACTGACATCGACCTGACGTCGACCTGACGCGCGGCTTGCGTCGGGCACTCACTGGTCGAAGGCGATGTGGAGGTCGTCCGATTCGGGCAGGGTCTGGCAGGCGAGGGTCAGGCCCTGGGCCAGTTCCTCCTCGATCAGGGATTCGTTCATGAGCATGCGGGTGCGGCCCTGCTTGACGCTGCAGACGCAGGTGGCACAGGCCGATTCGCGGCACACGTAGGGGGCGTCGATGCCGTGGCGCAGCAGGACATCGAGGAGTTTCTCGGATCTCGGCCACGGCAGGGTGTGGGTTTCGCCGTCGATGTCGACCCGGACGGTCGCGACATCCGCGACGGCCGTGCCCCGGGCGGTCGCCACGACCCGCGTGGGTTCGGACGCCGCCGGGGTGTGGTGTTCGAACGGGTTGTCGGTGAGCGAGCGGTAGTTCTCCTGGTGGATGGCCCGGCCGGGAATGCGGAGCTGACCGAGGCCCCGCTCCACCGAGGACGCGAAACCCGCCGGGCCGCACACGTAGACGTCATGACGCCGGTAGGGACGCGCCCACAATGCGATTACGCGCGCGGACGGCAGTCCCCGCTCGGATTCGAGCCAGTGGGTCACTGTCAGCCGCCGGGGGTAACCGCGGGCCAGCTGCTGCAGCCGGTTCGCGAAGATGATCGATTCCCGGTCCCGGTTGGCGTAGAACAGCGCGATATTGCCGCGCCCGATGGCGAGCGCCGATTTGAGGATGGAGATCACGGGCGTGATGCCGCTGCCCGCCGCGCAGAGCAGCAGATCGCGGTCCCACGCGCGTGGCACGAAATTGCCCGCCGGTTCGAGGACGGTGAGGATGTCGCCCGCGGAGACGTTGTCGCACAGCCAGTTCGAGCCGTAACCGCCCGGCGTCCGCTTGACCGTCACGGTGGGCCGGTCGTCGCAGTGCGGGCTGCTGGACAGGGAGTAGCAGCGGGCTACCGAGCCGGTGCGCTCGCTGGGAACGCGCAGGGTGAGGTATTGCCCCGGCGCGTAGGCGAAGCGGCGGGTCAGGTCGGTGGGGATATCGAAGATCAGCGAGACCGCGTCGGCGGTCTCGCTGATGACTTCGCGCACCTTCAACTGGTGGGCGCGTGCGTTCAACGGGGTCCTCCCCTGGCGCGCACCACGGCCCGCGCCACCAGATCCGGGCTCAGCGGCGAGAAGGGCAGCCGCTCGGCCAGTTCCGGAATCTGCGCGGTGAGCTGCTGCCCCATGCGCGCGAACCGCAGCGCCGTGGCCCGCCCGATCCCACTGCCCGCACCGGCGACGACCACCAGCTTCGGATCGACACTGTTGGCGGCTCTCACGTCACCCCCTCAGCCGATGCGGTCCAGCAGTTCGCCGTCCGTGCCGAACAGCTCCCGCCGCCATCGTTCGAGCAGCGCGTTGGTGTCGATGTAGTCCGGGTGGAACCCCGGCCGCATATAGGGCCGCATCTCCTTCAGCAGCCCCTTCACAATCGGCCCGCGGTACAGCCGAATCGACTGCCGCGCCACCTGCACCGGCCGCCAACTGCGCGGATCACCGAGGATCGACGCGAGCACGCCGAGCGAGACCACCGGAATGGTGAAGACATACATCCCCGCCATCACGCCGATACGCACCATTTCGGTCCCGCCGGCGCTCCGGAACACATCGAAGGCCACCGACTTGTGCTCGAGCTCCTCGAAAGCGTGCCAGTTCAACAGATTCCAGACCTCCGGATCGCCGGGTATGTCCTGGATCTCCTGGGTGCCCAGCACCCGCCTGGCGAGCGTCGCCGTGTAGTGCTCGGCCGCAGCGGTCATCGCCAGATGCACCTGCCGCGGCACCGCGTTCTCGAGCGCGACCACACCCTTCTCCCGTAGCGCGCCGGGCGCGAAGGTGAACAGGCGGACGATGGGGAAGCCGTTCTCGATGAGCCGCTCGTTCAACCGCCGATGCTGCTGCCCGTGCACCGCCTCCTGGCCGATGAATCCGGCCACCCGCTTCTTGAGCACGGGATCGGTGATCTCACCGGAGAATTTGCGCACCGAGCGGATGAAGGATTCCTCGCCCGGCGGAAAGGCCGCCGAGAGCACCGCAATCAGGTGGGTGAGGGGAATGTCGCCCTGGACGAACTGATGCGCCATCGGTTCGGGCTCGCCGAACCGGAATCGCATGCGCCGCACCTTCGGATAGGGCATGAGGGAGGTGCTGTCCTGCCGACCGATCGCCATTGGCCGGTCCTTTCTTGCCATGGGGTTGTGACTACTTCACGTGGTCGGCGAGCTGACCGTCCGCCCCGAAGAGTTCCTGCTGCCACCGGGACAGCAGAGCGGCGGTGTCGATGTCGTCGGGGTGGAAGCCGGGCCGCAGATACTTGCCCAGCTCCGGCATGAGCCCGCGGAAGATGGGGCCGGTGAACAACCGGTATGCCTCGCGCGCCACGCGGATCGGCTGCCGCCGCGCGGCCGGGTCGCGCCCGACGGCCAGCGCCAAGCTGACGTAGGTCAGCGGCAGCGTCAGCGAGTACATGGCGAGCATGACCCCGATACGGGTGCGCTCGGTGCCGCCGACCGCGCGGAACACGTCGAAGGCGACCGACTTGTGCTCGAGTTCTTCCAGCGCATGCCAATTCAGCAGATTCCACACTTCGGGATCGCCGGGAACGGCCTGGATCTCGTCACTGGACAGCACCCGCTCCGCCAGCACGGCGGTGTAGTGCTCGGCCGCCGCGGTCATGGCCAGGTGCACCTCGGGCGACACCCGCTCCTCGATCCACAGCATGCGCTCCCTGGCCCACTCGGAGTCCAGCCAGGCGATGGGATAGCCCAGCTCGACCAGCTTTTCATTGAGTTTGCGGTGCTCCTGGCCGTGCATGGCCTCCTGCCCGACGAAACCGGTCACCCGTTTCTTGAGCATCGGATCGGTGACCCGGTCGGCCACCCGGCGCACCGAACGGATGAAGGACTCCTCCCCCGCCGGGAACCCGCCGGACATACCGGCCACGAAATGGCTGTAGACCATGTCGTTTTCGACGAAGTACTTGTCGCCGGATGCGCGCTGATCGAATCTGAACCTGATGCGGCGGGCCTTGGGATAGGCCTGCGCCGGAAGGGCATTCGCCATCTGGACCATCCTTGATGCAACACGAAGTACCTAGTACTGCGTGTTCGATGTGATGCCCAGTGTAGGATTGTCCCAGACAGCATGCAAGAGGTCTGCCGTAACGGATCGAATTACAATCTGCCGCATGGCCTCCCACCCGCGTCACCGCCCGGGCGAGAGGAAGAGCGATGCGCGCTACGACCGCTGGCACTCGCACCGCACCTCGGTCCGGGCCGAACTCATCGAGGCCACCATCCGCGCCATCGACGCCCACGGCCCGGATCTGTCCATCGACGATGTGGTGAAAACCGCTGGTATACCGCGTCCCAAGCTGTATCGCTTCTTCGGCGACAAGGTGGAACTACTGGCCGCGGTGAGCGGGACCGTCCAGCAGCTCATCGTCGAGCGGGTTACCCCGCACCTGAACCCCGCCGGACCGGTGCGCGATGGTCTGCGCACCGCCCTGACCGCCTACATCGATCTGGTGGCCGAGCGCCCCAACCTGTTTCGCTTCATCGTCAGCTCACATGTGGTCGCGGCCTTCGGCGCGACCCGTCTGATCGAGGATGGCCGCCCACTGTCCGATACAGTCGCGGACTTCTTCTCCGGCGCGCTGCGCCTGCGCGGCGCGAACGGCGACCACACCCAGTTCGCGGTGGACGCCATGCTCGGCGCGATCGGCCTGGGCGTGCTGCGCTGGCTCAACGAACCGGCCATCACCGCAAAGGAACTCGCCGAGGAACTGACCGCCTTCGCCTGGGGCGCGCTCGCGGCCACCGCCGCCGCCCGCGGCCTCACCCTCGATCCGGACGCGCCGCTATTGCCGCTGCCCCAGCTCAGCGAATGAAGCGCTCCACCATCCGCCGCTCGCTGGCGGCATCGGCCAGCGGCCAGGTCAGCAGCGACAGCACCATACGCACAATCCATTGCGCCGCTTCGTCATCCGGGGCGATCCCGGTGAGCAGGGTGGCGATCCGCCCCAGCTCCGGCGAGCTCGCGAAGGCCCCGTCGCTGCCGCCCGCCCGGGTGCCCGCGAATCCCTTGGCCAGCACCGGATCCGAGCGCACCGCCGCCACCGACGCCAGGATCGCCTCCACGATCCGGCGCGGGCCCTCGTAGCGCCGCACCGCCGCGGCCACCCGCTCCGCCACCGCGATCGCAGATTTGGCCATCACCGCGTCGAACAGTGCGGCCTTGCCGGGAAAGTGCCGATACAGTGTGGCCCGCGAACAGCCGACCGCGCTCGCCACCTCGTCCATGCCCACATGGTCGAACCCGCGCGCCTGGAACAGCTCCGACGCGACCCCGACGATCCGGTCCGCGGCGACCGACCGCCGCACGCCACCCGCCAGCCAGTCCACGCGCTGCTCGGTCACCATGCCCACTCCTCATCGATGAAGATCAGGTCTCATCCTGAGATGTGAGTCACGATTCGTCCAGGGTCAATGCGGCCGCCGCGGGCGGGCTACTGGATACCCGTTGGATAGCTGAATCTCCGCAATTGCACCAAATTCACCTTTGGCAGCCACCCGCAACAGACCTATCTCAAATTGCTGGAAGTTCACCCGTTCTATGTGAGGCTGGCGAAAGACGTGGCGTGAACAGCGTCCGCATACGGGCTCTGCAGGAACCCGAGATCTGCGGGCCGCTCACCAAGGCCGTCGACCTCGGAACCAACTGGATCGACAGTCGGAAAACCCAACAGTGAGGTGGCACATGACAGCAGCACCCGTTGATCGCACCGATTTCGACAATGCCGAGCGCGGATTCATCGCGCGACTCTCGCCCGCCGTGATTCCGGGGAAGAGCGGAGGCGTGGCCTACGACGCGGACTCCTTCGACTTCCTGAAGGCCGACGGCGCGGCCACCGTCCTCCCGAGCCTGTGGCGGCAGTCCCAGCTCACCGCGATGCACGGCCTCTACGAGGTGTGCGAGGGCGTGTATCAGGTTCGCGGCCTGGATATTTCGAACATGACGCTGATCGAATCGGACAACGGCGTCATCGTGGTCGACCCGCTCGTGAGCGCGGAGACCGCCGCCGCGGCGCTGGCGCTGTACCGCGCGAACCGCGGCGACCGCGCGGTCACCGCGGTGATCTACACCCACCCGCACGCCGATCATTTCGGCGGCGTGCTCGGTGTGGTCGATCAGGACACCACCGTGCCGATCATCGCGCCCGAGCACTTCATGGAACACGCCATCTCGGAGAACGTGTATGTCGGCACGGCCATGCTGCGGCGCGGCATGTACTACTCCGGCGCGAATCTGACGCGCGACCCGAAGGGGCTGGTCGGCATGGGCCTGGGCCCGGTCGCCTCGGCGGGTGAATTCGGGCTGCTCGCACCGACACTCGACATCACCGCCACCGGCCAGGAGGAAGTGGTCGACGGGGTGCGGATCATCTTCCAGATGACGCCCGGCACCGAGGCGCCGGCCGAGATGAACTTCCTGCTGCCCGACCGCAATGCGCTGTGCATGGCCGAGAACGCCTGCCACACCCTGCACAACATCCTCACCCTGCGCGGCGCCCAGGTCCGCGATGCCCGCATGTGGTCGCGGTACATCGCCGAGGCGATCGAGATGTTCATCGACCACACCGATGTCGTGTTCGCCTCGCACCACTGGCCGACGTGGGGCCGGGACAACATCGTGGAGTTCCTGATCCAGCAGCGCGACACCTACGCCTACCTGCACGACCAGACCGTGCGGCGAATGAACCAGGGCGAGATCGGAACCGAGATCGCCGAGGACTTCCCGCTGGCCCCGGACCTGGCCGCACAGTGGAACAACCGCGGGTACTACGGCTCCATCAGCCATGACGTGAAGGCCGTCTACCAGCGCTATCTCGGCTGGTACGACGCCAATCCGGCGCACCTGTGGCTGCACCCGCCGCAGGAGCAGGCCACCCGCTACGTGCAGCTGCTCGGCGGCGTGGACGCGACCGTCGCCAAGGTGAAGGAGTTCGTGGACCAGGGCGATCTGCGCTTCGCGGCCGAACTCGGCAGCCACGCGGTCTTCGCCGACCCGTCCCACGCCGAGGCCAAGGAGACCCTGGCGGCGGTGTTCGAGCAGCTCGGCTTCGGCTCCGAGAACGCGACCTGGCGCAACTGTTTCCTCACCGGCGCACAGGAACTCCGCCGGGGCGTCGCCCCCACGGCGATCGCCGCCAGCCAGGCGGTAGCCCTCGCCATGAGCATCACCCAGCTGTTCGACACGCTGTCGCTGAACATCGTCGGATCCCAGGCGTGGGACGAGAAGTTCAGCATCGCTTGGCATTTCACCGACAGCGGCGAGGAGTACCGGATGGAGCTGAGCCATGGCGCGCTCATCCACCATCCGGCCACCCGCAAGCGGGATGCCGATCTCGACATCACCCTCACCAAACTCGGCCTGCTGCAGCTGATGGCGACCGGAAAGTTCGACGGCCTGCAGACCAAGGGCGATACCGGGGTGTGGAAGCGGCTCACCGGCCTGCTCGACAAGGCCGATCCCAATTTCACGATCGTCGTGCCCTGACGCCCGGGAGACCACCGGACCGCCTACCGCAAGATCCGCGCCGCCGAAAAGGGACTCAGTTAGAAGCCATTTCGCGTTGCACGGTGGCCGTGATCTCGGACGCGGTCAGGATCATGGCCACCAGGAAGTCGATGAGCTGGGCACGGTCGATGTCCAGCTCGTCGCGCAGCCATTCGATGAGGATCTCCAGGCCGCCGTGGGCGACCGTGCGGGCGGCGAGCTCGGCGTGCACTCCGGTGACGGCGGCGGCGCCGAGCAGTTCGCGCCCCTGATCGAGCATGACCTGGGCGACCACATCGATGAGTTCGGTACGGCGGCGGCGCAATTCGTCGGTGGTCTGCATATCGATGGCCAGCCGGCGGCGGGCGGGATGATCGGCGATGGCGGTGACGCCGGCCTCGATCACGGCCCGCAGGCGGATCCGGGTGTCGGCGGGCGCGGCGGCGATGACGCCCATGACCGCGGCGACGACCTCGGCCAGCTGCTCGTCGACCAGTTCGTACAGCAGCCGGTCAGTGTGGCTGTAGGTCTCGTAGAAGTAGCGATCATTGAGCCCGGCGCGGGCGCACAGCGCCCGCACCTTCAACCCGCCGATACCCTCCTCGGCGATCACCTCCAGCGCGACTTCGCGCAGCCGCTCGCGCCGCTGGTTCCGGCGCTCATCAGCGCTGAGACCGGCGTATCGGCCACGGGGTATGTCCACGGTTCCGCCCTGCCTGTTGCCATGCCGCAAAGTTTGGTGAAGACTATCACCAAAGTTCTGGTGACATCCTTCACCAGAATCTGAACGCACCCAGGAGGCACGCAATGACGCGTTCCGAATTGCCCGATCCGGTGATCTTCCGGGAGTTCCCGTTCAATATCGGGGTCAAGGTCCTCGCCCCCGGAGATATCCGTCCGACCCCCGAGCAGCAGGCCGCCTACCGCAAGTTCACCAAGATGGGCGACCCGCTGGCCGACGCCGTGGTCGAGATGTTCCGGCGACTGCCGACCGGGCAGGGCCGGGCCATGTTCGAGACGGCCCTGGAGCGCGGCATCGACGCGGTGCCGGACGCGCCCGCCGAGCTGAAAGCCTTTTTCGCGCACATCGATTCGGTGCCGTTCTGGCTCGACCGGGACAAGATGGACCGGGCCGCGCGGGTCAGCGGCCGGGTCGGGCCGTGGGCGACCAACCTGGCACTGTCCATGTTCTCGCTCAATGGCGGCTACCTCGCCTCGCGGGCGGGCAAGGTGCTGGTCGGCACCGGCGGGCTGTCGGCCGAGACCATGGCGCCCCGCCGGGTCGTCGAGACCGCGACCTGGTGGATCGACGTGACCGCGCCGGGCGGACTGGAGCGGTTCGCGCCGGGATTCAAGAACACCGTGCGGGTGCGCATCATGCACGCGCAGGTGCGGGCGGGCATGAACCGGCGGCCGGACTGGGATTACGAGCAGTGGGATCAGCCGCTCAACCAGTCCCTGACCGCGGGCACGCTGATGTTGTTCTCGCTGGCCACGATTGCCGGGTGCAATGCCGTCGGGCTGCGGTTCTCGAAGAAGGAGAAGGCGGCCGTCTACCACCTGTGGCGGTATGTCGGCCACCTCATCGGGCTCGATCCCGAGATCCTGCCGGCCGACGAGACCGACACCTGGCGGCTGCTGTGGCTGCAGGCCGACTACGAATTCCTGCCCGACGAGGACTCGCGGCGGTTGTCCAAAGCGCTGGTGTCCGCGCTCGGCCCGATCTATGGGTTCGACGGGCCCGGCCTGCGTTCCCGGGCACTGCGCTGGGCGTTCACGATGTACTCGGTCTCCTACAGCCGAATCCTGCTGGGTAAGACCAACTCCGACTTCCTGGAGATGCCCTACAGCCGCGTCTTCCTGGCGACGGTGCTGGCCACGGCGGTCGTCAACGGCGTGCTGGAGGTGCCGCGCCGGGTCATTCCGGGCGCGACCCGGCTGAGCGAGCGGCTGGGCCGCCGCGCCACCGAGCGCATGATGCGGCGGGCCGCCCTCGTGAACAATCCGGACCGCAGTTACGCCCGCCACGATCGGCTGGCCGAAACCCGCGCGGCCTGAACTTCTTACCGGCGGTAACCTACGCCGGGTAACCCCTTGATGAAGGAACTGGTCAATGAGCCTGCCGCCCATCCTGTCCGAGCGCCTGCGCCTGCCCGCGGTCGCCTCCCCCATGTTCATCGTGTCCGGGCCCGAGCTGGTGATCGCCCAGTCCAAGGCGGGCATCGTGGGTTCGTTCCCGTCGCTGAACGCGCGGCCGCAGTCGCTCTTCAAGGAGTGGCTGGTGCGGATCAACGAGGAGCTCGCCAAGCACGACGCCGACAATCCGGAGCAGCCGGCGGCGCCGTACGCGGTCAACCTGATCGTGCACAAGAGCAATGACCGGCTGGAGGAGGACCTGGCCACGGTCGTCGAGCACCGGGTGCCGATCGTCATCACCTCGCTGGGCGCGCGGCCCGATGTCAATGAGGCCGTGCACTCCTACGGCGGCATCGTGCTGCACGACATCATCAACAATGTGTTCGCGCACAAGGCCGTCGAACGCGGCGCCGACGGCCTGATCGCGGTGGCGGCGGGCGCGGGCGGGCACGCCGGGCCCCAGTCCCCCTTCGCGCTGACCCAGGAGATCCGGTCCTGGTTCGACGGCCCGCTGCTGCTGTCGGGGTCCATCGCGCACGGCCGCTCCATCCTGGCCGCCCAGGCCTCGGGCGCGGACCTGGCCTACATCGGCTCGGCCTTCATCGCCACCGACGAGGCCAATGCGGTGCCCGGGTACAAGCAGATGATCGTCGACTCCGGCGCGGGCGATATCGTCTACTCCAACCTCTTCACCGGCGTCCACGGCAACTACCTGCGCGGCAGCATCACCGCCGCCGGCATGGACCCCGACAACCTGGGCCAGTCCGACCCGTCCGCCATGGATTTCGGCACCGGTGAATCCGACTCCACCACGCCCGGAGCCAAGCCGTGGAAGGACATCTGGGGCTCGGGCCAGGGCATCGGCGCGGTCGACGCCGTGCGCCCGGCGGCCGACCTGGTCGAACGCCTCATCCGCGAATACGACGAGGCCAAGGCCCGCCTGCTGGCGCTCTGACCGCACCCGCTCCGACGCCGCGAAAGGGCGGGCGCACCCGCGCCCGCCCTTTTCCCGTCGACGCTCGACGACTTTCCCGATGAGGCCATGCGATCCGGAGTCGGGGGATCAGTTGTCCCCGTGTGTCTTCACACCTTCGTTGCAGCCGACCAGTGGGAGCCGCAGGGCAGCCGGGGCGGTGGGCGGGACGACCGGGTTGCGGGGCGGAATCGGGGGTAGACGGCGATAGGCCGCACCCACCTCCGGGCGGGGGTCGGGCTCACCCTTGTTGGGCCACAACGAGAGTGCGCGTTCGGCCTGTGCGGTGATGGTGAGCGACGGGTTGACGCCGAGGTTGGCCGAGATGGTGGAGCCGTCGATGACGTGCAGGTCCGGGTGACCGTAGAGCCGGTGGTAGGCATCGACGACGCCGGTGGCGGGCGAGTCGCCGATGGCGCAGCCGCCCAGGAAATGTCCGGTCATGGGGATCTTCAGAATGCTGGAGCTGGCGCCGATGGGGATGCCGTCGATGGCGTCCGCCACCCGGCGGGCGACCTCGTGCCCGGCGGGGACCCAGGTCGGATTGGGCTGGCCCTCACCCTGTTTGGTGGTCATGCGGCGGCCGAACAGCCCACGCTTGGTGTAGGTGGTGATGGAGTTGTCCACCGACTGCATGACCAGCAGACCGATGGTGCACTCGGACCAATGCCGCGAATTGTGCACCCGGACCGCGTCACGTGGCCGACGGCCGGCCGCTCGCAACCAGAGCCGCCAGCGCGGGGTGTCGCCCTCGTCGTCGACCATCAGAGTGCTCATCACGCCGAAAGCATTGCTGCCCTTGCCATAGCGCACCGGCTCCACATGGGTGTCGTGGTCGGGGTGGATCGAGGACGTGATCGCCACGCCCTTGGTGTAATCCGCGTGCTCGTCACGGCTGCGCACGCCGAGCAATTCCTCGGAATTGGTGCGTGACAGATAGCCGAGCCGGTCGGAGATCCCGGTGAGCGAGCCCCTGTCCCGCAGCCGGTGCAACAGCCGCTGGGTCCCGAGCGAGGCGGCGGCGAAGATCACGTGCTCGGCGGTGAATTCGCGACGCTGCTTGCGGACCACGCGCCCGGTACGGACGGTCTCCACCGCGTAGCCGCCGCCGCTCAGCGGTCGCACATCGGTGACCGTGGTGAGCGGATGCACTGCGGCGCCGGCCTTTTCGGCCAGATACAGATAGTTCTTGACCAGCGTGTTCTTGGCATTGTGCCGGCAGCCCGTCATGCATTCACCGCAGTGGGTGCAGGTGCGCCGGTCCGGCCCGGCGCCGCCGAAGAACGGGTCCGGCACGTCCTCGCCGGGGCGGCGGCCGGGTCCGCCGAAGAAGACGCCGACCGGGGTGGGCTGGTAGGTGTCGCCGATTCCCATCCCCTCGGCCACGCCTCGCAGCACGCGATCCGCCGGGGTGGTCGCCGGATTGGCCGTGACGCCCAGCATGCGCTTGGCCTGGTCGTAGTGTGGGGCGAGCTCGTCCTTCCAGTCGGTGATGTGACCCCACTGCCGGTCCGCGTAGAACTTGTCCGGCGGCTCGTAGAGGGTGTTGGCATAGACCAGCGAGCCGCCGCCGACACCCGCCCCCGCCATCACGAAGGTGTCGTTCAGCAGCGCCAGCCGCTGAATTCCGAAGCAGCCCAGGGCCGGCGCCCACAGGTACTGCCGCAGCCGCCACGAGGTCTTCGCGAACTCGTGGTCCTCGAAGCGGCGGCCGGCCTCCAGCACGCCGACGCGGTACCCCTTCTCGATCAGCCGCAAGGCGCTCACGCTGCCGCCGAAGCCGGAACCGATGACGAGGACGTCGTAGTCGAATCGCATTGCTACTCCTGGGATTCTGCGTGGGCGACCGGGGTGAGCCGGTAGTCGGCGGGGTTCAGGCGACGGGTCGCGCGGCGGTATCCGGTGACGGTGCCCGGCCAGTTGTTGGTGATGCGCCCGGCATGCCGAGGCCGCCGAAGCCGGTGCCGATGATGACGATCGACAGCCTGGTGGTCATGCGTCCCTCTCCTCACCTCGATGTGCTCGAGTCCGACGCTACGACCTGCACGTATCCCGTCATGAAAGAGCGACGGCCACAAAATCAACACTTTCGGCCATAATCTGCGCCGCCATCTCGAGGCGGCCGGCACCTCCTACCGCGCGCTGCTCGACGAGGTGCGCCGCACCCTGGCCGAGGAGATGCTGACGCCACTGTCGGTGGACGACATCGCCATTCGGCTCGGGTACACCGAGGCCACCCCGTTCATCCACGCGTTCAAACGCTGGACCGGCACCACACCGGCCGCCCATCGGCGCGCGCACCGCCGCGACTGAGCGGAAACAGCACGACCGAGCTGGAATCAGGCCGATTCCAACGCTGTCCGAAATCCTCCGGGCACCCCATAGTGCAGACCTGCTGTACTGCGCTTTTTCGACCTGGAGGCCCCTGGTGAACAGTCCCAATCCCGCGCCGGAGACATCCGCCGCCCGGCCGTCGTGGCCCGACGCCCTCGGACGTCTGGGTGCCGACTGGTGGTCGCTGATCGTGTCGGGCGTGGTGACCGTGCTCGCCGTATTCGACGTGCTGCCGAAGATTCCGTGGTGACGCCGTGAGTGACATCGCCGTGAATCTCGGGAAGAACGCCGAAACCGGCTCCGGGGCAACCGACTTCGACGAGCCCTTGGGTCCGCTCACCGTTGCCCGCCTGCTCGGCTACGTCCCGGGCATCCTGCTGCTCATCGCGGTCGGCGTGCTCGGCAAGTACGCGCAGATCTGGTGGAACGCCGCCGCCAAGCATCAGCACTGGACCGTCCCCGATATCGAATACGTGCTGTGGGCCATCCTGATCGGCCTGCTCATCACCAATACCGTTGGCCTGCACCCGATCTTCCGGCCGGGTGTCGGCACCTACGAGTTCTGGCTCAAGATCGGCATCGTGGCGCTCGGCTCGCGCTTCGTGCTCGGCGATGTCGCGAAGCTGGGCGGTACCAGTTTCATTCAGATCCTGGTCGACATGACCGTGTCGGGCGCGATCATCCTGGCGGTGGCGCGCCGGCTGGGTCTGTCCGGCAAGCTCGGATCGCTGCTGGCCATCGGCACCGCCATCTGCGGGGTGTCGGCCATCATCGCGGGCAAGGGCGCGATCCGGGCCCGCAATTCCGATGTCGGCTACGCCATCGCGGCCATTCTCGCGCTGGGCGCGGTCGCGCTGTTCGCGCTGCCGCCGCTCGGGCACGCCATCGGGCTCAGCGATCACGAGTTCGGGCTGTGGGCGGGCCTGGCCGTGGACAACACCGCCGAGACCACCGCCACCGGCTATCTGTTCTCCGATGAGGCGGGCAAGATCGCGGTACTGGTGAAGTCCACCCGCAATGCCCTCATCGGTTTCGTGGTGCTGGGCTTCGCGGCCTACTGGGCGGCGCGCGGCGAGGCCGACGCGATCGCGCCCGGGCTGCGGGCGAAGGCGGTGTTCGTGTGGTCCAAGTTCCCGAAGTTCGTGCTGGGCTTCCTGGCCGTGTCCGCGGTGGCGACCTTCCACTGGCTGAGCAAGCAGCAGGTCACCAACCTGGCCAATGTGTCCCGCTGGGCCTTCCTGCTCACCTTCGCGGGCGTCGGGCTCAATACCAATCTTCGGGAGCTGGCCAGGACGGGCTGGCGGCCGCTGGTGGTCGCCGTGGTCGGCCTGGTGACCGTCGCGGTGGTCTCACTCGGGCTGGTGCTGTTCACCTCGCGCGTCCTGCATTGGGGTGTCGCGGGCTGAGATTCGCGGTAAAAGGCCGGGATCCGTCGGTGGATCCCGGCCTTTTCCCGATGATTACGCCCCGCGGAGCAGCACCGGAGCGTCGGCCTCCTCGGTGAAACGCTCGGAGAGGAACCGCATGGCAGGTCCCGCGAAGGCCATCGCGCCGCCGATGTGTTCACGTCCCCGCATGGTGTGCATGGTGACGTCCGCACCCAGCGCCTCCCACTCCTCCGCGAGGCGCACGGCCTGCGGATACGGGATGACCTGCTCGCTGGTGCCGCCGGCCACCAGAACCGGTGTGGCGGGCGCGATTCCGCCCAGCCGGTTCTCCAGCAGCCGGGCCTTGACCTCGGGCACGTCGAACGGGGGCCGGTGGCAGAAGGTCGAGACCTTCGTGGGCACGACCAGACCCGCACCGATCCCCAGCACGGCCGCGGCGGCGACATGGGTGTGTCGGAACAGCGCGGCCAGGGCGCGGCCCTGCGGCTTGAGGTGCTGCAGCACATTCAGTTCCGGATAGGCGGCCTCGATGCCGAGCACACCGTAGAAGAGCAGGAAGGCGTAGGGCGTGCCGTCCAGGAACTTCACCATGTCGACCATGTCGGCCGGCGCCGAGCCGACCACGCCGCCGGCGAGCGGCAGGTCAGGGGCATAGTCGGGCTGCAACTGCAGCGCCCAGCCCGCGGCATTGCCGCCCTCGGAGTAGCCGTAGACGCCCAGCGGGCCATCGGGATCCAGGTCCGCCTCGGGCAGCCGGCGCGCGGCGCGCATGCTGTCCAGGACAGCCGGGCCCAGGGCGCGGCCCATGACGTACGGGTGCAGACCCGGAGTGCCCAGGCCCGGATAGTCGGTGATGGCGAGCGCCCAGCCGCGGCGCAGGGCGGCGCGGAGGAAGACCGATTCGTACTCCAGCCCGAACCGCAGCTGCCAGGACGCGGCGGCGACCGTGCTCGCCAGGCCCTGCGTGCCGACGGCGTACCCGACCAGCGGGCGCGGGCCGGGTCCGCGCCACGGCGTGTTCGGCACCAGCACGGTGCCGCTGACCTGCGTCGGAGCCCCGGTGGCGGTGGTCGATGTGTACTTGATGCGCCAGGCGCGAGCAGGCAGCGGAACCCCGGGCAGCATCCGTGCGGTCATCGGTTCGGCGGCCAGCAGCCTGCCGGGTTCGAACGCACCGGGATATCCGGCACCGACCGCCGCCTCGTCGAGGCGGTTGGTGTTCGCAGTCATCGTTGCCTGCCCTTCTTGCACACACTCGCGTTATGCAGTTGTCGCACAACCGGACCTGAGGGGGCGGCGTCAGCTGTCCCGGACAGTTCGGTCGAACGGAACCATACCCACTATGAGAGATAGCGACACCTCTTGTCACAACAACTCCCATTCGGTGGGACGGCGCATAGGAGTCAACGACCCCGTGACCTCGAAATACTCCCGGCCCCAGCCATGTTGGCGCAGTTGTGACTATTCCCCGCATCCTGTTGATTTCGGGCAGCACTCGCGAGGGCTCGACGAACACCGCCGCGCTGCGCTCGATCGCCGCCGACGCCGGGTCCGACTTCGAGGCCGTTCGGTACCAGGGCCTGCTCGACCTGCCCGCTTTCATCCCCGGTGACGAGCCCGAGCCCCCCGTGGTCGAGGCCCTGCACCGGCAGCTCGCCGCGGTCGACGCGGTGCTGTTCTGCACCCCGGAATACGCGGGCATGATCCCCGGCAGCCTGAAGAACCTGCTCGAGTGGACGGTCGGCAATGCCGATCTCAGCGACAAGCCGGTCGCCTACGTGAACGTCGCCTACGAGGGCCGCGGTGAGGCCGCTGTGGCCACCCTGCGCACCGTGCTCGGCTACGTCGGAGCCGAGTTGGTCGAGGCGGCCTGCGGCCGCATCACCGTGCTCCAGAGCGGTATCGGACCGGATGGCCTGGTTGCCGATGCGGATGCCCGCGCCCGCCTGAATGCCGCCGCCCGCACCCTGGCCGCGCATGCTGCCCACCCCGCCGAGCAGCTCACCTCGGTACAGCTCGACAACTGACGCATCCCCTCGACCCGAAACGCCGAGTGGCACACCTCCGGGGTCTCCCGGAGGTGTGCCACTCGCCGAGGAAACCCGGTCAGTCGGTCTCGTCCGGGAACGCCTGCTGGCGGTGGCCGCCGCGGAGGGTGCCCTCCAGGTAGGCCGCCTTGCAGGCGCGGCGGGCGATCTTGCCGCTGGAGGTGCGCGGAATCGAGCCCGCGGGAACCAGCAGCAGGTCCCGCACGGTGACGCCGTGGCGCTTGGCGATGGCCGCCCGCACGATCTCGGTGATCGGCTCCGGGTCGAGCTTGGCCGCGCCGGTACCGCGTTCGGCCACGATGACCAGTTGCTCGGAGGCGGAGGCGGGCGCGCCGGTGTCGACCGCGACCACCTCGGCCGGGAGCTGATCCCCCGCGACCGAGAAGGCCGCCACGAAACCCGGGCGCAGGGCGGTGCTGGCCCCCTGGGCGGAGTACTCCAGATCCTGCGGATAGTGGTTGCGGCCGTCCACGATCACCAGGTCCTTGACGCGGCCGGTGATGAAGAGCTCGCCGTCGTAGTACGCGCCGAAGTCGCCGGTGCGCATCCAGTTCCCGTCCGCCGCCGCACCTTCCGCGCGGCTCGCGGGCTGCCGGGAGGTGAGCCTGTTGTGGAACGTGGCAAGGCTCTCCTCCGGACGGCCCCAGTAGCCGCGGCCGATGTTCGCACCGTGCAACCAGATCTCGCCGACCTCGCCCTCGGCCTTCTCCGCGCCGGTGTCCGGGTCCACGATGGCCGCCCACTGGGACTTCGCCACGTAGCCGCAGGACACCTGGGCCACAGCGTTTTCCGCGTGCTCGTCGACCTCGACCATCTGCCCGGCATTGAGCCGGGTACGGTCCACCCAGACCGTGCGGGCCTCGTCCTCGCGCTTGGTGGCGGAGACGAACAGTGTGGCCTCGGCCATGCCGTAGCAGGGTTTGATGGCGGTCTTGGGCAGGCCGTACGGGGCGAAGGCGTCGTTGAACTTCTGCATCGAGGTCAGCGACACCGGCTCGCTGCCATTGATCAGTCCGATGACATTGGACAGGTCCAATTCCTCACCGGCCTTGGGCAATCCGCGGGCCGCGGCGTGCTCGAAGGCGAAATTCGGTGCGGCGGCGAAGATCTCGGCGCCGTCCTCCTGGGCGGCCAGCTCCTTGATCCAGCGGTAGGGCCGGCGCACGAAGGCGCTGGGCGACATGATGGTGATGTACTTGCCGCCGATGGTGGGCAGGATGACCGTCAGCAGCCCCATGTCGTGGAACAGCGGCAGCCAGGTGACGCCGCGGGCCTTCTCGGTGATGCCGATGGCATCGATCATCTGCAGCAGGTTGGTGCCGACCGCCCGGTGCGTGATCTCCACGCCGGCCGGGGTGCGGGTGGAGCCGGAGGTGTATTGCAGGTAGGCCACATCGTCCATCTGCACGTGCGGCCGTACCCAGCTCTCCCCCACGCCGTCCGGGATCGCCTCGACCGCCACGATGCGCGGACGCTGCGGCGCGGGTAGGTGTTTGAAGATCTCGCGCACCCCGGAGGCGGCCGCACCGACCGTCAGGACGGCCGCGGGCCTGCAGTTCTCGAGCACGGCGTACAGCCGGTCGGTGTGCCCCTGCTCGTCCGGATCGAACAGCGGTACCGCGATATTGCCCGCGTACACCGCGGCGTACATGGCCACGATGTAGTCGAGTCCCTGCGGCGCCAGGATGGCGACCCGGTCGCCCGGCTGCGTGACCTGCTGTAGTCGGGCGGCTACGGCGCGCAGCCGGAGGCCGAAGCGATTCCACGTGATGTCGTGGTACTCGCCGTCGCGTTCGCGTGAATAGTCGATATAGCGGTAGGCGAGCTCGTCCCCGTTGGCCGCGGCGTGCTTGTCGAGCAGGTCGACCATGGTCTGGTTGTCAGGGATCTTGATGTTGCCGTGCTCGTCCAGATAGTCATCGATGGTCTCGCCGATCATTCCCTATCCTTTTTCAACTCACAGTCGTCAGAACTGTGCAGTGACACCGAACAAAGATCGACACGAAAGCCCGAATGTAGCTGGGGGCTGGGGAACTCTAGCAGGTGCCGGAATCCCACGTCACTGCCTACGGCCGATGGAGGTACCGCGTGCGGCCGGGGCGATCAGTACCGGCCGAAAGCGATGGCCACGTTGTGCCCGCCGAAACCGAAGGAGTTGTTCAGGGCGTAGTCGTAGCGACCCGGCCGGGCCTGGCCTTTCACCACATCCAGGTCGATCTCGGGGTCCTGATTCTCCAAATTCAGTGTGGCGGGGATGATTCCGTCCCGCACGCTGAGGACGGTGATGATCGACTCCAGCGCACCGACCGCGCCGATGGAATGCCCGAGGGCGGATTTCGGCGCGTACACCGCGGGGTGATTGCCGACGGCTTGCTTGATGGCGTTCGCCTCCGCGGTATCGCCGATCGGCGTGGCGGTGGCGTGCGCATTGATATGCGTGACATCGGATTTGGACAGGCCCGCGTACTCCATGGCGCGGGACATGGCACGCGCCGCGCCGGTGCCCTCGGGGTCGGGGGCGACCAGGTGGAAGCCGTCGGAGGTGACGCCCGCGCCCATGATGCGGGCGTGGATGGTGGCGCCGCGGGCCTTGGCGTGCTCCTCGGTCTCGATGACCATGAGCGCGCCCGCCTCACCGAAAACGAAACCGTCGCGGTCCATGTCGAACGGCCGCGAGGCGCCTTTGGGGTCGTGGTTGCGGGTGCTCAGGGCGCGCATCATGGAGAACCCGGCGATGGGCAGTGCCTGGATGGAACCCTCCACGCCGCCGGTGACCACCATGTCGGCATCGCCCATGACGACCATGCGCCAGGCATTGGAGATCGCCTCCGAACCGGACGAACAAGCCGAAACGGGAGTGCACACACCGGCCCTCGCGCCCAGCTCGACCCCGACGCAGGCGGCCGCGCCATTGGGCATCACGGCCTGCACGGTGTTCGGCACCACCTTGCGGTAGCCGCCGTTGACCAGCTTGTCGCGGGCGGACATGAGCATCTCCGCGCCGCCGAGACCGGTGCCGATGGAGACGCCGAGGCGATCGTGGTCCACCTCGGGGCTGCCGGCATTGGCCCACACCTCACGACCCAGCACCACCGCCATCTGCTCGACGTAGGACAGGCGCCGGGCCTCGGCATTGGTGACCAGGCCGGCGGGCGAGACCTTGAGGTGACCACCGATGCGGACCGGTAAGCCGAAATCGTCGAGGAAGCTGTCCTCGAGAACGTCGATCCCGCTCTCCCCGTTGAGTAGTCCCTTCCACGTCGAGTCGACGTCGCCCGCGATCGAGGTGGTCGCCGCGAGCGCGGTGACCACGACACTGGGGTACTGCCGGCGGTGGGGCGTCTGCATGTTCACTCTCCGTAGCAATGCTTCGGCGAACCAGCGTGCGATCCGCATGGCTGTCAATGACTGGTTTAGAACTAGTGAGCGAGCCCGGCCGTGAACGCATCGGCGGGGTATGAAGCCAATATTCGGCGAACTGAGCTAGATTATCCGAGGCGGAGCCGATCGGTCTCATTACGCGACACGCGGGCATCCCTTTTCGACCCCACGGATCCCCTCTCGCCGCGGCGGCGGTCGCCGGATCTCCAGCGTTTCTCTCCTAACATCATTCCCCCAGCGCCGAGCCATTTCGAGGGAGGGCACAGGATCGTGGCCAGGAGTCTCACGCAGTTGGAGCTGCTCATCGAGCTGGAACCGATTGCCGAGCAGAACGTGAACCGTCACCTATCGATGGCCAAGGACTGGAACCCGCACGACTACGTGCCTTGGGATCTCGGTCGCAACTTCGCAGCTATGGCGGGTGTGGACTGGGAACCGGAGCAGTCGAAGCTCAGCGAGGTCGCCAAGGCGGCCATGGTGACCAATCTTCTCACTGAGGACAATCTGCCCAGCTATCACCGGGAAATCGCCGAGAATTTCTCCCAGGACGGGGCTTGGGGTACCTGGGTGGGCCGCTGGACGGCCGAGGAGAACCGGCACGGCATCGTGATGCGCGACTATCTGGTCGTCACCCGGGGTGTGGATCCGGTGGCGCTGGAGCAGGCGCGAATGATTCACATGACCGACGGGTACAACCCCGCGCATCTGATCAGGAAGTACTCGGATACCGAGTACATTCACGCCGATGCCGGATTCATGCATTCTGTCGCTTATGTGACATTCCAGGAATTGGCGACCCGGGTGTCCCACCGCAATACCGGCAGAGTGTGCGACGACCCCATCGCGGACCGCATGCTGCAGCGGATCGCCGCGGACGAGAACCTGCACATGCTCTTCTACCGCAATATGTGCGCCGCGGCCCTGGACCTCTCGCCCGACCAGGCCATGGACGCCATCACCAATGTCGTGGTGGGCTTCCAGATGCCCGGCCTGGGCATGCCCAACTTCCGCCGCAACGGCGTGCTGATGGCCAAGCACGGCATCTACGATCTGCGCCAGCACCTCGACGAGGTGCTGATCCCCAACCTCAAGAAGTGGAACATCTTCGAGCGCACCGACTTCGGCCCCGCCGGCGACCGGCGCCGCAACGAGCTCGGCGAATTCCTCGACAAGCTCCGCAAGGACGTGGTCCGCTTCGAGGAGCAGCGCGACCGCGCGCTCGCCCGCGAAGCCCAGCGCTCCAGCAAGCCCCCGGTCCTCGTGGGCTGAATCATCCGGTGGCACACGGTGGGGCGGGCCCGGCCCGCCCCACCGTGTGCCGCGTCCACCTTCAGGGACGACCCTGCCGCATTCACGGACGACCCCGCGCCGGGAGGAGCGCCCGGGCCAGGATGGCGGCGGCGAGGTAGACCGCGGCGGCGATCGCCAGCGGGATGGCGAGCGCACCGGGGGCGATCGGAATCAGCGCGCCCAGGACCGCGACACCGAGCGCCGAACCCAGCTGCCGGGCGGCATTGAACGCGGCGGCGGCCAGCCCCGCGTGCGTGGGGCCCGCAGCCGACACGGTGACATTGGTGGCGGCGGGCATGGTGTAGGCCATACCGAAACCGATGAGCAGCAAGGGGATCGCGACCACCGGATAGGGCGTCCGGGCACTGATGCACGCAAGGCCGGTCAGCCCCGTCGCGCCGATGGTCAGGCCGGTGACGATGACCGCGCGGGGACCGCGGCGCGCGGCGTGCCGGCCGCCCAGAGCGGACGCCAGAATGCCGACGGCCATCTCAGGCAGCAGTGCCGCACCGGCCAGCGCGGGCGAATAGCCCAGGTGCCGTTGCAGGTACAGACCGACCACGAAGAGCTCGCCGTAGAAGCCGAAGTTCTGCGCCAGGCCGATCATCGCGCCGCCGGTGAAACCACGTTCGCGACGAAGCCCTTCGGGCAGCAGCCCTTTACCCGAGCGTGCCGCCACAGATCCCAGCAGCAGCCCGGCCGACGCCGCCACAACCGCGACCGTGAGCAGCTCCGGACGTATGGGACGGGCACCGCCGAGAATCACGAAGGCGGTGACTCCCGCCATCCCGACGACGGCCGCGACGTGCCCCGGCACCGGAATCCGCTGCGCCACACCGGGTACAGACGGTGCCGCCCGGTGGACCAGCACCGCCGTCACCGCGCACACCGGCACGTTGATGGCGAAAATCGCGGGCCAGCCCAGGGTTTCGGAAAGCACGCCGCCCAGCACCGGCCCGCAACTGGCCGCCGTCGACCCGATCGCACCCCAGATCCCGGTGGCCCTCGCTCTCTCCGCCGCATCCGGATACGTGAACCGGATCAAGGCCAGCGAGGCTGGAATCAGCAGCGCCGCACCGATTCCCTGCACGACCCGGGCTGCCACCAGCAGCCCGACCTCCGGCGCCACCGCACACCCCACCGAGGCCACTGCGAAGAACCCCAGCCCCGCCTGGAAGCAGCGCCGAGCCCCGAACCGATCCGCCAGCCCGCCACCCAGCATGAGCAGCGCCGCGACGGTGACGGTATACCCGTCGACCACCCACTCCAGCCCCGTCACCGTCGTATGCAGCCCGACCGCCATCCGATCCAGCGCGATGTTCACGATCGTGGCATCGAGAATGACAACGAAATACCCGGCGGAAATCGCCGCCAGCGCCGGCCCACCACTTCCGGTCCGCGCCTGTTCCAGTGTTCGGGTCATGCCTTCCACCCTGGCCCCCAACAACTTCGGCCCGGACCGAACCATCCCGGCGTCGATCGACCCGGAGATGGCGTGCCCGCCGCTGTTCGTGCGGGAGGTGCGCGGCCCGGTCTTTCAGGCGCCGCGTGGAACGACCTTCGCGGGGGCTGGGGTGGCGGTTCCGGCGAAGCCGGAGCTGATGGCGGTCTTGTCGATGCCGGCTGTGCGGTCGAGTGCTGCCCAGCCGGCGGGGGTGAATGCCATTGCGCGGGCGGTGGTTCCGGGGGCGCACCAGTCTTTGTCGAGCATGCGGCGCAGCATCAGTGCGCCGAGGCCACCGGCCAGGTGGTAGCGGCGTTCGGACCAGTCGAGGCAGACCTTGACCGGTGGGCGGCGGCCGAAATGGCGGAGATCGGTTGGGGTGATGGCCAATTCGTCGAGAAGGGGGTGGGTGTGGTCGGTGGCGGTCCAGTGCCCGCCGATCACGTTCAACAGGTCGGCGTCGTGCAGGGCGTCGAAGATCGCTACCCCGACGGCTCCGGCGAGATGGTCGTAGCAGGTGCGGGCGAGCTTCAGGTCGCGGTTGGCACGAGCGCCACGTAGCGAACGGACCGGTTGGACCGGCGAGATCAGGGCCATGGATTCCAGGACCTGGACCACCTCGGGGAGTGCGATGCGGTAGTAGCGGTGACGGCCCGCCTTCTCGACGGCCAGCCAGCCCTGATCGACCAGCTTGCCCAGGTGCTCGCTGGCCGTCGCGGCCGTCACGCCCGCCGCCCGGGCCAGTTCGCCGGCCGGCTGGGCGCGGCCGTCGGCCAGAACGGTGAGCATGCGGGCCCGGGCCGGGTCGGCCAGGAGGCGGGCGGCTCCGGAGATGTCCACATCGCCGTCTCTGATCGGTTCCATGGGTCCAGTGTCCCGCCGCCATCCTTCGGCCCGCGCCGAACGGTCCGCGGGTCCGGTCAGAACAGGGTCATGGGGTCGGTGGGGAGGGGGTCCGGCAGGGGTTCCAGGTCGGGGAGGCGGGCACGGACCTCGGCATGGAAGCGGCGGGCGAGCGTGCGGGCCGAGGCATTGTCGGGCGTGTGGATGAACACGGTCGGGGAGCGGCCTTCGCGCAGCCAGGCGACGGTGGCGTCGATCCAGGGCTGCCAGCCGGCGACGGTGGTGGCGACGTCGTCGCGGCCGTGATAGCGCACGATGGGGTATCCGGTGAGGGCGCGGGTGCGGCGCGGGTTGTTGGGCTTCTTGGAGCGAGCCTCGTACTCGGCCGGGCTGACGGGCGGGCCGTCGAACAGGACGGTCGTGTCGAACGGAATCCACTCCGCACCCGCGGCCGTCAGCACCTGTTCGAGTTGGGCCGTGGCGCGCGGGTTTTCGAAGAAGGCGGGGTGGCGCACCTCGACGGCGCAGCGGTAGTGCGACGGCAGGCCGTCGAGCAGCTCGGCGAGAGCGGGCAGATTGGTGAAAGAGGCGGGCAGCTGCACCCACAGCGAGTGCAGGCGGCGGCCCAGCGGTTCGATGGCGTCCAGGAACGCCGCCATCTCGTCGTCGATGCCGGTGAGGCGGCGGTCGTGGGTGATGGTGCGGGGCAGTTTGATCACGAAGCGGAAGTCGGGATCGGTTTGGCGGGCCCAGGATTCGACGGTGCGCCGCTGCGGGACCGCGTAGAAGGTGGTGTTGCCCTCCACCGCATTGCACCAGGAGGAGTACGTGCGCAGGCGTTCTGCCGGCGGTAGCGGCTTCTCCTGCCAGTCCGGGTGTGTCCACATTGCGCAACCGACGTAGAGCCGCATACCTGCCACGTTAGGTCAACGACTTCGGCGTCGTCCGGACACCGGCTCGTTGGGCCGCAGCCAGCCGAAGGTAAGCTGCACGGCCCGCTTCCAGTTGTCGTACTCCTCGGCGCGCAGGTCCGCGTCCATACGCGGCAGCCACTGCGCCGCGACGCGCCAATTGTGGCGCAGGCCCTCGAGATCCGGCCAGTAACCGACCGCCAGGCCCGCCGCGTAGGCCGCGCCCAGCGACACCGTCTCCGCCACGATCGGACGCATGACCGGTATGTCGAGCACATCGGCGATGATCTGCATGAGCAGGTTGTCAGAGGTCATCCCGCCCGCCACCCGCAGCGCCCCGGCCTGCAGTCCCGAGTCGGCATTCATGGCCTCCACCACGTCGCGCGTCTGCCAGGCCGTGGCCTCGAGCACGGCACGGGCGATGTGCCCCTTGGTGATGTACGAGGTGAGCCCGATGAGCAGCCCGCGCGCGTCACTGCGCCAGTGCGGCGCGTACAGCCCCGAGAAGGCGGGCACCAGATAGCAGCCGCCATTGTCTTCGACTGTGCCCGCGAGGGTTTCGATCTCCGGCGCACTGGCGATGAGCCCGATGTTGTCCCGCAGCCACTGCACCAGCGAGCCGGTCACCGCGATCGGCCCCTCCAGCGCGTACACCGGTTCCGGCCCCACCTGGTACCCGATGGTGGTGAGCAGTCCGTGCTCGGACCGCACCAGCTCCCGCCCGGTGTTCATGAGCAGGAATCCGCCGGTGCCGTAGGTGCATTCGGTCTCGCCGGGCGCGAAACAGGTCTGTCCGAACAGCGCCGCGTGCTGATCACCCAGCGCCGCCGCGATCCGCACCCCCGGCAGCACGCGCCGCGCCGTGCCGAATTCGCCGGTCGAGGGCTGGATCCCGGGCAGCATGGCCTTGGGAATATCGAAGAACCGCAACAGTTCTCGATCCCATTCCAGGGTGGACAGGTTCATCAGGAGCGTCCGGCCGGCATTGGAGACATCGGTGACGTGCACCCCGTGATCGGCTCCCCCGGTGAGGTTCCAGATGAGCCAGGTCTCCATGGTCCCGAACAGCACGTCGCCGCGTTCGGCCCGCTCCCGCAGTCCCGGCGTGCGATCCAGCAGCCACCGCAGCCGCGGCGCGGCGAAGTAGGTGGCCAGCGGCAGGCCGCACAGCTCCCGAATCCGTTCCGCCCCGGGCGATTTCCGCAGCCGCTCGACGAGATCCTCGGTGCGCACGTCCTGCCACACGATGGCCCGCCCGATCGGCGTCCCGGTGTGCCGGTCCCACACCACCGTGGTCTCGCGCTGATTGGCGATCCCCACCGCGGCCACCTGTTCCAGGGTGATCCCCGAATCCCGCAGTGCCGCGGGCACGATGCGCTCCACATTGCGCCAGACCTCGAGCGCGTCCTGCTCCATCCACCCCGGCCGCGGATAGTGCTGCCGGTGCTCGCGCTGCGCCACCCCGGTCAGCCGCGCCCGCTGATCGAAGAGGATGGCCCGGGTGGAGGTGGTGCCCTGGTCGATTGCGAGCACATAGCGTTGCGTCATCCGAGCCTGCTCCTGTCCGGGAAGGTCATTGCGCGCCACCGAGATCTCGGGACACCGCGGCGGCGGCGTCGCGCACCTGGGCGATGGGCGCGGACCGGAACCGCAGCTGCCCGTCGCAGAGCCGGTCGACCGGCCCGGTGATGCCGATGGCACCGACCACCAAACCACCCCGGGAGCGAATCGGCGCGGCGACGCTCGCCTCACCGGAACGGTATTCGCCGATATCCCCCGCCCAGCCGGTGCGCCGCACCTCGGAGATCGCCCGCCGCAACTCCGCCGGATCGGTGAGAGTGCGGTGCGTGATCGCGGGCAGCCGGCCGTCGCGCGCCGCGTCGGCGAGCTCCCCGTCGTAGGCCAGCAGCACCTTGCCCAGAGCCGTTGCATGCGAAGGCAATTCCTCTCCGACTGCCAGTTCCTGCTCGGTATTGTCGGGCCGGAAGACGTGGTGGATCACCACCACTCGCCCGTCCACCGGCGCGGCGATCCGCACCGATTCCCCACTGCGCGCGGCCAGCGCGTCGGCGCGGTTGATGGCGCGGGAGCGCAGTTCATTGGCGTCCAGGTGCCCGGACCCGAGGTCCTGCAGTGCCGGACTCAGCAGATACTTGCCCGTCACGGGATCCTGATCGACGAATCCCACCCCTTGCAGCGTCCGCAGAATGCCGTGCGCGGTCGGCTTGGCCAGCCCCAGCGCCGCGGCGATCTCCCCCACTCCCATGCGCCCGGACCCGCGCGCGAGTAGCCGCAGCATGGCCGCGGCGCGCTCGATCGACTGAATTGGACCCGGCATGCCCGTAACCTATCAGCTAACCGTTCGGCATTGTCGAACGCGTCCTCTGCCATAAGCACGTTCCACTTCGTAACGTGGAGCTCGGTCGGCCGGTATCGGCCTCACCAGGGCAAACGGACTCAATGACGAGCTTCCCGGAAGGACCGTGATGACGCAGTACGTCGGAGCCATCGATCAAGGCACGACCTCCACGCGATTCATGGTGTTCGACCACGGCGGCAATGTGGTTGCCCGCCATCAACTCGAACACGAGCAGATTCTCCCGCAGGCCGGCTGGGTGGAGCACAACCCGGACGAGATCTGGGAGCGCACCCGCACCGTCATCAAGAGCGCCCTGGCCGGAGCCGGTCTCACCGCGAGCGACCTGGCCGCCGTCGGCGTCACCAATCAGCGCGAGACCACCATCGTGTGGAACCGCCACACCGGACGCCCCTACTACAACGCCATCGTCTGGCAGGACACCCGCACCGACCGCATCGTGGGCGAGGTGGAGAAGGCCGGCCACGGCGATCTCATTCGCGAACGCGCCGGACTGCCGCCCGCGCCGTACTTCTCCGGCGGCAAGCTGAAGTGGATCCTCGACAATGTCCCCGGCGTGCGGGCGGACGCGGAGAACGGCGACGCCCTCTTCGGCACCTCCGACAGCTGGATCATCTGGAACCTCACCGGCGGCGCCCACGGCGGTGTGCACGTCACCGACCCGACCAATGCGTCGCGCACCATGCTCATGGACCTCGAAACCCTGGACTGGGACGACGAATTGCTCGCCGTGTTCGGGGTGCCGCGCGCCATGCTGCCGCGCATCGCGCCCTCGTCGAATCCCGAGGGCTTCGGCACCACCTACCCCAGCGGCCCTTTCAAAGGCGCGGTGCGGATCGCGGGCGTGCTCGGCGACCAGCAGGCCGCCACGGTCGGCCAGGTCTGCTTCCGGCCCGGCGAGGCCAAGAACACCTACGGCACAGGGAATTTCCTGATGCTGAACACCGGCACCGAGATCGTGCACTCCGAGCACGGCCTGCTGACCACGGTCGCCTATCAGTTCGGCGACGACAAGCCGGTGTACGCGCTGGAGGGCTCGATCGCCGTCACCGGCTCGGCCGTGCAGTGGCTGCGCGACCAGCTGGGCATCATCTCCGGCGCGGAAAGGGTTGAGGCCCTCGCCGGTCAGGTGCCCGACAATGGCGGCGTCTACTTCGTGCCCGCCTTCTCCGGGCTGTTCGCACCCTACTGGCGCCCGGATGCCCGCGGCGTGATCGTGGGCCTGTCCCGCTTCAGCAACAACGCCCACATCGCCAGGGCCACACTGGAATCCATCTGCTACCAGACCCGCGACGTGGTCGAGGCCATGCAGCAGGACTCCGGGGTGCGGCTCGACACCCTGCGCGTCGACGGCGGCGTCACCACCAATGAACTCGCCATGCAGATCCAGGCCGACTTCCTCGGCGTGCCGGTCTCCCGGCCGGTGGTCGCCGAGACCACCGCGCTCGGCGCCGCCTACGCGGCCGGTCTCGCGGTCGGATTCTGGCGTAGCACAGACGAACTCGTGGCCAACTGGCGCGAGGACAAGAACTGGCATCCCACCATGACCGAGGAGCAGCGACGGCGCGGCTATGCGCGCTGGGCCAAGGCCGTCTCGCGCACCCTCGACTGGGTCGACCTCGACGACGAGGACTGACCGGTGCCCCACCAGCATCGAAACACCGATAACAAGGAGTATTTCGTGTCCGCACAACTGGATCCCGCCTACCGCGCCCGGGCGATTGATTCGCTCGGCGACACCGAAATCGACGTTCTCGTGATCGGTGGTGGAGTGACCGGAGCGGGCGCCGCCCTCGACGCCGCCTCTCGCGGTCTGTCCGTCACCCTGGTCGAGGCGCGCGACTTCGCCGCCGGTACTTCCAGCCGGTCCTCCAAGCTCATCCACGGCGGCCTGCGCTACCTGGAACAGTACGACTTCGCGCTGGTCCGTGAGGCTTTGAAGGAGCGCGGCCTGCTGCTGAACAAGCTGGCCCCGCACCTGGTGCACCCGGTGTCGTTCCTGTTCCCGCTGCAGAAGCACTACGAGCGCTTCTACATCGGCGCCGGCATCGCCCTCTACGACACCATGGGCGGCGCGCGCTCGGTGCCCATGCACCGGCACCTGAGTCGTTCCGGCGCACTGGAATTGGCGCCGGCGCTCCGGGAAGACGCCATGACCGGCGCCATCCGCTACTACGACGCGCAGGTCGACGACGCCCGGTATACCATGATGATCGCCCGCACCGCGGCCCAGCACGGCGCGACCGTGCTGACCCGCACCCGGGTCACCGGGCTGCTGCGCGATGGCGAGCAGGTCGTGGGCGCGAAGGTCATGGATCTGGAAACAGGTCTGGAGCACAGCATCCGGGCCAGGACCGTGATCTCGGCGACCGGGGTGTGGACCGACGACATGATCAAGATGACCGGCGTGGACTTCCCGTTCCACGTGCGCATGTCCAAGGGCGTGCACATCATGGTCCCGCGCGAGAAGCTGGACCTGGACACCGGCATCGCCATGAAGACCGAGAAGTCCGTGCTGTTCGTCATCCCGTGGGCCGAGCACTGGATCATCGGCACCACCGACACCGACTGGTCGCTGGACAAGAACCACCCGACCGCTACCGCCGCGGATGTGCAGTACATCCTCGACCACGTCAATTCGCTACTGCGCGAACCGCTCACGCGCGCCGACATCGTCGGCACCTACGCGGGCTTGCGGCCGCTCATGACCGGCGCGTCGAAGGAGACCTCCAAGCTGTCGCGCGAGCACGCGGTGGCCGAACCGGCCCCGGGCCTGTTCGTCATCGCGGGCGGCAAGTACACCACCTACCGGGTGATGGCCGCCGATGTGGTGGACGCCGCCGCCGAGCGCCTCGGCAGCGATGTCGCGCCGTCGGTGACCGCGAACCTGCCCATCCTGGGCGCGGTCGGCTACCAGGACATGGTCGACACCATCGCCGATGTGGCGGCGCGGGCCGGGCTGCCGGTCGAGACCGTGGCGCATCTACTCGGCCGCTACGGCTCGCTGACCGCGGAGATCTTCGACCTGATCGGCGCGACTCCCGAACTGGGCCAACCGATTCCGGGCGCCGAAGACTACCTGGCCGCCGAGGCCGTCTACGCCGCCACCCACGAGGGCGCGCTGCACCTGGACGACCTGCTCACCCGCCGCACCCGCATCTCGATCGAGGTGCCCGACCGCGGCCTGCGGGCGGCGCCGGAGATCGCCCGCCTCATCGCCCCGCACCTGGGCTGGGACGACGAGCGCAGCAATGCCGAGATCAACCGCTACTTCGACCGCGTACACGCCGAACTGGCGGCCAACGAGGAGAAGGACGACGAGTCGGCCAACGCGGCCCGCATGATCGCCGTCGGCTGACGATCGGCCCGAGCATTCCGGCGCCGCACGAGTAATTCCCGCGCGGCGCCGGAGTCGTATTCATTTCCCGAAAAGCCCCGTGCCGGAATCATTTCCACCAGTAGGAACGCCGACCGAGCCGATGCCTGGGTTCCGGCACTCGGCTCCCCGGACGACGGCGCGCTCGCGGGCCTGGTCGCCCGGGAGTACCTGGAGTTCGCAGTTGCGCCGAGTCACAGCCCGATGGTGGGCATCTCCCCGAGGGTCGCACCGAGGCTCAGGAAGTGCTCGGGTGCGACCTCGACGAAAATCGCCCGCCCGGTGGCGATCACGGTGTCGCCATCGGTCAGTGTGGTGTCGATGAAGAGTTTGCGGCCCTCACGTCCGGCGAGCACGGCGGTGACCACGAAATCGCGGTGCAGGCGGGCGGGGGCACAGAAGGTGACGTCGAGTTTGACGGTGACGGCGGGCTGGCGCAGTGGGACCAGGATCGCGCCGCAGGCGTCGTCCAGGGCCGCGGCGACGATGCCGCCGTGCGCCACGCCGGGCGCGCCCTGATGCCGCTCGTCCAGTGTGAAGGTGCCGCACACGGTGTCGCCCCGACGTCCGAAGGCGATCTGCGGGGACGCCGGATTGGCGGGGCCGCAGCCGAAGCAGCCGGGGTGATGCGGCGGGAAGGGCCCGTCGGCGACGAGGTCGCCCAGAGGCAGCGGCGCGGCATCGCGATCAAGGTCCATGACCAGAAGTTAACGCATATTCAAAACTGACATGCACCCGCCCCCGGGCGAGCAGGCAGATCGACAGCAGTGGTCGGGCGCACCCGACTACGCCCAGAGTTTGGCCGTGACCATGTTCGATGTGGACGCGCATGCCCGGCTACGTGAGCCCTCCACGAACGAAATGCGCCGCGCGGGATCGATTCCAGCGCGGCGTATTTCGTGTGCGTCAGTGCTCAGTGCTCGGTCGGGGACGCCTTGCCGCCCGACGCCTTCGTGCTGTGCTTGCCGTGGCCATTTCCGCGGTGCTTGGCATCCGGCTTGTCGGACTTGACCTTGCCGCCCTTGCCGACGGTCATGACCGATTCCTCGGTGATCTCGGCGTCGGTCTTCTTCCCACCGGTGTGATGGATCGCCTCGATCTGCAGACCGTTGCCGTCGGCATCGATGCGCACCGTGTCGCCGGGCGCCAGCGCGCCCTCGAGCAGCTTCTTCGACAGCGCGTTGTCCAGCTGCTTCTGCACGGTCCGGCGCAGTGGCCGGGCACCGAACTCGGGCTGATATCCGTTCTCCGCCAGCCAGTCCATGGCCCGGTCCGAGACATCCAGGCCGATGTCCTGGGCATGCAGCCGCCGCTTGGTGCCGTCGAGCACCAGGCCGACGATATTGCGCAGCTGCGACCTGTCGAGCCGGTGGAAGATGATCTGCTCGTCGAGCCGGTTGAGGAACTCGGGCCGGAACTGCCTGTGCAGCCGCTCCTCGAGCTGCGGCGTGATCGAGTCCAGGTCGCCGTCCTTCGCGGACAGGATCAGATCGGAGCCGATATTGCTGGTGAGAATCACGATGGTGTTCTTGAAATCCACCGTGCGGCCCTTGGCGTCGGTGACCCGGCCGTCGTCGAGCAGCTGCAGCAGCACATTGAACACGTCCGGATGGGCCTTCTCGACCTCGTCGAACAGGATCACCGAGTACGGCTGCCGGCGCACCTTGTCGGTGAGCTGGGCGGCGTCGTCGTAGCCCACGTATCCGGGCGGCGTGCCCACCAGCCGCGAGACGGTGTGCTTCTCCTGGAACTCGCTCATATCGAAGCGAATGAGCCGATCTTCGTCACCGAAGACGGCCTCCGCCAGGGCTTTCGCGAGTTCGGTCTTGCCGACGCCGGTGGGGCCCAGGAACAGGAACGAGCCGATGGGCCGGTTGGGGTCCTTGAGCCCGGCGCGGGCGCGGCGCACCGCCTCGGCCACCGCGACGATGGCCTCGTCCTGGCCGACCACCCGCCGGTGCAGATCCTGTTCCAGCTTCAGCAGTTTCGCGCGTTCCTCGGTGGTGAGGTCGGCGACCGGGATGCCGGTCTGCCGCGACACCACCTCGGCGATATCGGTGATCTCGACCGTCGGGATCTCGGTGCGGTCCACCTCGTCGGCGGTCTTCTTCTCCAGCTTCGAGATCTCGGCCTTGATCCTGTTGGCCCGCTCGTAGTCCTCGCCGGCGACCGCCGCGTCCTTCTCCCGATTCAGGTGCGCCAGTTTGTCTTCCAGCTCACGCACCTTGGGATCCGGTGTGCGCGTACGCAATCGAACCCGCGCGCCCGCCTGGTCCACCAGGTCGATGGCCTTGTCCGGCATGAAGCGGTCGGTGATGTAGCGGTCGGACAGCTCGGCCGCCGCGATCAGCGCCTCGTCCAGGTAGCGCACCTGGTGGTGCTCCTCGTACACATCGGAGAGCCCGCGCAGGATCTCGATGGTGTCGGCCACCGACGGCTCGGACACCATGACCGGCTGGAAGCGACGCTCCAGGGCCGCGTCCTTCTCGATGTACTTGCGGTACTCGTCGATGGTGGTGGCGCCGATGGCGTGCAGTTCGCCGCGGGCCAGGGCGGGCTTGAGCATATTGCCCGCGTCCATGGAGCCCTCGCCACCGGCGCCCGCGCCCACGATGGTGTGCAGCTCGTCGATGAAGACCACCAGTTCGTCGGAGTGCGCGCGCACCTCGTCGAGCACCTTGGTGAGCCGCTCCTCGAATTCGCCGCGATACTTGCTGCCCGCCACCATCGAGCTCACGTCCAGCGCGATGACGCGGCGATCGGTCAGGGTGGCGGGCACGTCGCCATTGACGATGCGCTGGGCCAGACCCTCCACGATCGCGGTCTTGCCGACGCCCGGATCACCGATGAGGACCGGATTGTTCTTGCGCCGCCGCGACAGGATCTCCACGGTCTGCTCGATCTCCTCGGCGCGGCCGACCACCGGATCGACCTGGCCGGCCCGGGCCTCCGCGGTAAGGTCGCGGCCGTACTCGTCGAGGGTCGGGGTGTCGGAGGGCTCCTTGGCGGTCTGGGCGGCGGGCATCTTCGCGCCCGAGAGGGCCTGGGCGGCGGGGCTGTCGTGCACGCCCGCGATGCCGAGCAGAATGTGCTCGGGCCCGATGTAGCTGCTGCCCGCTTCGGCGGCGCTGCGCTGCGAATTGCGCAGGGCCAGCTTGGCGCCGGGGCTCAGGGCCAGGGCGTGGTCCTGGCCGTGCGCGCCGACGCCACTGCCCGCGGCGGTCCGCATCTGCTTGCGCAGTTGTTCGGGGTCCCTGCCGATTTCGGCGATGATGCTCTGGGACGGCTCGATGGCGGCGGCCGCGTAGAGCAGGTGCTCGGGGGTGATCTCGGCGCTGCCCCAGTCGTGGGCGGCCTGCCGGGCGGAGTCCACGACCTGTTTGGCGCTCTCGCTCAGCAAACGGCTCAGGTCGATGCGCTGCACCGGCGGCTGGCGGGACATTCCGGATCCGAAGAATCGGTTGAAGATATCGTCGAAGGAGTCGAAGGAACCCATCGAACTGGGCCAACCCTGGGTCATGGTCACCTCGTGGCTTCGGGTGACGCTCGGAAGGACTCGGGTTCGCAACGAGCCTGCCGACGCGTCAGCTAACGGATGGCGAACTCGGGGTCCACAGTAGTAGCCTCGGCGCGGACGGCAAATGGCCGTAACGACTTTGTTTCGGATCGGTTCGGCCCTCGCCCCCGTCGTCGGAGTACCGGCCGAACGGAGTCCTGATGCCTGCGATCCACGACGAACTCGACGCCCGCGCGGCTGCGGTGGCCGGACAGGTGGTGCGCTGGCGGCGGCATCTGCACGAGCATCCGGAACTCTCGAATCGCGAGAGGAACACCGCGGCGCTGATCAGCGATCACCTGAAAGCATTGAGCCTGGACGAGGTTCGCACCGGGATCGCCGGGCACGGAGTGGTCGGTGTGCTGCGCGGCGGGCAGGCCGGCGACCGGGTGGTGGCGCTGCGCGGGGACATCGACGCACTGCCGGTGCCGGACCTGTGCGGGGTGCCCTTCGCCTCCCACGTGGTCGATCAGCAGTACCCCGGCGGGCCGTTCCCGGTGTCACACGCCTGCGGGCACGACTGCCACACCGCCATGCTCATGGGCGCGGCCACTGTCCTGTCCGAGGTCCGCGAAAAGCTGCCGGGCACCGTGCTTTTCGTGTTCCAGCCCGCCGAGGAGGGCCCGCCGGTCAACGAAAAGGGCGGTGCGCGTGAGATGCTCGCGGAGGGCGCACTCGACGATCCCGCGCCGACGATGGCATTCGGATTCCACGTCACCCCATATCCCAAGGGCTACATCGGATATCGGGTCGGGAACCAGTTCGGGGCGTCCTGCCTGACCAGGATCACCCTCACCGGCCTGCAGGTACACGGGTCCACGCCGTGGATGGGCATCGACCCGATGCCGGCGGCCGGAGCGATCCTGACGGGCATCGGGCAGCTCTACCGGCAGGTCAGCGCCTTCGACCCGGTCACGGTGAGCATCGGGCACGTCGAGGACGTCGGGCGGTTCAATATCATCGGCCAGACCGTGACGCTGTGGGGCACCATTCGCTGCGCGGCGGAGCACGACATGGGCGAGGTACAGACGCGGCTGCGGACGCTCGCCACGAACACCGCGGCCGCCTACAACTGTTCGGCCGCAGTGGATTTCCTGCAGAATGTGCCCGCCGTGCACAACGAGCAGGCGTGGATGGATGCCGGGCTGCCCACCTTCCGCCGGGTGGCCGGGGACGACCGGGTGGTGCCGACGGGGGCCACGCTCGGATACGACGACGTCTCGGAGTTCGTCAACAGATATGGCGGGCTGTACGTGACGCTGGGCGTACAGGACACGCAGCTCGACGCCGCGGGCCTGCCGACGCCGATGCCCGGCGGGCGCGGGCTCCTCATGAACCACAACCCGCACTTCTACGCCGACGACGACACCCTCGTCACCGGCGTGCGGCTGCACGCACAGGTGGCCCACGACCATCTGAGCGGCGCGCTGGTACCCGAATAGTTTGTGCCACAGCCGATTTCCGCGCCGCGATCACCCTCGCGGCGGAAACCGTCAGCGCCCGGCGACGACCGGCATGAACGGCGCGTAGTCGCGAACGTGGCCCTCGGTCCAATCCCAGAGGGACTTCGGGTCCACAGACACGCCGCGCTGCAGAATCAGCCGCCAGCCATCGTCCTGCTTCTCCCAGATATCGCCGTCGCGGTCCACGTACATGCCGGTGCTCTCGGGCTCGATGCCGGTCTCTCCCAGGCCCCTGGGGAAATCCACTGGCTTCATCACACCAACCACCCCTTAACTTCAAGGTTGCTTCCAGTCAGAAGTATTCTTCCCGCCCACTCTTGCGATCCACTTCCGGCCGGGTTGTGTGACGCATTCGCACCGTTAGCATTGGAAACGGAATTCCGTACCACACGGTCTTCTTTATGGCCGCGACCCGCCGATAACTATCCGACAACCATTCGGCTACCTTTTGGCATCTCCAAGTTTTTGAGGGATAGTGCTCTTCTTGCGGCGAATGACCAGTTCGCTTCCGGTCGCAGGAGGACACCGATGGCAGGCGCGGAGCTGAGAGTGCTCGGCCCCCTGCAGCTGTCCGTCGACGGTCGCGACACGCCCCTGGGCACCCCCATGCAGCGCGCCGTGCTGGGCCGCCTCATCGTCGCGCACGGCCAGGTCGTGAGCAGCGAACGGCTGATCGACGACCTGTGGTCCGGGCATCCGCCGCCCAAGGCCACCGCGGTATTGCAGGTGCACATCCACAATCTGCGGCGACTGTTCGAACCCCAGCGCCCGCGGCGTGCGCCCTCCCGCTTCATCGTGTCCGAGTCATCCGGTTATGCCCTGAAGATCCCCGAGAACGCCGTGGACGCATGGCATTTCGAACAGCAGCTGCGGACCTATCAGGAACTGGTCAGCAACCCCGAGATCCACACCGACCCCACCGAGCGCAATGCCCTGCTGGAGGCCGCCCTCTCGCTCTGGCACGGTCCCGCGCTGGAGGCCTTCGCCGAGGCCGATTGGGCCGTCGCCGAGGCCGACCGGCTCACCGATCTCTACCTCACCGCTGTCGAACTCAATGCCCGCACCGAATTGGAACTGGGCCGCTCCGGCGAAGTGGTCCGCGAACTCCGCCAGCTCTTCGAGGACAATCCCGGCCGCGAGGAAATCGTCCGCCTGCTCGCCCTGGCGCAATACCAGCTGGGCCAGCAGCTCGAGGCGCTCACCACCATCCGGCGCTCCCGCGAATTCCTCGGCGGCCTGTTCGGCGTGGATCCCTCCCCCGCGTTACGCCAACTCGAAATAGCGATTCTCAATCACTCCGCCGGCCTCGCCCAGACCCCGCCCCTACCGGCTCACGACCGCCGCCCCACCGGCCCCGCCGCACCCCCTGCCACCACGAGCAGGGCCGCTCCCGCGCCGGTCTCCAGCCCGGGCATCGAGACCGCGAAAGCCAGCGCCGCCCCCGGGGCTGCCGACGGGTTGCATTGCGCTACCGGCTATCTCACCGAGTTGTCGGAGCTGCTGCACGCCGCCGAGGCGGCGCGGGCCGGGCAGTTGCGGGTCGCCTGGGTCGCCGGAGAGGCGGGAATCGGCAAGACCGTGCTGGCGGAGGCCACCCTCGCCACGCTGTCCACCGCGGGCTGGACCGCGGTGACGGGAACCTGCCCGGAGATCGACGGCGCGCCCGCGGCGTGGGCCTGGACCGAGATCAGCACCGCCCTCGACGTGAGCGAGCCGAACCGGGCCGCGGCTGGGCAGCTTTCGGAGAGCGCGGCCGGCCCGGTGACGCCGGCCGCGGACGTGTTCACGCTGGCGCGGGTCATCGCGGAAAAATGCAGGCGCGCAGCCGGTTCCGCGCCGGTGGCGCTGCTACTGGAGGACGTGCAGCGGGCCGATCCGGAGACCTTGCAGGTATTGCGGCAGGTGGTGAGCTGGCTGCGGGATGAGCCGGTATTCGTGCTGGTCACGATGCGGCGATCGGAGGCGGCGCAAGGGCCGCACAATACGGTCGCGGCGCTGGCGCAGCATACGGGCGCCTGGCTGGAGCTCAATGGACTGGACGCGGAGGGGACGCGGCGAGCCGCGGCGGCTGCCGGGCTGCCGGGGATCGAGGCCGAGGCGCTGGAACAGCTGCGCCAGCGGACGGGCGGGAATCCGCTGTTCGTCCGGGAGGTGGCGAAAGCGGCTGCCGCACAGGGGAGTTTGGACGAGGTGCCCGATTCGATCCGGGAGCTGATCGAGGATCGGGTGGCGCAGCTGCCCGACGGGGTGGCCGAAGTGCTGCGGCAGCTGTCCATCTGGGGTGAGAGCGTCGATCTGGCGATCCTCAGTGCGGCGGCGGGGCTGGCCGAGGACACCGTGATCGATCTGGTCACGGCGGCCGAGGCGGCCGGACTGGTGGGCTCCGGGAGCGGCGGGAGTATCCGGTTCGAGCACGGGCTGATTCGCGATGCCGTGTATCTGGGCATACCGCCGCTGCGCCGGGGCCGGATGCACTGGGCCGCACTGGAGCTGCTGGAACAGCGTGCCGACACCTATCCGGCGGTGGCGCGGGACCCGGATGTGCTGGCCCGGCACGCCCTCACCGGCGCGACCGCCGAAACCGCCTCGCGCGCCATCGAATACGTGGAGCGGGCGGCCGAGCGGCGCACCAGCCGCGGGATGCGCAGTGCCGGTGTGCGGCTGCTGCGGTCGGCGGTGGACCTGCACCGGCTGGCGCGCCACGACGCCGACCACGCGCCCGCCGGCGACCGCATCGCACTGCTGCGCACCCGCTGCGCGCTGGTCACGGCGCTGGCCTACGACAATCGGCATCGGGAGGCCCGCGTGGAACGCGACCGGGCCCTCACCCTCGCCGAGCAGCTGGGCGATCCCGACCTGGTGGTCCGGGCGCTGACCTGCTGGCGCGCCCCGATCATCTGGGCGATTCGCAACTGGCGCAGGCCCGATCAGCACATGCGGCGGGCGCTGGCGGGCGCCCTGACCCGGTACGACATCGGCGCGTCCACCCTGGCCCTGCTGGTGAGCGAGACCCCAGGGCCCGCGGCGTCGACCCACGACGACTCGAATGTAATTGCGGCACAGGCCGATTCGAACGACGTCGCAGATGCTGATCTGGTGCGCCTGCTGGTCGCGGCGACCTTCGAGACGGGACTGGTGGAGTCGGCCGCCGGGCGGCGACTGGCGCGGCTGGCCCTGGAGACGGCACGGCGCACCGGCGATCCCGAATTACTGTGTGCCGCCATCAATGCGGTGACCTATCTCGCATTCGGGTACGACGCGGAGTTCTCGGCACTGGTCGACGAACTGGAGGGGCTGGCGACCGCCGCCGGACTGGCCGAGTACCGGGCGCTGGCGCATTATCTGGGATATCGGGCCGCAGTGGCCCGGGCGGATCTGCGGGAGGCCGGGCGGCGGGCGACGGCCGCGGTGGAGTTCGCCGACGAGGGCCAGTTGCAGCCGCTGCTGGATATGGTCAGCTGTTTCGCCGGGACCATGGAACTGCTGCGCGGGAACATCGACGCGGCCGACGAGCTGTACCAGCGGTTCACCACCCGCACCCGGCTTTCCGGCGTCGCCAATCACGCGGAGGCGGAGTTGTTCTGCGCGCTCTCGACCGCGTGGGCGCGGGGTGAACTGGGGAGCCTGACGGACCGGCTCGCGAACGCCCATGCGGCCCTGCCCGCGGCGGCCGCCCCGGCCTACACGCTCGCACTGCTGCAGAGCGGACAGCGCGAGCGCGCACGCGGCGTGTACGAGGACTCGGATCCGATTGCGGCGGGCTTCTATCCGGTCCTCATGTCGGCATTGCGGGCGGTCGCCGCCATCGAGCTCGGCGACAGTCCAGCAATTCAGCGGCTCTACGAATACCTGGCGCCGCACAGCGGCACCCTGATCGGCCTCGAAACCGGGATGACCGAGTTCGGCCCGATGGACTCGATCCTGGCGGCGCTGGCCGCCGCCCAGGGCGATGCCGAGGCGGCCGCTGCGCATCGCGACCGCGCGGAACGCCTGCTGGAAAGGATTCGAGCCGAACTTCCCGAGTGCGGCGCCGTACTACTGCGCGCGGCTTGATGCACGAGAAATCCGGATCGAGCCATTGGCCTGAAATGTCCTCCCCGCGCTTAGAGCCGATGCCCGCAGGCTTCGGCTCCCAGCGAATTCCCAGCGCCGTGATTTGCGCTGGTTAATTCTTGGCGCGCTGGTAAGCGTCGACGATCTCGGCCGGGATACGGCCGCGCGAGGAAACCTGGTGCCCCTGAGCGCGCGCCCATTCGCGGATCGCGGTGCTCTCCTCGCGGTCCACCGCCGGACGGGCGCGGCCGCCCGCGGCCACCTTGCCGGTCCGCTTGGAACGACCGACCTTGCGGGCCTTATCGGTCCACGGTTCCAGGGCCTCCCGCAGCTTGCCGGCGTTCTTGTTCGACAGGTCGATCTCGAAGTCGTTGCCGTCGATCGAGAAAAAGACGGTCTCGTCGGCCTTCGATTCGCCGTCGTAGTCGTCAACCAGAGTTACGGTGACTTTCTTCGCCATGGACTGCCCTTCCACGTGTGAGGTGCCGCTATTCGCCGAAATGTTAATGCCGCGCGATGCAGGATTCAAACCAGGCGCGAATCGAATTACGGGCGACCAGACTATTCTGCTATTACCGCAGAGACCGTCCGGTCTTCAGCACACCCGGAATGCGGCCAAGCGCCACCCGGAACGACCGTGGACAATGCGGGCGGCGAGCGCGAAACGCCGCGCGCCGCGATCGTAACCCGCGCAAACTTCCGCCTGCCCCGGCCCGGCCATGATCACATCCACCCTGGTGAGGGTGGCGGTGCCGAGCTGCCGACCGGGTAGCCGTCCCACCCCCGCCAGGGTGCGCACCGCGGCTACCACCGCCGGCTCGGCGAGCGGCCCCAGTTGCCTCACCGGACGGCGGCCGTCCAGCACCTCGAGCGCCAGCCGCAGCACCGCACCGGCGAATTGCCTTGCCGCAGTGTTGCATTCATCACCACCCCAGGCTTTCACAGCATGCGAAGAACGCAGAAGCCGTTGCAGGCCGACCGATCCGGGCGCAGCAGACACCGATCGGCGATCCACTCGATTCCGGCATCCGGGCGATAGGCCCGCGGTGGCGGACGGCCACTGATCGGGCTGCGGCACCCGGCGGCCCACCTCCGGCGCGTGGCGGTCCGCCCTCGGCACCTGGCGGACCGGCTCCGGCTTGCCGCGACACTGTTCCAGCGGTGGCTCGAATCGTGGTGCGGGCAGCAGGAATCCGCCCGCCGCTGTCCTCGACTCCATCGCTGTCCCCGAGTCCGTCGCTGCCCGCGACTCGACCACCGCTCTCGTCTCGACTCCTCCCATGGCGCGAAAGCATGGCAGCCCAGCCGAACGCAGGCGGCCGAAATCAGGGTTTCGCACCCCTCGGCTACTTCAGCAGCGCGAGCCGCCCCAGCAGGTCGGTGGGCAGGTAGAGCAACCGGCTGGTGGTCCACAGCTGCCCGGACTGAGGGTCGTACTGATCGGGGTGGATGTCATGGCGGCCATGCTGGCCAGCAGGCCCGAGAGCGAACCGGAGGCACTGCGGCGGAACCGAATTCAGTGGACCGGTTCGAGCACCTCGGCCGCCGCGACCGGCCGCAGCGTCTTGCCGAGGTCGGTGCGCAGGACCATGGCGGTGTCCAGCAGGTAGTTCTGCCGCACCTGCCACGGATGCCGATCGCCCTGGCGCGGGAAGTCGCCGATCGAGCGCTGGACGTACCCGGAGGCCAGATCCAGCAGTGGCCGCTCGTGCAGGGTGCGCTGCGGCTGCGGGACCACCGCACGGTAGCCGTTGCGGTCCATGTACCCCAGCACCTTGCAGACCAGTCGCGAGGTGAGGTCGGCGCGCAGCGTCCAGGAGGCATTGGTGTAGCCGATGCACACCGCGAAGTTGGGCACGCCGGTCAGCATGGTGCCCTGCCAGACGAACTGCTCGGACAGCTCCACCGGTGCCCCGTCGACCACCAGGTCGACGCCGCCGAAGGCGAGCAGCTGCAGGCCGGTGGCGGTGACCACCACATCGGCCTCGAGCACCTTGCCCGACTTCAGCCGGATGCCCTCGGGCACAAAGGTTTCGATGTGATCGGTGACCACCTCGGCCTTGCCCTTGCGCATGGCCTTGAAGAAGTCGGCGTTGGGCACCGCGCACAGGCGCTGATCCCACGGGTTGTATTCGGGCGTGAAATGCTCGGCGACCAGCTTCTCGTCCTTCAGGATTCGGGTGGTGAGCCCGGTGAGCAGCTTGCGAGCGGCCGCGGGCCGACGCCGGCAGTACTGGTAGAAGCCGATGTTGAACAGGATGTTCTTGGTGCGGATGAGCCGGTGCGCCAGGTTCGGCGGCAGCAGTTCGCGCATCCGGTCGGCCACCTTGTCGCGGCCGGGGACGGCGGAGATCCAGGTGGGGCTGCGCTGCAGCATGGTCACCAGTTCGGCCTGCTCGGCCATGGCCGGGACCAGGGTGACCGCGGTCGCGCCGCTGCCGATGACCACCACGCGCTTGCCGGTGTAGTCGAAGTCCTCGGGCCAGAACTGGGGGTGCACCACGGTGCCGGCGAAGTCGGCGATGCCCGGGAACTCGGGCTCATGGCCGTGGTCGTAGTTGTAATAGCCGGAGCAGGAGTAGAGAAAGCCGCAGGTGAGCGTGCCGCGCTCGACACCCTCGGAGGTACGCCGCTCGACAGTGAGCGTCCACCGCGACTCGCCGCTGTCCCATTCCGCGCCAACGACTTTGGTGCCGTACCGGATGTGCTTGTCGATGCCGTTCTCGGTGGCCGTGTCGGTGATGTAGCGCAGGATGGCCGGCCCGTCGGCGATCGACTTGGCGTCACGCCAGGGCTTGAACGGGTAGCCGAGGGTGAACATGTCGCTGTCGGAGCGGATGCCCGGGTAACGGAACAGGTCCCAGGTGCCGCCGAGCGCGTCGCGCGCCTCGAGGATGGCGTAGCTGCGGCCGGGCTGCTCGGCCTGCAGGCGATACGCCGCACCGATGCCGGAGAGCCCGGCTCCGACGATGACGACGTCGAGGTGTTCGGCGAGAGGTTGCGCGGCGTTCATGACTTCCAGTCTGTTGCGCCCGCCATCCGGTTTCTTGACTCTGCACGACAAGTATTTGATCCTTGACGACATGTCGGTGATCAGATCCGCCGGGCTGCGGGGTTTCCGCGCGACCGTGGCCGAGCTCGGCGGGGACGCCGAGGAGCTGGCCGCCGCCTGCGGACTGCCGCTCGCCGCCCTGGACACCGACGATCTACTGGTCCCCGACCATGCGGTCGGGGCGGTGCTGGAGCTGGCGGCCCATCGGCTCGACTGCCCGGATCTGGGGCTGCGGATGGCGTCGCGGCAGGACCTGGACATGCTCGGCCCGCTGGCGCTGGCCATCCGGAATGCCACCACCCTGGCCGCGGTGCTCGACTGCACCTCGCGGTACCTGTTCGTGCACGCCCGCTCGCTCAGTCTGACCATGGCACCCGACCCGTACGGCGATCGCGGCGTCATCGCCCTGCGCTACGGCGCCACCGCACCCGGCCTGCCCACCCCCGTCCAGGGCACCGATCTCGGATTGGCCTTCGTACACAGGACGATTCAGCGCCTGGCCGAGGACCGCTACGGGCTGCGCTCGGTGGAGGTCCCCTACCGGCCCGCCGCCCCGATCCAGGCGTACGAGGAATTCTTCGGCGCGCCAGTACGAATCGAGCGTCCGGCCGCACTACTGCGGATACCGGCCGCGCTCGGTAATCGGCAACTCTCCGGCGGCGACGAGAACCTGCACCGGATGGCGATGGCCTTCCTGGCCCAGCAGTCCGGCGGCGCGGCCACGGCGATCGCGCCGCGCGTGCGGACCACCCTGCAGAAGCTGCTCGGCACCGCCGCACCCGAAATCGATGCCGTGGCACGGCTGCTCACCATCCATCCGCGCACCCTGCAGCGACGGCTGGCCGCCGAGGGCACCAGCTTCGCGGCGATTCTCGACGAGGTCCGGCGCACCGAGGCGCGACGCTACCTGACCACGACGGATATGCCGATGAGCCAGGTGGCCTCGCTCATCGGTTTGTCGGAACAGTCTGTATTCACACGTTGTTGCCAGCGCTGGTGGGGTGCAACGCCGACCGCGGTACGCAAGGGCAAAGCGGGCTGACCACACCGGATGTCAATGGGAGGGCGCCGAGTTTCGATGGGCCCATTGGCAAATCACGTACGGCGAGTCGCTCACGACACGCGCTCGATTTGCGAGTCGTCGCGTGTCGATCATGGTCAATCGGCGCTCCCGCCCCCAGGATGTCCTGATGATCGCCGAATGCCCCTCCTGCGCTTGGCCCTCTCCCACGGCTGTCTCCTCCCACCGCGGGGTGCAGTACCTGCGCTGTGTGTGCGGCCAGTGGCTGATCAGCGTGCACGGGAAGGTGGTCGGCGCGGCCGGGGGCACCACGTTCAGCGGGAACAATCCCCTGGCGGAGATCGCCGGGATCCGGGATTAGCTCGCCGGCACGAAGATTCGCGCCGATTCGATGCGCAGCCCACGGTCGGCGAAATCGAGTTCGGCGATACCGCGGCCCTCACGGGTCTCCACCGACACCGTCACCGAGTGCCCGGCGGCAATGGCCTTGCTCCAGCGCAGGCCCTTCACCCGGGTGGTGAAGTCCTCCAGCGACATCGCGCCGTCCACACCCCACTCCAGGCGCGGGACCGGAGCCAGAACCGCACGGGCACTGGACGAATCACCGGCGGCCACGGCATCCAGCAGCTGCCCGGCGGCCCGCTTGCCCGCCGCGCCGACACCGCGCAGGCCGGACATGAAGCCCAACGCCCCGCCGATGCCCTGATTGCCGAGCAGCTGCGGGCCCAGCTTGGCGCCCGCCAGCAGACCCTGCGTGCCCGATCCCAGCAGCTGGCCGATCATGCCCGCCAGCTCCCAATGTGCGCGCAGGGCTCGGATTTTCAGCGCGCCGTCCACTTCGGCCAGGTCATAGCGGAGGTGCATGGGCACGTGCAGGGTGACCCCGGTGGACATGGTGGTGGCAATGGTGAGATCACGGAAGACCGTCATGCCACACACCACGTCACCGGTCACGTCGAAGACGATGCCGTTGGGCGCGATGAAGGTGTCGTAGAAGCGTTCGATGGCCGCGCGCCCGATGTGCGGGCGTGAGCCGACCGGGTCCTCGACGCTGCCGTCGTCGGCGAAAAGGCCCACCCAGGCGGCCTTGTCGTGCGCGCCGACCGCCCGCGGTGACGCTTCGACGGTCGCCAATAGTTCGGCGGCGGTGGGATTCGCGGGCACAGTGTCCTCCAGATGTTGGCAAGCGCGCGCGATGATACCGAACGCCCCCGGCGCCGGACTAGATGGTCGCCAAGCGCGGGAGCAGGCGTTCGGCGAATTCGGTCACGAAGGCGATGGGATCGCCATCGGGCATGAAGTCCAGCTCGGTGATGCCCAGGGCGGCGAGCTGCTCGACATCCCGCAGCACCTGGTCCGGATTGCCGAGGGCATCGGACACATAGACCCCGGTCTTGCGGATGGCGTCGTAGTCGCGGCCCTCGGCCTCGCAGTGCGCGCGCAGCACGGCCAGCTTGGCGGCGACCTCCTCGGGGCTGCTCGCGAAGAGATTGCAGGCGTCCGCGTAGCGGGCCACCAGCAGCAGCGTCTTGCGCTCACCGCCGCCGCCGATCCGGATGGGCGGGCGCGGCCGGCTCAAAGGCGCTGGCACACAGAGGGTCTCGGCCAGCTGGTAGTGCTCGCCCTTGTACGGCCCATTGTCGGGGCTCCACATCTGCAGGCAGATCTGCAGTGTCTCCTCGAGCCGTTCGAACCGCTCGGCCATCGGAACGACCGGTATGCCGAGCCCGCGCTGCTCCCGCTCGTACCAGGACGCGCCGATGCCCAGTTCGGCCCGGCCGCCCGAGAGCACGTCGAGGGTGGTGACGATCTTGGCGAGCAGGCCGGGATACCGGTACATCACCCCGGTCACCAGCAGTCCCAGCCGCATGCGCTCGGTCAGCGCCGCCAGGTAGCCGAGGGTGGTGTAGCCCTCCAGCATGGGTTCCTCGGCGCTGCCGCGAAGCTCCATCTGGAAGTAGTGGTCCATGACCGTGAACTGCGCGAATCCGGCCTGTTCGGCAATGCGGGCGGTATGCGCCAGCGTCGACGCGATCCGGTCGGTCGCGGCGGGGTGCGAGTAGTTCCAGTAGTGCAGGCCCAGCTCCATGGCGGACTCCTCCGTTGGGGACGACATGCCTTTGTTTCGTGCGTGATGCCATGCGTTCGTGCGCAATACAGTCTGCCCCACGATCACGCCGGGAAGGTCGACCGCGGGATCGGTACCGTCGGAGGCGTGCCTGCTCTCCGGAGGGTCATCGCAGGGGTCGTCACCGTCACGGCGCTGATCGTCGCTCTCGCGTTCGCGGGGCTGCCGGTGTTCGTGCACCCGCAGGTGGATCCGCTGCGCCGGGCCGACGCCATCGTGGTGCTCGGCGGGACGGCGTACGCGCGCTACGACGTCGGGCTGCGGCTCGCCGAGCAGGGCTATGCGCCCGAGCTGCTGATCTCGCGATCCACCGGCCAGAACGACCCGGTGATGGACCGCTACTGCGACGGCGGGTTCGCCTTCACGGTCTCCTGCTTCGTGCCGAATCCGTGGACCACCCAGGGCGAGGCCGAGGAAGTCCGCCGGCGGGCCCAGGCCGGGCACTGGCAGCACATCATCGTGGTGACCTATACACCGCACGTCTCGCGCGCGCGATACATCGTGGGGAAGTGTTTTTCCGGCCAGATCACCATGGTCGCCAGCCCCAGCGATTCGGGGCTGTTGTTCTGGTCGTGGATGTATGTGCGGCAGTCGGCGGGTTATGTGCGCGCGTTTCTGCAGGGCGGATGCTGAGCCGAAAGATGGGCCACGGCCGCGCAATTGAACGGTTACGATGAGGTCCGGGCAAAGGGAAGCGCGTCCGTCGCGGGGGTGGATGCGGGTGCGGGAGGATTTCCGGTGCGTATCGACGACATTCGTGCCGTGCGGGACAGCGAGCTGACGGCCGACCTGTGCATTATCGGGTCCGGACCGGCGGGTCTGACCCTGGCTGCCGAACTCGCGGCAAGTTCGCTACGGGTGCTGGTGCTGGAGAGCGGCGGGCGCGAACTCGCCCCCCGCACCGATGCGCTCAATGACATCGAGAATATCGGCGCGGCGCGGGCCCAGCCGTATCGCAATGCCCGCAATCGCATTCTGGGCGGCAGTTCGCACACCTGGAGCGGACGCTGCGCACCGCTGGACGAACTGGATTTCGCGGCCCGCGCCTGGGTCCCGTTCTCCGGCTGGCCGATCGGATTCACCGAGGTCCAACCGTATCTGGATCGGGCGGCGGGACATCTGGGACTGGGGTACGGGGCCGGGTTCACCGGCGACCGGTTCTGGGAGCTGGCCGACCGGACTCCGGCCCATCCGGAGGTGGACCGGCGCTGGCTGCGGCCCTACTTCTGGCAGATCAGCAAGGACCCGGCGGATCCGTTCGACTCCAAGCGATTCGGCGTCCACGCCGGGGAAATCTCTGCGGCCAATGTTCGAATTCTACTGAATGCCACCGTTTCCCATATCGACACCGATCCGGACGGCACCCGGGTCGAGGCATTACGGGTGGTGGATTCCGACGGAGATATCCGTATTGTGCGTGCGACGCGAATTGTGCTGGCCGCCGGAGGAATCGAAAACGCGCGCCTGCTGCTCGCGTCGAATCGCATTGTGCCGGAGGGTATCGGTAATCGTCACGACGTAGTGGGCCGGTACCTGCTGGATCATCGTTGCGGCGTGGTGGGCGCGCTCGACCCGCACACCTCGGCCGCCGCGCGTGACCGATTCGGCAAATACGTGGTGAAAACCCGCGGCGGTAAGCACACCTTCCTGCACGGGCTGGCACTGTCGCCGGAAATCCAGGCCGACGAGGGACTCCTCAACTGCGCCCTGTGGATTCAGGAGGTGCCCGCCGAGGACGACCCCTGGGAGTCGGTGAAGAACCTGTTGCGCGGGCACCTGAACCTGCACGACGCCCGCACCGTCGCCGGCCATCCCGGCCTGCTGCTCTCCGGGGCCAAACGCCGTCTCATCGACCACACCGGCCTGCCGCGCAAGCTCGAACACGTGGAACTGCGCTGCATGGTGGAGCAGACCCCGGATCCGCGCAGCCGGATCACATTGAGCGACACCGTGGATCGCCTGGGCATGCCGCATCCGCGCATCGACTGGCAGGTCAGCGCCCAGGAGGACGCCACCGTCCGCCGCGCCGCCGCCCTGGTCGCCGGCGAGTTCGCCCGCCTCGGCTATCCCCCGCCCGCCCTGGACGAATGGGTCCGCGAGGCCAGTGATCTCCCGGTCCGGCTGACCGACTGGGCGCATCCCACCGGCGCGACCCGCATGTCGGCGGACCCGCGCACCGGCGTCGTGGACGGCGACTGCCGCGTGCACGGCATCAGCAACCTCTATATCGCCGGCAGCTCGGTCTTCCCCACCAACGGCCACGCCAACCCCACCCTGACCATCGTCGCGCTGGCGGTGCGGCTGGCCGACACGCTGCGCGGCGCCGCCGCCTGACGGGTGCGCCGAAAGGCCCGCCGAGCTCGAAAGCTGCGGCGGGCCAGGGTTTTCCGGCGCGCGATTACTGCTTGGGCAGCGGGAGGTCGATGCCGCCGACGTCGGTGACCTTCCAGTCGCTCCCGGGGTCGACGCTCACCGTGTAGTAGATGGTGGTCAGCACGCCGTCCGGGTTCTGCGCGTTGGTGGAGTTGACGTTCAGATAGACGTTCACCTTGTAGGCGCCGTTGTCGCGATTGGTGACCTGCGAGCTGAGCAGGGTCGGGCTCGAGGTCCACTTCAGCGGAACCAGGATCTCCTGCAGTTTCGAGGAGGTGGCGTCGAACTTGCTCGCCAGCGCCGGGGTGGTGTTGGACTTGAGGCGAGCGGTCCAGGCGTTGAAGTCGGAGAAGTTGAGGTTGGCCGCGCCCATGGCGTAGTCGGAGGCCACCTGCTCGGCGTGCTTGTCGTTCGCGGCCTGGGCGTCGCGGTCCTTCAGGTCCCCGCGCGCGGACTGCCACAGCACGGTGACCGTCACCAGCGCACCGACGAGCAGCACCGCGGCAACCGCGGTCACCAGCGTCGAGACCTTCAGCTGCACCGTTTTGCCCGGGGCCGGCACCGGATCCGGGTCGACCGGTTGCTTCGATTCGGTGTCCTGAGACATGGTCTCCTCCTTGCTGATACTGCTACTTCACGCCGACCTGCACGCGCACGGCACCGTCACCGGTGGACGCGAGCGCCTGCGAGATCAAGCTGCTGATATTGAGCTGAGGCCCGGCGGTGCGTGCCGCGTCGGCGAGCGGCTGCAATTGGGGCGCGAGGGTCTTCAATTCGGGTCCGGCCTGCCGCAGCCACTCGGTCAGCTTGGCCAGGAAAGGCGCCAATCCGTTGCCGGAGACATATGCCTGCGGCCCGGGGGCACGGTCGACCAGTCTACCGACGGCATTGATGAGCTCCTCGAGCGACTGCTCGAACTGCACGAACGCTGGTGCCGCGGCCGCCGTGGCCTCGCCCATGCCATCGATATTCGAGGCCGCCACCTGGAAGCTGTTGAGTAGCTGAGCAATCTTGGGTTCTCGGCTCATGATCGCGGCGGCCAGTAGATCACCGGCACGGGTCAGGTTCGGCATGGCCGAATCCGTGTCGTGGAAGGCCGCTCCCAACGTGCTCGCCAGCGAAGCCGCGACCTTCGGGTCGAGCTGGTTCATGACCTTGTTGACCAGTCGCGACACCTCGGGAATGGACAGTGGCGACTTCACCGCGGCGGCATCCAGGCGCTGGCCGTCCCTCAGGTACGGCCCGCCCGCGGTGCGGGGCCGGAACTCCACGAACGGCTCGCCCAGCGCGGACAGCTGCTCGATGGTGACGTCACTGTCGGTGGGCAGCCTGCGGTCCCCGTCGATGCGGAAGCCCACCTCGACGCCGCGCGCGGTGGAGTCCACCGACGTGATCCTGCCGACCCGCATGCCGGTGAGCAGGATGGGCGAACCCACGCTCAGCCCACCGGAATTCGCCATCACCATGGACCCGTCGGTGTGGTGCGCGAACGGATCCGCCCGCACCACGCCGAAGGTCAGATAGCTCGCGCCCACCACGGTGACGGCCGCGATGCCGCCCAGCGACGCCAGCGAACCCCACTTCATCGCACCGCTCCGATCATGCGCAGCCCGGCCAGAATGTTGGTGACCTGATCGTCTCGGGAGACCGAATCCGCTCGGACGCCGGTGATGTTCACCTTGGGCCCGTTCTCGACGAACGGAATCAGCTTGTCCCGCAGCAGCGAGGTCAGCAGCGACAGGTTCGACGGCACCGACAGATCCAGCGGTCGTCCCGAAAGCGCCAGCGGTGCAAAGGATTGCGTCACCGGATCCAGTGCGGTGGCCAGCGGGGCCAGCCACACCAGCGACTGCCCGAGCTGGCCGAGCACGGCGAAGATCCGGGTGACGCCCGCGAGCGAGCCGGTGATCCCGGTCATGGCGTCCACCGACTCCTGGCTGAGCTCGTGGTCCAGGAAGTCCGCGCGATCGTGCAGCACCTGGGCGTTGACACCCAGACCGTCGAGCAGCTTGTCGACCTGGTCCAGATTGACCGCCAGATCCACCGCGTTCCCGGCCGCGTTCTGCGCGATCCGCTTGGTCTCCTCGGGATCGCGGGGCAGCACCGCATTGAAGTGGTTGATGATGTCCTGCAACTGATTCACGGCCCCGCCCTGCGTGAAGGCGGCCAGCGCGGCCATGGTGTCCTCGAGCTGCACCGGCGGGCGGGTGTGGTCCTGGGTGATGGTGCCGCCGTCCTTCAGCAGCGACCCGAAACCGTCCGGCGGCGTGGTCAGCGCCAGATGGATGTCACCCAGCACCGTGTTCTGCCGCAGCTCGGCCACCGTCGTGACCGGCAGCTGCACCTTGGACGAGATGTCCGCGTCCACCACGACATAGCCGCCGCGCCCGCCCGCGTGCGCCGAATCCACCACGCGCACACCGCTGACCGAACCGACCTGCGCGCCATTGGCGATGACCTTGGCCTTCGCGGGCAGATTCAGCACATTGCCGAACTCGATGTGAATCCGGTAGGTGGGCCCCGAAATCGTGGTGCCCGGCACCGGCACCGAGGACGGATCGAAGGCACAGCCCCCCGCCCCGGCGAACAACCCGGCAGCCAGCACAGCGGCTCCCGCACGCCTGGCCGCACGTCCCCGCGGCCGCTCGTCGGAGCCTGCCCCCTGCGCAGGCTTCGACCACGGCGAGCCGCCCGTTCCCGCACCGGAGCCGGGCCGGGTGGCGACGACGATCTCCCAGCGTCCGAACCTCATCGCACACCTGCCATTCCGAGCACCAACGGGACCAGCGGGACGTTCACCATGCCGTTGGCGGCGTCGGTGCAGCTGCCCGGGGTGACGGCATTGACGGCGGCGCAGACCTGTTCGGCCTGCGGGGCCGGCAGGGCCGCGCGCGGAGAGCCGTAGGTGATGCCGCTGCCCATGACGTTCTGGGCCGCATTGGTCAGCACCGGGAGTTTCAGCATGACCTCGGAGAGCGAGCCGACATTGGCGCGCAGCAGCCGGACCAGCGGCAGGGTGTCGTCGAGACCGCGCATGATCGGGTCGCCCGCGATGGTGACCAGATCATTGAGCATGGGCAGCACCGCACCGAGCCGGTCGATGAGTTGCGCACCGGGACCGAGCAATTCGGTGCTCGCATTGTTCAGGGCGGGGGCCAGCCGCAGCAGCATGGAACGCAGGTCGCCCCAGTGCTGCTCGACCTTCGCACCGACCGCGGCGAAGGCGTCGAAGATGCCCGCCAGGTGCCCGATGTCGGCGTCCGGCTGGGCGAGCGCCGAACCCAGCTTCTTGACGATCTCGTTGATCTGCGGGCCCGCGCCCTGGGTGGCCGAGTCCAGCGCGGACAGCCCGTGCGCCAGCGCATCCGGGGCCTGCGCCTGCTGCAGTTGCGCGGACAGATCGGTCAGCGCCGTCAGTGTCTCGGTAATGCTCTTGGGCGTCAGGGTTTTGGTGATGCACTGCGACGAATCCCAGTGCGCCAGATCCTTGCCACTGTTGAGTACCGCCAGATTGCGGTCGGCCACAATCGAATCCGAGACCGTGGTGGCGGCGGCGTCCGCGTACACGGGGTACTTCGCGTCGACGGAGAACTTCACCTTGACCTTGGCGCCGTCCGAATCGATGGAATCGACGGTGCCGACCGGGATTCCGCGCATGGTCACCTTGTTGCCCGCGTACAGACCGACCGCGTCGGGCATGACGGCGCAGTAGGAGACTGTCTTCTTCATCGGGTTGAACCACAGCAGGTACCCGACCACCGCCAGCAGTACCACCAGCATCGCACCGGCGACCGACATGAACGCCTGCGATCCGAGCATCCGCTTGAACATCAGCAGTCCTTCCCCGGCACCGGAATGCACACCTGCGGCTGCGCCACAGGCTGCTGCGACAGGGCGACGGTCTGCTGCGACTGGTCGATCTGCACGCCGCCGTCCGGAATCACCAGGTCCGACAGCTTCTTCTGCAGGTCCTGCGCGGCGGTCAGGGTCGGAGTGAACTTCTGGCCGAGCTGTTCGAGCTGGGTGATGGCGTCGGTCAGCTTGGGCTTCAGATCCGACCAGGTGGGTTCCGCACCGCCGAGCCGGCCGAGCACATCGCTGAGCAGCCGGATGGCCTCGGCCATCTCGGCATGCTTGTCGTCGAGCACGGTGACCAGCAGGTTGGCATTGTCCATGAGCCGGCCCAGATCGGATTTCGCGCCGTCGTACATACGCACGTACTCGTCGGCCACGGCCACCGCATTGGACACCTGGCCGCGCTGCTTGTCCAGCGCGTCCACATAAGTGTCGACCGTGGCCAGCGTGGTGCGCAGGGTGTCGGGTGAGCCGTCGATCGAACTGCCCAGTGCCGCAAGGTTCTTGTTCAGCGTCGAGCCGTCGATCTTGGAGAGCGGGGCGGCCGCGTCCTGGAAGGTCTCGATCAGGCTGTAGGGCAGGCGCACCCGGTCCGCCGGAATGGCCGCCGACCCCAGCGGCTTGCTCCCGGCCGGGAACACCGCCACATAGTGGCCGCCGACAATGGTCAGCATGCGAATGTCGAGGGAGGTCTGATCACCCAGGAACACATCGGATTTCACCGTGAAGCGCATGACGACCCTGTCCGGCTTCAATTCCAGCGACTTCACCTCGCCGACCGAGATGCCGGCGATGCGCACGTCGTCGCCCGCCTTCACCGACTGTGCCTCGGACAGTTCCGCGGTGTAGGTGTGCTTGCCGAACGGGATCACGTACAGCGCACCGGCCGCGGTCAGGCCCAGCACCACCAGCACCGCGCCGATGATGCCCTTGCGCAGGTGCCGCTGCTGCTTGGTGGCGTCGTCGACCACCCGATCGTCACGTTTCAAACCGAGCCCGCTCGAGAAGCGGGGCAATGTCATCCGTTGCATATCGCCACCTGCTGTCCCGACACGAGCACCCTGACCACCGTCGGCACATCGGCGGTTCCCTTGCTGCACACCGGCTTCCAGCCGCTCGGACTGGTCGGCAGGGCCGCGTCGGCCGCCCCCAGCACCGCGGGCAGGCGGCCGAAGGCGTCCACCGCCTCCTTGGCATCGGGGAAGATCCTGCGGATCAGCGCGTCCACATCGGACCCGCTGTCGATCCCCAATGAGCGCAGCAGATTGTCGATGGGCCGCAGCACCGAGGGCGCGGTGACCGCGAATTGCGCCAGGCCGCCGATGTTCTGCTGCAACGCCTCGAAGATGTCGGAGAGCTGCTTCAGCAGCGGCACCAGGTAGTGCACGCGCCCGCCCAGCCGGTCCGACAGATCCGACATGTTGTGGATCAGCGTCGAGATCACCTGCTGCCGGTTGTCCACGTACGACGCCAGTTTCCCGATCGCGTCCATGGCCGGGCCGATCCCGCTGCCGTCACCCTCGATCAGGGCCACCATGCTGGCGCTGAACTGGTTGATGGCCTCCGGGGAAATGGTCTGCAGCACCGGCTTCAGGCCGTTGAACAGCTGCGTCACATCGAACGACGGCACGGTGTGGTCCTCGCCGATGCGCGCGCCCGCCGGAATCCGGTTGCCCGGCTGCGGCTGCTGCTGCAGATCGAGGTACCGCTGGCCGGTCAGATTCTGGTAGCGGATGGCCAGCTTGGAGTTGTCGTAGACGGGCGCATCGGTCTTGACCGACAACTGCACCCGTGCCTTCGCACCCTCGAGACCGATCTGCTTCACCTTGCCGACCTGCACGCCGAACATGCGCACGTCGTCGCCGACCTTCAAACCGTTGGCGTCGGTGAAGATGGCATCGTGGGTCTCGGTCTTCCCCGACACCGGGCGCTGAATGGCGGTGAGCACCAACATGAGCACCACCACGATGACGCCCGCGAACAAGGCCAGCCGCCAGGCCGCAGATTTCACTCGCCCACCCGTCGCCCCACCGCCACCCCTGATGGAATCGCTGCGCGATGCACGCCTCATTTGGCCCCTCCCAACAGCGGCACCGCGATGGCCGGCACACCCTTCAGGTCGACCTCCACATTCAGCACCGGCCCCTGCCCGGTGTCCGGCATGGCCGCGCGCAAAAGCTCCAGCAGCAGACGCAATTCGGCCGCGGACTGCTGCGGCTGCGGCACCATCTGCGCGAGTGCGGTCAGCACCGGGACCAGCATGTCGGTGGTGCCGGAAAGCTGATTCCCGGCCTGGGTGAAGGTCGTCGCCAGCGCCGGCAGCAGCTGACCGGTGACCGTCGCGACGTCCTTGTCATAGGCGGCGCGGTCGGTCTGCAGCCGCTGCATACTGCGGATCAGATCCACCACCTGCACGGTCGCGCCCGCGAACCGTCCGCCGCCGTCGAAGGCCGGGCCGAGGTCGCCGACCAGCTCCGACATCGGCATCTTCTGGTTGTCGGTAACGGTGCGCTGCGCGGTGATGAGCGCCTGGGCCAGCGGCATGAGCGCCTGGGTATCGGCCGCGGCCTGTGCGATCACCGACGCCATCTGCGGGGTCAGCACCGAACCGCCCACCTGCGAGGCGCTGCGCAGCAGCGAGCCCATGGTGGCGTCGTAGACCGCGGCGGCGCGGCTGCCGGTGAAGTCCAGCACCGTGCCCGAGCGCAGCGGGGAACCGCCCGCGCCCCTGCGCAATTCGATCTCGCTGATGCCGAAGAGGTTGGCCGGGGCGTAATCCACCTGCAGGCTGTCGTCCAGCCCGAACAGCTCGGCATCGTCGAGCCGCAGCGAAATCTGCTGTGTCCCGTGCTGATCCGGCGCGATCTCGGTGACCTTGCCGATCACCACGCCATTGGCCCGCACGTCGGTGCCGACCAGCACGCCGTCACCGATCTGCTCGGTGCGCAGTGAAATCGGCAGTCCGGCCTCGGTTTTCTGTGACCGGTACAGCGCCCAGCCCGCCACCACGGCCACCACCAGCGCCAGCGCGACGGTGCCGACCGTCATCGCCCGCTTGCGATCGACGGCCACACCCGGCATTCCGTAATTCGGCATCCCCTACCCCGTGAACGTAATCGCCGAGTTGAAGCCCCACAGGGACAGCGACAGCACCATGTCCATGGCCACGATGGCCACCGAACTCGCGCGCACCGCCTTACCCGAGGCGATACCCACACCCTCCGGCCCGCCGGTCGCGAAAAAGCCGAAGTAGCAGTGGATCAGGATGACCACCACCGCGAACACGGCCACCTTGACCACCGCGGCGATCACGTCGAACCCGGACACGAACTGGAAGAAGTAATGGTCGTACACACCGGCAGACGCCCCGTGCACCAGCGTGATCAGCCCGCGGCAGGCCGCGTAGGACAGGATCAGCGCGATCAGGAAGGTCGGCACGATGGCGACCGCGCCCGCGAGCACGCGGGTGGTCACCACGAAGGGAACCGAACGCAGACCGAGGGATTCGATGGCGTCGATCTCCTCGGAGATACGCATCGACCCGATCTCGGCGGTCATGCGGCAGCCCGCCTGCGCGGCGAACCCGATGGCCGCCACGATCGGCGCCAGCTCCCGGGTGGTGGCGTAGGCCGACACCAGGCCGGACACCGGGCCCATGCCCAGCATGTCCAGCGTGGTGAACGACTCCACCGCCACCGACGCGCCCATGACCAGGCCGAGCACGATCATCATCGGCACGGTCCCGCCGCCCACGATGACCGAGCCGCGGCCCCAGGTCATATCCGAGATTGCCCGCATGGTCTCGCTGCGATACCGCTTCAGCGTCAACGGAATCGACGACAGTACCTGCCAGACGAAGGCCAGCGTGAAGCCCAGGTTCTCCACCCGGCGCAGGATCAGGCCACGGCGGCGATAGGCGCGCGCGGCCCAGCCCAGCCCCTTGGGCACATAGGTTGCCGACATCAGGCCAGCCTCGTGGGCAGGAAGAGATCGGTGATCTGGGTGGCGACCAGATTGACGGTCACGATCGACACCACCGACAGCACCACCGCGGCGTTCACGGCGTCGGCGACACCCCGCGGGCCGCCCTTCGCCTCGAGCCCGCGCTGGCAGGCGATGATCACCACGAGGAAGCCGAAGATCACGGCCTTCAACAGCGACACCCATACATCGGCGGTGCTGGTGAAGGCTCCGAAGGTGGACCAGTACGAGCCCGGTGTCACGCCCTGCCCGCCGATGGCGACGCCGTAGCCGGCCAGCACGCCCACGAAGATGATGAGCACGTTCAGCAGCGGCGCGACGAAGACCATGGCCACCAGGCGCGGGATCACCAGCCGGTGAATCGGGCTGATGCCCATGGTGTTCAGCGCGTCGATCTCCTCGCGAATGGTGCGCGCGCCCAGATCCGCCGCCAGTGCCGCGGCGCCCGCGCCGCCCAGCAGGAAGCCGGTGGCCAAAGGCGCGCCCTGTTTGATGACGCCCAGGCCGCCGGTCGCGCCCAGCAGTGAATCCGCGCCCAGGGTGTGAATCAGATTGCCCACCTGGACCGAAACGATGACGCCGAACGGAATCGCGATGAGCACGGCCGGAATCGCGGTCACGGTAATGAGCCGCCAGGCCTGGAGAATGGCTTCTTTCCATTGGAATTGGCGGCGCGCGATATCGGTGACGGTGCCGACCACCGCTTCCTCGGCAATTCCGACCGCGCGACCGAAGGTGCGCAGCGACGCCACCGAGGTGCTGGAGAAGTTGTCACGCACGATGCGCACGGCGGACCGATCATGGACGGCCCGGGTCATCGCAGGACTGCTTCTTCGAGACGCCGGAACCGACGTGTGGTGGCGAGCTTCAAATTTCTTCTCCGTGATCGGCAACACTGCCTGCCATCAAAGCTAATGGTTACCCGGAGTTACAACAAATCGGCCCAAGATGTGATCGGAACCTCTAAGTTACCTACCGGTACGCCCGGAGTCGGTCCCGGCCAGCGGGACGAATGGCCATGTGACCTGCAGTTCTAGAACGTGTTATCAGAGCAGATCGGCTATAACTATGACGCCGAGCACACCCCGAGCGAACCCCCGGCGAGGCGGTTTCGCGGCCCTCTGCCATACCTGAAGCCGAATCGAGTGATCTCGCAGCAACCTCCGATTTCACATCGAACGCACGCGTAACCCCGACAGTGCGTGTTCACTGTCGCTGTGGACAACACGGTGTCGGCGGTCCTGCACACGATCGAAGCCGGCGACTGGGCGGAATTCGCGAAGCTGGTGCACCCCTATGTGCATTGGACCGAGGACGGCGTCACCACCCGCGGACGAACCCGCGTCATGGCGCTGCTGTCCCGGCACGATGCCACCAATCCCGCGACGTCCTACGAACTGCGCGACGGCCAGATCTATCGCTGGAACTCCTGATTACGGACTGACCGCCAGAAAAACGAAGGCCGAGAACAACACCAGGTGCACACAGCCCTGGAGCAGGGTCGCGCGTCCGGGCACCACGGTGAGCGCGCCGACCACCACGGTCAATGCCAGTAGCACCATCTGGGTCGCGCCCAGGCCGAGCATGAGCGGGCCCGCGATCCAGACCGAGGCGAGCGCAATGGCCGGAATGGTCAGGCCGATACTGGCCATGGCCGAACCCAGCGCCAGATTCAGCGAGATCTGCACCCGGTCGCGGCGCGCAGTACGTACGGCCGCAATGGTTTCGGGCAGCAGCACCAGCATCGCGATCACCACACCGACCGCGGACTGCGGCAGCCCGGCCGCGGCGATACCGGATTCGATATTCGGTGTGTCCACCTTCGCCAGCCCGACCACGCCGATCAGGGCAATCAGCAGCAAACCCAGACTCAGCAACGCCTGCCCGCGGGTGGGCGGCTCCTCGTGCTCATCGTCGACCTCCGCGATCCCCTCGACGGGCAGGAAGTCGTCCGGATGCCGGACCGTCTGCACCATGACGAAGACGCCGTAGAGAACCAGCGACGCCACGGCGGCGAAGGCCAGCTGCGAGGTCGAGAACACCGGGCCGGGTTCGCTGGTGGTGAAGGTCGGCAGCACGAGGCTCAGCGTTGCGAGTGTCGCGACCGTGGCCAGCGCCGCGCCGGTGCCCTCGGCATTGAACACCGCCACCCGCCGCCGCAGCGCGCCCACCAGCAGCGAAAGGCCGAAAATGCCATTGCACGTGATCATTACGGCGGCGAAGACGGTGTCGCGGGCCAGCGAGGCGGACTTCTCCGGGCTGGACACCATGAGCGTGACGATCAGCCCGACCTCGATGATGGTCACCGCAACCGCCAGGATCAGCGATCCGAACGGCTCGCCCACCCGGTGCGCGACCGTCTCCGCGTGGTGCACCGCGGCCAGCACCGCGCCGATCAGCACGGCTCCCACCAGTACCGCCGGGACCGGGCCCAACTGCCGGCCCCAGGCCACCACCAGCACCGCGGCGCCCAGCACCGGGAGGATGGCCGACCAGTACCGCCTGCAGAAACCCACCATGACCCCATCGTTGCAGCAAACCGTCCGCACACCCCGGAAATGGGAGCCATGCCTCCCCCGAACGCCTTACCGCATGAGTACGTCCCGGTGAATTAGGCTGCCCACGTGGACGACACCGGAGCCGCCGACGCAGCACTACCGCACCCGCACGAGCCGCACGACGAGGGCCTCGCCGCCCGCCTCAACTGGTTGCGGGCCGGCGTGCTGGGCGCCAATGACGGCATCGTCTCCACCGCCGGCCTGGTGGTCGGTGTCGCCGCCGCGTCCACCGACTCCAGCGCCATCCTCACCGCGGGCGTCGCGGGTCTGGCCGCCGGCGCCATCTCCATGGCGGTCGGCGAATACGTCTCGGTCAGCACCCAGCGCGACTCCGAGCGCGCCCTGCTGTCCAAGGAGAAACGGGAGCTGGCCGAGGAGCCGGAATACGAACTGGCCGAGCTGACCCAGATCTACCGGGCCAAGGGCCTGTCCGCCGAGACCGCCCGCCGGGTGGCCCAGGAACTCACCGCACACGACGCCTTCGCCGCCCACGCCGAGGCCGAATTGGGTTTGGACCCACACGAACTCACCAATCCGTGGCAGGCCGCGCTGTCGTCGGCCGTCTCCTTCACCATCGGCGCCATCCTGCCGATCCTGGCCATCCTGCTGCCCCCGACCCCATGGCGCATCCCCGTCTGTTTCGCCGCCGTGCTGGTGGCGCTGGCCCTGACCGGGTCGGTGAGCGCCCGGCTCGGTGGCAGCAATCCACGCCGCGCCGTGCTCCGGGTGGTCATCGGCGGTGCGCTGGCCATGGCCGTCACCTACGGAATCGGTCAGCTGGCAGGGATTTCCGGACTCTAGCCGGAGGGCCGGCCCGAATCCTCCGGCGGCGCGAGCGGATTCGCCGGCCCGCCGCCCGGGCCCACCGGCGCCGGGATATTCACCGGATGCGGTGCGACCGGCGCTGGAATCACCACTGGCGGAGCCGGATCCGGGGCCGGTTTCGGAGCGGACGGAACCTGTTCGGCGGGAGGGGCATTGGGCGGGCGCGGGGCGGGCGCGACTTTGGGCGGATGCGGAGCGGGCGCGAAATGGTCGTGACGCGGTCGGGGGACATTCACGATCGAGGTATCGGCGATCGGGCGATCACCGGACGAGGTGAACCAGATGCCCGCCCCGACGGCCATCGCCATCAGGACGGCGGCCAGGACCACGCGGACCAGCCGCCGGGGGTCGATATCGCCTTGGTCGCGCCGGATCTCGTCTGCCGTGCCCAGCATGGCTGTCCTCCTTCGGATTCCGGGCCGCGCCGGCTAGGGAGCGGGCGGGGGCGGGGGTGGCACCAGGAACGGGAGGATCGGGGCCAGAATGTCCGGCAGTGCGGGAGCCGGTGGTGGAGGCGGCGCCACCGGAGCGGGTGCGGGCGGCTCGGGAGCCACCTGGACGGGCGCGGGCGGAGGGACGTATTGCTCGGTTTGCGGAGCGGGAGCGGGAGCGGGAGCGGGGGCAGGCGCGGGCGCCGGGGCGGGCGTGGGATTCTGCGCTGCGGCCGGGGCGAGCGGTGGTGGTGACGGAGCGGCGGAGGTGGCGGACGGGGGCGCCTGGGGCTGCGCCTTGACCGACACCGGGGCGGTGGACGTGGAAGCCGGTGGGGTGTCCGGTGTTTCGGCGCCGCCGGGTCTGTCGAGCGCGGCCCACATGGTGCCGCCGATGAGGGCGACGATCACGCTGAACGAGAGGACCAGGAGGCCGCCGAGCACCTTGGCGGGCATCGTCCCCACCGCGGTCAGACCGGGGGTCCCGTCATTCGCTGCGGCGGCGGGTTCCTCCCCCGCCGCACCGGGTCTCTCGCGTACCGCGCCCACCGCCATCGGGGAACTCCTTCGGCTCGAAGCACACGCTCGTAGATCCGAAATGCTTCTCCTTCAAGGCACGGTACACATATTTGCTGACTATCTGAACCGGCTACAAGGTAAGGAAATAGTCCCAGGTAGATATCTATCCGAACCGATTGCCGGTAAGTTGCACTCAATCCAGGGTGAGCACCACCTTGCCGAACAGGTCACCGGTCTCGAAGTATTCGAACGCCTCGACCGCCCGCTCGAACGGATACACCCGATCGATCACCGGCCGCATCCCGTGCTCGGCCATCGTGCGGTTCATGAACTCCAGATCCGCCCGGCTGCCCACCGCGATGCGGCGCAGGCCGGCGTACTTGCCGCCCAGTGGATCGGCGGGCTGCTGCCCCGGCTCGGCCGGGAAGGCCCCGATCAGCACGACCTCGCCGTTGTAGGCCGTGGCCGCAAGGGATTTCGCCAGCGTCCGCTTGCCCACCGCCTCCACCACGCGCTCTACGCCCAGGCCGTCGGTGAGCTCCAGCACCACCCGCTCCCAGTCCGGGGTCGCGGTCCGGTCCACCACCTCGTCCGCGCCCAGCTTGCGCAGGCGCTCACCCTTCTCCGGCGACGAGGTGAGGGAGATGACCTGCGCGCCCAGCATTTTCGCGTGCTGCACCGCGAAGAGGCCGACCGGACCCGAGCCGACCGTGAGCACGGTGTCGCCCGGGCCGACCGGCACCGGCTTGGTCACCGCGGCCCAGGCCACCAGACCCGCGCAGGTGAGGGCGGCGGCTTCCGCGTCGGTGAGATACGACGGCACCTGCACCACCGAGTCCTCTTCCAGCAGTACGTAGGTCGCGAGCCAGCCGTCGTGGGTCGCGCCGTACTGCTCACCGCTCAGCGCCTGGGTCTGCGGGCCGTCGTTCCAGCCGACGAAGTAGGTGCCCATCACCCGGTCGCCCAGCGCCGCACGCGTCACGCCCGCACCCAGGCCGATCACCTCACCGACGCCGTCCACCAGCGGCACCACGCCCGGCCGGGCCGGCACCGGGTAGGTGCCCTCCATCAGCATGATGTCGCGCCGGTTCAGGGCGGCGGCGCGCACCCGCACCAGCACCTGGTGCGGTCCGGGGATCGGCGCCACCTGCACCGCCGTGCTCAATCCGGCCAGGCCGCGCAGCGGATCCAGGTGGTAGGCAACACCATTCGGGTTCTGATCATGTCCATCGCTCATGGCTCCGAGTCTGTGCCGCGCCGGCAGCCACCGCGATTCCCTGCAGGGAATGATCAAGGCGCGGCTTCCCTGCCGTGTGACGATTCCCTGGAGGGAATCGCGACGCGACACCGCCTCGAACACAGTGGAGGTATGACGACCATGGCCCCGGCCACGACCACACCGTTCGCCCAGCAGCTCCGCGGCTGGCGGACACGGCGGCGGTTGAGTCAGCTCGATCTGGCCATCGCCGCCGAGACCAGCCAGCGGTATCTGAGCTTCCTGGAGCAGGGGCGCTCGCAGCCGGGACGGATCATGGTGGTCCGCCTGGCCGAGGTGCTGGGACTGTCCCTGCGGGAGCGCAACGCAATGCTGCTGGCGGCGGGCTATGCGCCGATCTTTCCCGAATCCTCGCTGGACGCACCGGAACTCGACGCGGTCCGCCATGCGCTCGACACCATCCTGCAGGGGCATCTACCGTATCCGGCCGTGGTGACCCGGCCGTTCGGCGTGCTGGTGGCGGCCAATCCCGGATTCGAGCTGCTGACCGAGGGCTGTGCGCCGGAACTGCTGGAGCCGCCGATCAATGTGCTGCGGCTGGCCCTGCACCCGGACGGGCTGGGCCGGCGGGTGGAGAACCTGCCGGAGTGGGGGCGGCACGTCACCGACAGCCTCCGCAATCGCGCGGGCCGCAGCCCCGATCCCGCGCTGGACGCGCTCATCGCCGAACTCGACGGCTATCTGCCGCCGGTGGAGCCGGGCCCGGGGCATCTGGGTTTCGCGGTACCGCTGCGGCTGCGGTCCGAGGCGGGCGAGCTGCGGCTCATCACGACGGTCACCTCGTTCGCGACAGCCACCGACATCACCCTGTCCGAGCTGCACCTCGAGGCGTTCCTGCCCGCCGACCAGGCCACCTCCGACCACCTGCGCGCCCGCTTCGCCCACGCGTAGACGCCGATCGGAGCTCGGTTCCGGCCGACTGCTTGCCGCCGAATACTCGTAGACGTATATTCGTAGACGAGTAAGGGGGTGCCGGATGGCCCGCAAGCGCAAGGTCGCGAATCTGATGGGGCTGGCGGTGCTGTCCGCCGTCGTCGTCAAACCCATGCATCGCTACGAGATCGCCGCGCAGTTGCGGGCATGGGGCAAGGACAACGACATGAGCGTCAAGTGGGGCTCGCTCTACACGGTCGTGGACAACCTCGCCAAGCACGGCTTCCTCGAGATCGCGGGCAGCGAACGCGACGGCGCCCGGCCGGAACGGACCATCTACCGGATCACCGACGCCGGGCGCGCCGAACTCACCGACTGGACCAGGGAACTCATCGCCGACCCCGAGCCCGAGAAGCGCCGCTTCATGGCCGGGCTGTCGGTCGCCTCGGTGCTGCCGCCCGACGAGGTCGTCGACCTGCTCACCCAGCGAATCACCAAGCTGGATAGGACCATTGCCGAGAACCGCTCCCAATTGGCCGCCCTGGACGGCACGGTGCCGCGGCTGTTCCTGATCGAAGAGGACTACGAGCTGGCCATGCTGGCGGCGGAGTCCGAATGGGCACGCGCACTGCGCGATTCACTCGCCGACGGCAGCTTCCCGGACGTGGAGGGCTGGCGGGCCTGGCATCGCGACGGCGTCATGCCCACAGACATCGCAGAGCTGGCGGAAGGGGGAGCCGACACACCGCAGTCCCAGCACGACTGATCCACATGGACCGGGCCCCGGCGAGGGTGCTGCAACACCGCCGCCGAAGCCCGGGAACACACCGTCTCGAACCGCGTCCGTGCAGGCGAACCCGGCACCGAGTTTGGCAACTACAGGATAACTGGGTTCTCCACGCGCGGGACGGTTCGGGGTTTTCGACACCCTGCGAACACTTCTCGGGAGAGAACCATGTCCATTCGTTCCGCACTCGTCATCGGCGGCGGCATCTCCGGCCCCGTCACCGCCACCGCGCTGCACAAGTCCGGTATCGACGTCACCGTCTACGAGGCCTATCCGGGTCCCGCCTACGGCATCGGCTCCAACCTGGCGCTCGCGCCCAACGGCGTGGCCGCGCTCGACATCGTCGGAGCCGGCGACGCGGTGCGCGCCCACGCGGTGCCGATCAGCGGATCCTCGATGTCGGTCAACGGCAAGCGATTCGAGCTGCCCGGCATGACCGATATCGAGCCGCTGCGGGTGATCGACCGCGCCGACCTGCACCGGGTACTGCACGACAGTGCCGTCGCCGCCGGGGTGCGCTTCGAGTACGACAAGCGGCTCATCGAGGTGGAGGAGCACGCGGGCGGGGTGACCGCCATCTTCGCCGACGGCAGCAGCGCGACCGCGGATGTCCTCATCGGCGCGGACGGAATCCGCTCCACCGTGCGCACCCTGGTCGATCCGAAGGCCCCCGGGCCGACGTACCTGCGCATGCTCAGCTTCGGCGCGTACACCGACTGCCCGATCGAGCTGGAACCGGGCATGATGACCTTCGCCTTCGGCCGGCGCGCCTATTACCTGTACTGGGCCATGCCCGACGGGCGGGTCTCGTGGGGCGCGAATCTGCCCAGCGAGCAGTACTACTCGCTGACCGAGGCCCGGGCCGTCCCCGCCGAGCGGTGGCTGCGCACGCTGCGCGAAACCTACGCCGGGGAGGATCCGGGCGAGCAGCTGGCCCGCAGCACCACCCCGGCGCAGCTGGCCGTGATCGGCGCGCTGCACATCATGCCGCCGGTGCCGCACTGGCACCGGGGCCGGCTGGTACTCACCGGCGACGCCATCCACGCGCCCAGCAACACCTCCGGGCAGGGGGCCTCGCTGGCCATCGAGAGCGGGATCGAGCTGGCCCGGTGCCTGCGCGATATCGACGATCCGGCGCGGGCTTTCGCCACCTACGAGGCGCTGCGGCGGCCGCGGGTGGAGGGGGTCGCGGCCCGCGTCGCCCGGATGAACCAGACCAAGGCCGCCGGGCCCGTCGCCCGCAAGGCCATGCAGCTGATGATGCCGCTGCTGTTCAAGCGGATGGATCCGGAGAAGCTGCTGGGCGGTGAGCAGCGCTTCCGGATCGACTGGGACGCCACCGTGCGGCCCGCCACCGTGCCGGTCTGATCGTCGAGCGGCCCGGCCATCGAAAACCGATGCCCCGCTGTGGATTCCGCGGCGGGGCAGCGGACGCCACGGTCAGCGCACCGGCAGGACGTCCGGGCGGTCGGCCTCGTCGAGCAGCTTGGTGGCGATATTGTCGATGGCCTGATCCAGCAGGACCCGATCGGCGGCATCGGTGGAATCCCAATCGGTGAGCTCGGTTTCGAGCCAGCGCTTCCACGCGCCGCGCACCCGGTCCACCTCCTGCACGCCCTTGTCGGTGAGTGCGAGCTGGTCACCGTCACGGCGCAGCAGACCCTCGCGTTCGGCCTTGTCGTATACCGGGCCGATCAATTCCACCGGGATCCAATGGGTTCGGGCGATGTCGTCGATGGTCGCCGTCCCCCGCAGGCGGTTGTACATGCGCACCTGACCCAGCGCCCACGCCTCGTCGCGGCCCAGCGAACTGCCCGCCGCCGCCAGGATTCCCGGATCCGGCACGCCATTGTCGCGCTGCTTGCTCAGCACCCGCGCGACGCAACGCTCGAGTTGCACCAATCGATCGGCGGAGTCCGGCACGGAGAACTGCTCCCCCACATCGGTGGCCTCGGCACGCGCGCTGTCGCGGAGTGTCACCTGCTTCAGGAAGAACGCCACCACGACACCGAGCAGCGCCACCGGCACCACCCAGCGGAAGACGAAGTCGATGGAGTCCGCGTAAGCGTGAATGATGGGTGCGGACTGCTGTTTCGGCAGATCCCGCAGCACCGCCGGATTCTGCGCCGCCTGCGGCGGGACCCGCGCCTCGATCAGCGCCGCCTCCAGATTCGGGCGCAGCTTGTTCGTGTACAGGGTGCCGAACACGGTGGTGCCGAACGCGCTGCCGATGGTGCGGAAGAAGGTGACGCCGGAGGTGGCGGTCCCCAGATCCGAGTACGGGACGCTGTTCTGCACGGCGATGGTCAGCACCTGCATGGCCAGACCGACACCCAGACCGAGGATCAGCATGTACACCGACATGACCCAGAAGCTGGTGTTCGCCCCCATCGTCGACATCAGGTAGAGCCCCAGCGCCATCACCGCGCAGCCGATGATCGGGAAAGCCTTGTAGTGCCCGGTCTTTCCGACGATATTGCCGGACAGGATCGACGTGAAGAACAACCCGACCACCAGCGGCAGCGTGCGTACTCCGGACGCGGTCGCCGAAACACCCTGCACGTATTGCAGATACGCGGGCAGGTAGGTCATGGCGCCCAGCAGCGCGAAACCGACGATGAAGCTCAGGATCGAGCACACCGTGAACACGTTGCTGCGGAACAGGTGCATGGGCAGCATGGGTTCGGGGGCCCGGAACTCCGCGGCCACGAAGGTCGCCATGAGCACCACCGCGGCCGCGAACAGGCCGATGATGGTGGGCGAGCCCCACGCGTATTCCTGCCCGCCCCACTCCAATCCGAGGATCAGGCAGGCGACGCCGACCGCGATCAGCGCGATGCCGAGGTAGTCCACGATCGGTTTGACGACCGCCCTGGTCATCGGGATGGTGCGGGCCGCCAGCGCGATCATGACGATGGCCAGGGGGACATTCACGTAGAAACACCAGCGCCAGCTCAGGTGGTCGGTGAACAGCCCGCCCAGTGTCGGCCCGATGACGGTGGTGATGCCGAAGACCGCGCCCAGCGCGCCCTGGTACTTGCCGCGTTCGCGCAGCGGGATGACATCGGCGATGAGGGCCATCGAGGTGACCATGAGCCCGCCCGCGCCCAGCCCCTGCACCGCGCGCGCCACGATGAGCAGCGTCATGCCGTTCGCGAGCCCGGCGACCATCGAGCCGACGATGAAGACGGCGCCGCTGATCTGGAACACCAGCTTGCGGCCGAACAGGTCGCCGAACTTGCCGGACAGGGCGGTCGCGATGGCCTCGGCCACCAGGTAGGCGGTGACCACCCAGGCCATGTGCCCGGCCCCGCCCAGATCCGCCACGATGGTCGGCAGCGCCGTGGAGACGATGGTGGAATCCAGCGCGGCCATGAGCATGCCGAGCGCGACGGTTCCGAAGATGACATTTCTGCGGGCCCGGCTCAGCGGACGAGGCAGGGCAGGCTTCTCTGCGGTGGCGCTGGCACCGGTCATCGGCCCAGTATGTGCCGCTCACCAGCCACTCTGCGGCAACGACACGGCGCCTCGGCCATTCCAGCAGAGCGACCGATCAGTTCGTATGCGGCACCGGTCAGTTCGTCCGCACCGCGTACCCGCCGAGCGCGGGCCCGAGGGTGTCGAAGGCCGCGGCCACCTGCTCGCCCAGCACAGCGGCGATGGCGTCGTTCGACTCCCCCGCGACCGTGCGCCGCAGCACCTCCTCGAACAGGGTGCGATGCACGCCGCCCAGCAGTGCGGCCGCGAGCCGGGCGGTGAAATCATCTGCGGCGCAACCGGTTTCCAGCGCCAGCACCTCGGCCAGCCGCCGCTCCCGGTCCTCGTGGAACTCCCGCAGCCGCGCCACCAGCGCGGGGCTGCCGGTGATCAGGGCGGCGAAGTCCGGCCCGGAGAAGCCGGCGAGCACGGCATCCTTGTCCGCGACCGCGGCCAGATACACCCGCCGCAGCGCGGCCAGCGCCGACTCACCGGCCCGCCGCTCGCGCACCGTGACCGCCGGACCCGCGACGAAGGCGTCGTGAATATCCAGCACCAGGTCTTCCTTGCGCGGGAAGTAATTGGTCACGGTCATCTTGGCCACCTCGGCCGCCTCGGCGATCTCGGCGATGGTGACATTGTCGTAGCCGCGGTCCAGGAACAGCCGGGTGGCGGTGTTCGAGATGTTCTGTCTGGTCTGCAGCTTCTTGCGCTCGCGCAGGCCCAGCGGCGCGGCGGTGGGCGGAGATGCCATGAAACCATTATCATCACCATTTTATGACTGTCACAAGTTTGCCCCGGCCCGCGAGGGCTACCGCCGGAACTTACTCTGAAGTAAGGTCGAACAAACGACTCGAATTGTGAGGTCAGCAGCCATGGCATGGAAGCCCAGCGAAATCCCGGACCAGACCGGACGCACCTTCGTGATCACCGGCGCCAACGGCGGGCTCGGCGAGCAGACCACCAAGGTGCTCGCGGGCAAGGGCGCCACCGTCATCATGGCCTGCCGCAATGCCGCCAAGGCCCAGGAGGTGGCCGACCGCATCGAGGGTGACGTGCGGGTGGCGAGCCTGGACCTGGCCAGCCTCGACTCGGTGCGCCAGTTCGCCGAGGGCACAGGCGAATTCGACGTGCTCATCAATAACGCGGGCCTGATGAACATCCCGTTCTCCCGCACCAGGGACGGCTTCGAAACCCAGTGGGGCGTCAACCATCTCGGCCACTTCGCGCTGACCGGGCTGCTGCTGGACCGGATCGGCGACCGGGTGGTCACCCTGGCCTCCATCGCCCACAAGCAGACGCCCAAGCTGTGGATCGACGACCTCAACTACGAGCACCGCCGCTACCAGCGCAATCTCGCCTACGCGCAGGCCAAGCTGTCGAACCTGATGTTCGCCCGCGAACTGCAGCGGCGGCTGACCGAGGCCGGTTCGGCCAAGCGCTCCTACGCGGTGCACCCGGGCGTCTCGGCGACCGACCTGTTCGCCCACACCGAAACCGTCCTCGACAAGATCTCGAAGCCGTTCATCCGGATCGTGGGCCAGTCCCCGTACCACGCGGCCTACTCCTCGCTGTTCGCCGCGACCAAGACCGACGCCGACCCGACCGTCTACTGGGGTCCCACCCGCTGGTTCGGCAGCCAGGGCCCGGTCGAGCCCTCGCCGTCCAGCAAGATCTCGCAGGATCCGGAACTGCTGCGCCGGCTCTGGACCGAGTCCGAACGTCTGACCGGGGTCACCTACAAGTTCTGAGCCTCGTGCCCGGGGCCCGTCGCATGATCCGGTGCGGCGGGCCCTGCTGTTACCCACCTCCTACTACGCAGTGCGTAGTCCCCAGGTACCGTGGAGTGCGTGTCCGCTCCCCATCGCCGCCCGGCTCTGATCGTGTTCGTGGTCGTGGCGTTCGCGGCATGCCTGGGGCTGGGCTACTGGCAGTGGACCCGTTTCGAGTCCGGCGGCGGCACCTATCAGAATCTCGGCTACGCGCTGCAATGGCCGTTGTTCGCCGGATTCGTGGTGTGGGCCTATGTCCGATTCGTGCGCCTGGAGCAGGAAGCCGAGCAGGACGACGCTCCGGTGTCCGAACCGGATGCCGCCTCCACGCCGGCCGGCGCCCCCGCCGACCGGCCGCGCCGGCCGAAACCCACGGCGCCGCGCGAAATCCCGGCGGGCCTGCTGCCGGAGCGCCCGAAAGCCGCCCGGGACGAGGATCCCGAGCTCGCCGAATACAACAGGTACCTGGCCGATCTGCACGCCCGCGACATGGACGACAGGGTTCGTGACGCCGGTCTGCACCACACCGAGAGGAGCGCCGGTTGAGCACCCGCGACAACTCCGCACCATCCCCCGTCGCCGGTGACACCACGCTGGCACCCCGCCCACTCGGCGCCGCCGCGCCCGCGAAGATCCGCGGCGCGCTGACCCGCTACCGCGCCCTGGCCTACATCACCGGTGTCTGGCTGCTGGTGCTGTGCGGTGAGATGGTCTACAAGTACCTCATCCTCGACGACAGCAGCACCGCCCCGCACTGGCTGTTCTACATCGGCCAGGTGCACGGCATCTTCTACATGATCTACCTGGTCTTCACCATCGACCTCGGCATCAAGGCCCGCTGGAAGCCCGCCACCACGGCCCTGACCTGCATCGCGGGCACGATTCCGTTCCTGTCCTTCGTCTTCGAGCACTACCGCACCCGCGAGGTCAGAGCTCTCACCGCCTCTCCGGGACTCTAGCGGGGGGCTCGGGAGGCGTTGACTGTCGCGCACCCGTGCCGGCGGTCGGGTGCCGAAACCATCTCGGACGTACCCGGGGAGTTACCCCGAACGGCACGAGATCACTTGCCGACCTCTCGATCGAGCTACCCGCGAATGTCCGAACGGGGTTCGGGACCAGGTCCCGAACCCTGTTCGCGTCCACGGGAATTCAGTTGCCGGCGAGGGCAGCCAGCGCCGGGAGGAGCTGACGCAGGGCGCGGCCGCGGTGCGAGGCGGTATCCTTCTCGGCCGGGGTGAGCTGGGCGGAGGAGACGTCGCCGCCGTCCGGGAAGAACAGCGGGTCGTAGCCGAAACCGCCGTCGCCCACCGGCTTCCGGCCGATCACACCCGGCCATTCGCCGCGCACGACCTCCTCGACGCCCTCGGCGACCAGGGCGCAGGCGGAGACGAAGCGGGCGCCGCGGCGCTCGTCGGGGACGTCGCCGAGCTGGGCCAGCAGCAGTGTGTTGTTGGCCCCGTCATTGCCGTGGGTACCGGACCAGCGCGCCGACAGCACGCCGGGCATGCCATTGAGCGCATCCACCTCGAGACCGGAATCATCTGCGACGCAAGGCAATCCGGTGGCTGCGAAACCGTCACGGGCCTTGGCGACGGCATTGCCCTCGAAGGTGGCGGCGGTCTCGGGGGCCTCGTCGTAGGGCGGCACGTCGTTCAGCCCGACGATCTCGATGCCCGCGATACCGGCCTCATCCAGGATGCGGCGCAGCTCGTTCAGCTTCTTGGCATTGCGGCTGGCGACCAGGAGGCGGCGGGTCATCGCTTCTTGGACTCTCCGGGCTCCGGCAGTACGCCCGGGTAGGGCAGCGCGAGGGCGGCCTTCTGCACCACGAACAGCTGCTCACAGCCCGCCAGCGCGGAGTCGAGCAGCTTGTCCAGGGTGGAGCGCGGGAAGGTGGCGCCCTCGCCGGTGCCCTGGATCTCCACCAGGGTGCCGGTGTCGGTGGCGACCACGTTCATGTCGACCTCGGCGCGCGAATCCTCCTCGTACGGCAGGTCGAGCCGCACCCGGCCGTCGACCACGCCGACGCTCACCGCGGCGATGGCGCAGGAGATCGGTTGCGGGTCGGCCAGTTTCCCGGCCGCCCCCAGGTAGGTGATGGCGTCCGAGAGCGCGACGTACGCGCCGGTGATGGCGGCGGTGCGGGTGCCGCCGTCGGCCTGCAGCACATCACAGTCCACCGCGATGGTGTTCTCGCCGATGGCCGACAGGTCGATGCAGGCGCGCAGCGAACGGCCGATCAGTCGCGAGATCTCCTGGGTGCGGCCACCGACCTTGCCCTTCACCGACTCTCGTCCCGAGCGGGTGTGCGTCGCGGCGGGCAGCATGGCGTATTCGGCCGTCAGCCAGCCCAATCCGGACTCGCGCCGCCACGGCGGCACCCCGTCGGTGACGCTCGCGGTGCACATCACCCGCGTCTGCCCGAACTCCACCAGCACGGACCCCGCCGGGTGCGTGGTGAAACCGCGGGTGATCCGTACGTCGCGGAGTTCGTCATCCGCCCTGCCATCGGCTCGTTTCGACACGGCCCTCAGCGTAGTGGCCGATGATCCGCTGTCGCCCGCGCCCCGCTGAATAGCGTCGGCGCGTGGCGAAGATCAGATGTCGAAGACCTCGCCCGGGGAGACCGCGTGCACGGGACCGCTGAAAACCGCCTTGGCTTCGGCGATGACGTCCTCGCGGGAGGTCCACGGGGGAATGTGGGTGAGGAGAAGTTCGCCGACGCCGGCCTGGGCGGCGATCAGGCCCGCCTCGTGGCCGGAGAGGTGGATGCCCGGCGGGCGGTTGGCCGGGTCGTGGGTCCAGGAGGCCTCGGAGAGCAGAACGTCTGCGCCGCTGGCCAACTCGAAGACCTCGTCGCACAGGGCGGTGTCGCCGGTGTAGACGAGGGTGCGGCCGGCGGCGGTGGAGATGCGCAGGCCGTAGGACTCCGGCGGGTGGTACATGCGGCGGGCCTCGACGGTGTGGCCGGGGCCGAAGGGCGACGGAACGTCCGCCTGCCAGACCCGCATGTCGATCACGTCGGACCAGTCGTCGGTCTCGCCGCCGATCTCCGCCGAGGCGTTGCCGATTCGCAGCGCGCTGTCGGTGGGGCCGTAGACGACGGCCTTACCCGTGGGCGGATTGGGGTGGTAACGGCGCCACACCAGCAGGCCCGGCAAATCCAGGCAGTGGTCGGCGTGCAGGTGGGTCAGGAAGATGTCGACCTCACCCGGATCCAGGTGGCGCTGCAGCGCGCCGAGTACCCCGGGGCCGAAATCGATGACGGTCGGTGTCATATCCGGGCCGGTCAGCAGGTAACCCGACGCCGGGGAATCCGGGCCGGACACGCTGCCCGAGCACCCGAGGACGGTGAGGCGCATTCCCCCATGCTGCCACGCTGCATTCTCACTCAAGGAGGGATCCCCCAAATCGCCGACCGCGTCCAGCGTCACCCCTGCGACGCGAGACGGCCGGCGTCAGCCCCACGACGATGACGACGTTCATTCCCAGAGAGTACCCATCCGGCAACCACTCCACCTATCGCCCCGAAAAGATGTCCTTGCCAAGAGATTTCCGGGTTGCCGGGCAGAACGCCCCACAGGATCGAACCGTAGAGCACCGCCACCGCGACTCCGACCGCGATCTGCAACACATTTCGCGCGAACCAGCCCCAGCAGATCAGATATGTGAGCCAGCCGAACACCAGCACCGAGGCGCCGACCGACACACTGTGCGGCGGCGCCGTGAACCACTGGCCCACCCCGGCGATCACCCAGATGATGGCCGTCGCCGTCAGCCCCCGCCCGATCCCGGTCAGCAGGGTGAGCAGCCCGAGCACGATCACCGGCAGCGTGTTCCCGAACAGATGCCCCCAATTGGCATGCAGCACAGGCGCGAACAGAATGCCGGCCAGCCCGTCCTCGCTGCGCGGCTTCACCCCCGCCTGATCCAGCTCGTTGTTCGTGAGGCTGTTGACCCCCTCCACGAGATACAGCAACGCTGTGAATCCCAGGGTCAGCGCAATGGCGCGCTGCCACAGCAACTTCAGAGCACCATTCCCGTCCGACCCGCCCGCCGGCTTCGCCAGCTGCCCCCGCAACCGCGCGATCCGATCCGGATCGAACGACGCGCCCATCCCGCTCCCGCCGCTCATAGCAAGACCTCCTAGCCGCCCTGCCCCGAGCCTACCGCCGTACCGAGTCGGACCGCCTCGGGGAAATCCCCGAGGCGCCGGGGCCGAGTCAGGCCCAGAGCTGGCCGTCGAGCTTCTCCTCGGCCTCTTCGAGGGTGCCGTCGTAGGCGCCGGTGGAGAGATATTTCCAGCCGCCGTCGGCGACGATGAAGGCGATGTCGGCGCGCTTGCCGGCCTGCTGGGCCTTCTTGGCGACGCCGAGGGCGGCGTGCAGGATGGCGCCGGTGGAGATGCCCGCGAAAATGCCCTCTTCGAGGATCAATTCGCGGGTGCGGCGGACGGCGTCGTAGGGGCCGACCGAGAAGCGGGAGGTCAGGACGGACTCGTCGTAGAGCTCGGGGACGAAGCCCTCCTCGAGATTGCGCAGGCCGTAGACCAGTTCGCCGTAGCGCGGCTCGGCGGCGACGATGTCGATGCCGGGGACCTTTTCACGCAGGAAGCGGCCGGTGCCCATGAGCGTGCCGGTGGTGCCCAGACCCGCCACGAAGTGCGTGATCTCGGGCAGGTCGGCGAGGATCTCGGGGCCGGTGGTCTCGTAGTGCGCCAGCGAGTTGGCCGGATTGCCGTACTGGTAGAGCATCACCCAGTCCGGATTCTCCGCGGCGATCTGCTTGGCCAGCGCCACAGCCTGATTGGAGCCGCCCTCGGCCGGGGAGTCGATGATCTCGGCGCCGAACATGGTGAGCAGCTGCCGCCGCTCCACCGAGGTGTTCTCCGGCATCACGCACACCAGGCGATAGCCCTTGAGCTTGGCCGCCATGGCCAGCGAGATACCGGTATTGCCGCTGGTGGGTTCGAGAATCGTGCAGCCGGGCGTGAGCCGCCCGTCGGCCTCGGCCTGCTCGATCATGCGCAGCGCCGGGCGGTCCTTGATGGATCCGGTCGGATTGCGGTCCTCGAGCTTGGCCCACAGCCGCACGTGCTCGTCACCATCCCACTGCGGGGACAGGTTCTTCAACCCCACCAGCGGGGTGTTGCCCAGTGTCGCGATCAGCGACTCGTAGCGCGCCACGATTAGCGCGCGCCGCCGGCGACCGCCGGGAGGATGGTGACGGTGCCGTGCTCGGGCACCTCGGCCTCGAGCCCGCCGCTGAAGCGGACATCCTCGTCGTCGACATAGATGTTGACGTAGCGGTTGAGCTTGCCGTCCTTGAGCAGCTTCGCCTCCAGGCCCGGGTAGTTGGCCTCCAGGTCGGCGATGAGGGCGGCCAGGGTCGCGCCCTGGGCCTGAACCCGCTTCTCGCCCTTGGTGATCGGGCGCATGATGGTCGGGATGGACACGGTGACCGGCATGAGGGGGACTCCTTGTGTTGTTCCGGCGGGCGGGATGCGATGAAAGTCGTTCAGGCGTCGGCGGATTCGCTATAGGCGGCGACGATTTCGACGGGCTCCTCGGTGACCTCGCCCTCGAGGATCCGATAGCTGCGCAGGTCGTGCCGCTCCGGATCGCGGGTGGAGATCAGCACGTAGTGGGCATTGGGCTCGGACGCGAAGGCGATGTCGGTGCGGCTCGGGTACGCCTCGGTGGCGGTGTGCGAGTGGTAGATGACCACCGGCTCCTCGTCGGCGGCATCCATCTCCCGCCACAGCCGCAGCTGCTCACCCGAGTCGAACTCGTAGAAGGTGGGCGAGCGCGCGGCATTGATCATGGGGATGAACCGCTCGGGCCGATCGGAGCCCTCTGGACCGGCGATGACACCGCACGCCTCGTCGGGGTGGTCGGCGCGCGCGTGCGCGACCATCGCCTCCACGAGGTCGGCCCTGATCACCAGCACAGTCGCATCCTTCCGCTCGACGCCCGCGGCCGAACGGCCGAAACGCTGTCGTCAACAGGTGAGACTAGGCGGCTATTCCCGATGAACCCGGTCACACCCCGGCGCCCCGCACCCGTCACGGCGGCGACCCGAACAGGTCACGGTAGGCGGGGATGCCCGCCACCGAGGTCGCCGACAGGATCGCGTCCACGATCGCGCGCTCCACGCAGACCGCCGCCGCCGTGCACAGCTGGTCCAGGATCAGCAGATCAGCGGGGAAGGCCGGAGGCATCGGAAGCGCCGGCGGCTGCGCGGCGGTGCCGGTGGACAGCGCGAACAGGGTGTCGCCGTCCAGCGGCGAATGCGCCGGCCGGATGGCCCGGGCCAGTCCGTCGTGCGCGGTCGCGGCCAGCCGCTTGCAGGCCGCGGGATCCAGCGCCGCGTCGGTCGCGACCACGCCGATGGTGGTGTTGAGCACGGTTCCCTTCACCGCGAGGGCATTCGCGGCCGCCAGCTGTTCGGCGGTGGCCGGGCGCAATCCGAAATGCTCCGGGCCGTCGGTGCCCGCGCCCCACGGCAATCCGGTGCGCGGGTCGAAGACCGAGCCGACCGGATTGGCCACGATCACCGCGCCGACGGTGATGCCCGCCGCCGGGCCGTCGGTGAAACGCACACTGGCCGTGCCGATCCCGCCCTTGATCGACCCCGCCCGCGCGCCCACGCCCGCACCGACCGACCCGCGCTCGAACGCCGGGTCCGCGGCCTCCGCCGCCAGGAAACCGAAATCGGCGTCGGGCCGAATGTTCCACGCCCCCACCGGAAGATCGAAGATGACCGCCGCGGGCACGATCGGCACCACGCGGGACGGGTCGGCCGGATCCATCGGGATGCCCTCCCGGTGCTCCTCCAGCCAGCGCATGACGCCGTCGGCCGCGGCCAGCCCGTAGGCGCTGCCGCCGGTGAGCAGGATCGCATTCACCTGCCGCACAGTGTTTCCCGGGTCCAGCAGGTCGGTCTCGCGGGTGCCCGGACCGCCGCCCCGCACGTCCACCGCGGCCACGGCCCCGTCCGGCACCCGCACCACCGTGCAGCCGGTGGCCGCGCCCGACCCGAGGGTGGCGTTCGCATCCAGCACGTGGTGCTGACCGACCAGGACGCCGTCGACGTCGGTGATCGAATTACGTGGTCCCGCACCACTGTTCACGGCAGTTCCTCCTCGGTGGCCACGTCCGCTGCCCTAGGGCGCGAGCGCCTGGATCAGTGAGTCCTGCATCCAGGTGAGCCAGTGGTAGACCTCGAGGCTCGGCCCGCGCGGATCGTCGTCCGGGAAATGGTCGGGCGTGTCGGTGGTGATGTCCAGAGCCGTGCCGAGGGCCAGCCGCACGTCGTTGAGCGCGGTGAGCCAGGCGTGCGCCTGTTCCTGGCTGATGATGATCTTGCCGCCCTGCGGCGGCAGCGTTTCCAGGATGACCAGCCCGGCGGCCACCTTGGACTCGATGATCTCCGGCTCGTGCAGGCTGCGCAGGGCGCTGTTGAGGCCGGCGCGCTCGGCGTCGGGGGAACCCGGTTCGGGGCGATGGAAGTCCGGCAGCAGCCGGGCCAGCCGCGGATCATCGGGCGGCTCGGTGTTGCCCGTCTGTAGCCCGGTCAGCTCCGCGAGGTCGTCCTCGGGCGCCGAACGGGCCCGATCGGTGAGCAGTCCGGTGACGGCCCCGACCAGCGAACGCAATACCTCCGCCTCGTGGGCGTCCATTTCCGAACGCAGTTTCGGCCCGCCCAGGGAGGTCTTTCTGCTCCACTTCCGCACGGGGTTACCGTAGTCGTCCTGTTCACTCGTCACGTTGCATGGTGGCCCACAGCCCGGCCGCGTGCAGCCGCTGGACGTCGTGCTCCATCTTGTCGCGCGAGCCGGCGGACACCACGGCCTTGCCATCGTTGTGGACCTTCAACATCAGCTCGGTTGCCTTGCCTTTGCTGTAGCCGAAGAGCTTCTGGAAGATGTAGGTCACGTAGTGCATGAGGTTGACCGGATCGTCCCATACGACGGTCACCCACGGCCGGTCCTCGGCCTCCAGAATCTCGGAATATTCAATGGCCTCCGGTGTCGCCTGTGCCGCCGACATAGTCACGTTGACGCCCGCCGGACCGGCGGCGACCCGGACAACGTCCTGATTACACAGACCCATAACAACCAGGGTACGACCTGAGAACACAGAAACAACAGCCCGCGCGACACGCCGTCCCGACGTGGACGTGAGATCGATGCCCGGGCGTGGCGCACGGTCGGTGGTACGGCCGTCGATGTGCTTAGAGTGTTCCCGTGATGATCGCGGACGGACTGACCAGTACGGCCTTGCTGACCGACCAGTACGAGCTCACCATGCTGTCGGCAGCGCTGGCCGACGGTTCGGCCCAGCGGCAGTGCACCTTCGAAGTATTCGCTCGCAGGTTGCCGAACGGCCGGCGCTACGGTGTGGTCGCGGGGACCGGGCGGTTGCTGACGGCCCTGAGCGAATTCCGTTTCGGCGAACCCGAACTCGCGGTCGCCGGGCGTTTCCTGAACAACCGCACCCTGGAGTGGCTGCGCGACTACCGCTTCCGCGGCGACATCGACGGCTACCGCGAGGGCGAGCTCTACTTCCCCGGCTCACCGATCGTCACGGTGCGCGGCACCTTCGCCGAATGCGTGCTGCTGGAAACCCTCATCCTGTCCATCTACAACCACGACAGCGCCATCGCCGCCGCGGCCGCCCGCATGGTGAGCGCCGCCGGCGGCCGCCGCATGATCGAAATGGGTTCGCGCCGAACACACGAACTCGCCGCCCCCGCCAGCGCCCGCGCCGCCTACCTGGCCGGTTTCGACGCCACCTCCAATCTGGAGGCGGCCCGCAGTTACGGTGTCCCCAGCGGCGGCACCAGCGCACACGCCTTCACCCTGCTGCACAGCGGCGCGGACGGCGCGCACGAGGCGGCCGCCTTCCGCAGCCAGGTCGAGGCACTGGGCGTGGGCACCACGCTGCTCGTCGACACCTTCGACATCACCCGCGGGGTGGCCGCCGCCATCGAGGTGGCCGGGCCCGAATTGGGCGGTGTACGCATCGATTCCGGTGATCTGGGTGTGCTGGCCCGGCAGGTGCGCGAGCAGCTCGACGCGCTGGGCGCGGTGCGCACCCGCATCGTGGTGTCCGGTGACCTGGACGAATACGCCATCGCCGCGCTGCGCGCCGAACCGGTCGACGTCTACGGCGTCGGCACCTCGCTGGTCACCGGCTCCGGCGCGCCGACCGCGGGCATGGTCTACAAGCTGGTCGAGGTGGAGGGCATCCCGGTGGCGAAACGCAGCTCCCACAAGGAGTCTCGCGGCGGCACCAAGCGCGCGGTCCGGCTGGCGCGGCGCACCGGCACCATCGTCGAGGAAATCGTCTACCCCGCCGCCGCGGCCCGCCCCGACCCGGACGGCTTCGACATCCGCGACGTCCAGGTCCCGCTGGTCCGGAATGGCGAGGTGCTGACCGGCCGGCCCACCCTGGCGCAGAGCCGGGAACTGGTGGCCAAGAGCCTGATCAGCCTTCCCTGGGAGGGCCTGAAGCTGTCGGCTGGCGAACCCGCGATTCCGACGACGTTTCTGAGCTGACCCGCCACCACAGCCCCGCCGCGATCACCGCGGCGGGCGCGGCGAACAGGGCCGTGCGCACCAGCGCGCCCAGCAAGTCATCGGCCTCGAACGAGATCTCGTGCCACGCCAGATTCGCCACCACACTGGCGAGCTCGAACGCCACGAAGAACCGCAGGGCCATCAGTGCGGCACTTTTCATCATTTCCCCCGTTACATTTCGTCTCGGCCCACGATGGAGCGACCGATGCTGCCGTGGACCGGCCGGGCGCCGGGCGGCACAATGCAATACGAGCGGCGCGCCGTTGTGGTTCAGCCGCCGATTCCCGGGAGGTCCGCGCATGAGCCGAGCCCTGATCGTCGTCGACGTCCAGAACGATTTCTGTGAAGGCGGATCACTGGCCGTCGCGGGCGGCGCGGCCGTGGCCGAGCGCATCACCGAATACCTGGGCGTCTCCGACTACACCGCCATCGTCGCCACCCGCGACTTCCACATCGACCCGGGCGCGCACTTCTCCGAGCAGCCCGACTACGTCGACACCTGGCCCCCGCACTGCCGCGTCGGCACCCCCGGCGCCGACTTCCATCCCAGCCTGAACACCGGGCCCATCCAGGAGATCTTCTCCAAAGGCGCGTACACCGCGGCCTATTCGGGCTTCGAGGGCACCGCCACCGACGGCTCGACCACCCTCGCCGACTGGCTGCGCGCCCACGCCATCGACGCCGTCGACGTCTGCGGCATCGCCACCGACCACTGCGTCCGCGCCACCGCCCTGGATGCCCGCGCCGCAGGCTTCGACACCCGGGTCCTCCTCGGCCTCACCGCCGCCGTCTCCCCCGTGACCCTGGCCACCGCCCTGGACAAACTTCGTGCCTCCGGCGTCGAACTGGCCGGAACACTGGAGAACTGACCCAGTACCCGGGCGGGTGCGAAGTCCTGCCCCTGATCGGCGGAAATCGGTCCTGCTGGGCGGCCCGCAGAGGTTTGCGCGAGGGTTGTCGGGGCGGCGCAGTAATCTGGCCGCCGTGCCCGAACTGCCTCCCGTCCCGAAGCTGTTGGCCACCGCTGTGCAGGCGTTGGGGGGTAGGGAGCGCAAGGGGCAGCAGACGATGTCGGCGGCTGTCGCGCACGCCATCGACACCGGCGAGCATCTGGCGGTGCAGGCGGGGACGGGTACCGGGAAGTCCTTGGCGTATCTGGTGCCGAGCCTGCGGCACGCGGTGCGGACCGGGCGGACCGTGGTGGTGTCGACCGCGACCATCGCGTTGCAGCGGCAGCTGGTGGACCGGGATCTGCCGCGGCTGGCCGATGCGCTCGCGACGCCGCTGGGTCGGGTGCCGCAGTTCGCGATTCTCAAGGGGCGCAACAACTATCTGTGCCTGAACAAGATCAACAGCGCCATTCCGGAGGAGCCGGAGGCCGAACTCTTCGACGCCTTCGCCATTTCCAAGCTGGGCCGCGAGGTGCAGCGGCTGAACGAGTGGGTGTCCGACACCGAGACCGGCGACCGCGACGAGCTCGCCCCCGGCGTCAGCGATCGAGCCTGGCGGCAGGTCAGCGTGAGCTCCCGGGAATGCCTGGGCAAGTCGCGCTGCCCGTTCGGGCAGGACTGCTTCGCCGAGAAGGCCCGCGCCGAATCCGGGCAGGCCGACGTGGTGGTCACCAACCACGCACTGCTGGCCATCGACGCCATCAGCGGCATCCAGGTGCTGCCCGAACACGATGTGGTGGTCGTCGACGAGGCACACGAGCTGGTGGACCGGGTGACCGGTGTGGCCACCGCCGAACTGTCCACCTCGGCCATCAGCGCCGCGGCCAAGCGATGCACGAAACTCATCGACGAGCAGGAGGTGGACCGGCTCGAGGGTGCGGCCGAGGCCTGGCACGAGCTGCTCGACGACCTGCAGCCCGGACGCTGGGACCGGATGCCGGACGGCGCGGCCCCCGTGCTCGCGCTCATCCGCGACGCGGCCTGGAACGCGCGCACCGCCCTGGCGCCGCAGGGCGGAAGTTCCGCCACCGGCGACCCGGAATCCGCGGCGGCCCGCAATCAGGCGCTGGCGGCCGTCGAGGAGGTGCACGACGCGGCGGTGCGGGTGCTGACCACCTTCGAGGAGTCCGATCCCGCCGCGCACCGCGATGTCATCTGGCTGGCGTCGGAGGATGTGCGCGGAGTCGCGCGCCGCACGCTGCACATGGCCCCGCTGTCGGTGGGCGGGCTGCTGCGCAGCCGCCTGTTCGGCACGGCCACCGTGGTTCTCACTTCGGCGACGCTGCAGATCGGCGGTTCGTTCGACAATCTGGCGGTGACCTGGGGCCTGCCGCCGCAGTCCTCGGCGACCGTGGACCCGGCACTGGCCACCGGCGCCGAGGCCCCGTCGGACGAGAAGACGCTGCGCTGGAATTCGGTCGACGTGGGTTCGCCGTTCGACCACGCCAAGTCCGGAATCCTTTATGTGGCAAAGCATTTACCCGCGCCGGGACGGGACGGGCTGCCGCAGTCGTACCTGGACGAGATCGAACGCCTCATCCGCGCGGCGGGCGGGCGCACCCTCGGGCTGTTCTCGTCCATGCGAGCGGCCAAGGCGGCCACCGAAATTCTGCGGGAGCGTCTCGACACCCCCATCCTGTGCCAGGGTGACGACGCCACCGGCGCCCTTGTCCGGAAATTCGCCGAGGACCCGGAAATCTCCCTCTTCGGGACACTTTCACTGTGGCAGGGCGTGGACGTTCCCGGCCCGTCGCTGAGTCTGGTGATCCTGGACCGGATTCCGTTCCCGCGCCCGGACGACCCGCTGCTGGTGGCGCGTCAGCGCGCGGTGGAATCGCGAGGTGGCAATGGATTCCTGTCGGTCGCGGCCAATCATGCGGCACTGCTGCTGGCACAGGGAACGGGCCGTTTGCTGCGCAGTGTGGACGATCGCGGCGTTATCGCAATTCTGGATTCGAGACTGGCGACGGCGCGCTATGGCGGTTATCTCCGAGCATCATTACCACCATATTGGGAAACATCCGATCCCCAAGTTGTGACAAAAGCTCTCGAAAGACTGACAAATAGTGTCGCGCAAATGAAATGAGCTTGTGAGAACAGTCACAGGGGTGGTCCCTACTTCCGATCAGAAGTAAATTGGCTTTCGATACTCCGGTGAACCCCCAATTCCCACATCGGATGTGTCCGTCGTCCCCGCGCCAAGCCCTGCACGCGGCGCGGGGACACCGAAACTTTCTTCCCGTCCTACTTCACCGCGAGGGTGACGAGCGCGGCCACCACGCCCAGCGCGACCGCCCCGGCGCCCCAGACCAGACCCTGGCGCTGCCACGGGCGGCCGGAGTCCAGCGACAGCCGGCCCGGCCCCGCGAAGGCGAAGGCGGCGGCTGCCACGGCGTACACCGCCGGCAGCTCCCACATTGCGAATCCGCCACTCCAGGTGGCGTGCACGGCATTGATCATGGTGCCCAGCGCGATGGCGCCGGCCAGCGGCGTCAGCAGGCCCAGCATCAGCAGTAGCCCGCCGGTGAGCTCGCTCAGGCCGGCCAGGGTGGCGAAGAACTTGCCCGGGTCGTAGCCCATGCCCTGGAAGCCCTGCGCGGTCGCGTCCAGGCCGTAGCCGTTGAACCAGCCGAACAGCTTCTGCGCGCCGTGCACGGCCAGTCCGCCGCCGAAGCCCAGCCGGGCGACCAGCAGGCCGATATCGGTGCCGCCGAGGCCGTTCGAGGCGGCGGCTCGGGCGGTGGCGTTCACGGTTGCGGTCATGTCGGGGTCCTCGTCTCTCGGGTCTGTACGGCTCGGCGGCGATCCCATCCGGACCGTGGTCCGTTTTGCACCCTACAGCAGGCCCCCAAACGAGACCGGGCGCGAGGCTATTCCGCCTCGCGCCCGGAAAGGGACTTCAGGGCCGGCCCCTGAGAGTCGGCTCTACTTGGCCAGGTACCAGAAGTAGTAGAGGAACACGGCCATCAGCGCCCACATGACCGGATGCACCTCGCGCGCACGCTTCTTGGCCACCATGACGATCGGGTAGAACAGCAGGCCCATGGCGATGCCGTTCGCGATCGAGTAGGTCAGCGGCATCATGATCACGGTGATGAACGCCGGGACCGCGTATTCCAGCCTGTTCCACTCGATTTCGCCCAGCGCCCGGGACATGAGCACGCCGACCACGATGAGCGCGGGCGCGGTCACGGCCGACACATCGGCGAAGGTGGCGAAGATCGGGAAGAAGAACAGGGCGATCAGGAACCAGCCGGCCGTGGTGACCGCGGTGAGGCCGGTGCGGCCGCCCGCCGAGACACCCGCGGTGGATTCGACATACGCGGTGGTCGAGGAGGTGCCGATGATCGCGCCCGCGGCGGTGCCGACCGAGTCGGCGGCCAGCGCTTGGCCCGCGCGGTCCAGTTTGCCGTCCTTGGTGAGCAGCCCGGCCTGGTTGGCGACGCCGATCAAGGTGCCGGAAGCGTCGAAGAAGTCGACGAACAGCATGGTCAGCACGACGACCACCATTTTCCCGGTGAAGGCGTCGGGCAGGTGGATGATGGCCTGGCCGAAGGTCTGATCCAGCCCGTGCGGCATGGCGGCGACCGAATTCGGCAGCTGCACCAGGCCGGTGACGATGCCGACCACGGTGGTGCAGAGGATGCCGTAGAGCACCGCGCCGTGCCAGCCGAGCGTCAGGAAGACGACGGTCACGACCAGGCCGAAGAGCGCCAGCAGGGTGGTGCCGTGGTGGAAATTGCCCAGGTGCACGAGCGTGGCCGGGTCGGAGGTGACGATGCCCGCGCTCTTGAGACCCAGGAACGCCACGAACAGGCCGATGCCCGCGCCGACCGCGAGCTTCATCTGCATGGGGATGGCTTCGATGATCTTCTCGCGCACCTTGGTGACAGCGAGGACGAAGAACACCACACCGGAGATGAGGGTGCCCGAAAGTGCTTGCTGCCACGGGATTCCCATGTGCAGGACGACCGTGTAGGCGAAGAAGGCGTTGAGGCCCATGCCCGGCGCGAGCGCGACCGGATACTTGGCCCACAGGCCCATGACCAGGGTGCCGAAGATGGCGGCGACGGCGGTCGCGGTGAAGACGGCCTGGAACGGCATGCCCTTGTCACCGAGGTCGCCGTGGTCGCCCAGGATCCGCGGGTTCACGGCGAGCACATACGACATGGCGAGGAACGTGATGGTTCCCGCCATGACCTCGCGCTTGAAGGTGGATCCGTGTTCGCTGATGCCGAAGTACGCGTCGACGCGCCCCTTGGTACGCGTGAGGACGTCGGTGGTCATGTGGGGTGTCTCCAGTCGGCGGGAGGGTAGAAGGCTGCCGTGGGCACCGTACTGGTCCGGATGGCACGATCTGTCACTGACCCCGCGAATTGTGGGCAATCACACCTGCCTGAGCGTTGTATTTCCGGTGCCGCCAGCGCAATTCGTCGGCTATTTAAATAACTACCGGCCGGTAATTTGAGAGTCTTGACCCCTATTGCCTGGAACGTTACAAATACGTATTCCGCCGGAGGTGTTCAGGGGAACCGGCCAGGCAGAAGTAGTACGCCAGTGGTAACCGATGTCATCGACGCGGTCGCGGACTTCGCGATCGACCGCCAAGCGATCTGGGATGTCCTGGTCGACCCGCAGACCTACCCCCGGCTATTTCCTGGAATCGGCGCATGCGAACAACTCGACACCGTCGATACGCATCCCACGCTGAATATGCGCGTCGGCGGCAATGGCATCGAAATCCGGGTGCTGCGAGTGCAACTGCACCTCACCCGCGCGGGCGAGAGCTTCGAGCTGCACTGCCCCGAACAGGGCAGCTTCGCGACCGTGCGCCTGCGCGGCGACACCCAGCACACCCGGATCCACGTCACCTACTTCAAGGCCGGGCTGGTGCATCCGCTGCCCGCGCAGCTGCCGAACTCGGCGGTGGTGGCCTGGACGCTGGCCGGGCTCCGGCGGGTCGGCGACCTGGTCCAGGGCACGCCGTCCTCGCTCATCGTCAATGGCGAGGATTCGCGGATGCGGCTGCAGGCCGGGGTGGTCAAGCGGATGGTGGCCTCCGGCGTGGTGCGCACCTACCGGCCGGATGTGGGTCTGCGGCAGATCGGCGGGCTGGCCAAGTGGGGCTTCAGCCTGGCCGGCGGCTACGCGGCGGGGGCCGCGCACTCGCCCCAGCGACCGGCCGTCATCGACGACCGGTATTCCAGCACCTTCGACCAATTGCACGCGCGTAGTAGCGCTCTGGCGGGAGCCTTCGCCGCGCTGGGGTTCGGGCCCGGCACCGCGATCGGGCTGTTGTGCCGCAATCACACCGGCATGGTCGAGTGCATGGTGGCGGCGGGCAAGTCGGGGGCGGACGCGGTGCTGCTCAATACCGGGCTGCCCGCCCGGCAGGTCGAGGAGATCGTGGAGCGGCATCGGCTGTCGGCGCTGTTCGCGGACAGTGAATTCGAGCATCTGGTGCGGTATCTGCCCACCGAGCTGCCGCGCTTCACCACCGACGACGCCGCAGCGGATCCCGGGCGCACCACCATCGAGGAACTCATCGCCATGCGCCAGGAGCCGCCGCGCAAGCCGCCGCGGCCGGGCCGGCTGGTGGTGCTCACCTCGGGGACCAGCGGCATGCCGAAGGCCGCGCGGCGGCCGCATCCCAAGGGTTTCGGGACCGTGGCGGCGCTGCTGTCGCGAATTCCGTTCGGCACCAACGAGACCATGTTCATTCCGGCCCCGCTGTTCCACACCTGGGGGCTGGGGGCCCTGCAGATCTCCACGGCCGTCCGTGCGACGGTGCTGCTGGGTGACCGCCTCGACGCCGAGGACTGCCTGCGCCGCATCGCCGAGCACAAGGTGACGGCGTTGATCGTGGTGCCGATCATGGTGAACCGGATCCTGGACCTGCCCAAGGATGTTCGCGCCCGCTACAACCTGTCCAGCCTGCGCATCGTGGCCAGCTGCGGGGCGCCGCTGGCCGGCGCGACGGTGCTGGCGTTCCTCGATGCCTTCGGCGAGATCCTCTACAACGTGTACGGCTCCACCGAGGTGTCGTGGGCCTCCATCGCCGATCCGGCGGATCTGCGCGTGTCCCCCACCACCGCGGGGCGACCGCCGCTGGGCACGAAACTCGCGGTGCTGGGCCCGGATCGGCGTCCGGTGCCGGTGGGGGCGACCGGGCGCATCTTCGTCGGCAATCACATGCTGTTCGACGGCTACACCGACGCCACCCCGCCCGACGAGGCCGACGGCATGCTCGACACCGGCGACATCGGCTACCTGGACGCGTCCGGCAAGCTGTTCGTGGCCGGCCGCGACGACGAGATGATCATCTCCGGCGGCGAGAACGTCTTCCCGCGTGCCGTCGAGGAGGCCCTCTCCCATCTGCCGCAGGTGAGCGAGGTCGCCGTGGTGGGCGTCCCGGATCACGAATTCGGCCAGCGCCTGGCCGCTTTCGTGGTCAAACGCCCCGGCTCCGGCCTCGACTCCGACATGGTCCGCAACTACATCCGCCACCGCGTCAGCCGCTTCTCCGTCCCCCGCGACGTCACGTTCCTGGATGCGTTGCCCCGCAACCCCACCGGGAAGATTCTCAAACGGACGCTGATCGCGCCCACCTGATCGTCAGGGGCTGGGCGTGGCGATCAGGCCGAGTTCGGCGTCCGTGGCGAGGAGCGGGTGGTGCGGCAGGATGCGGATCGTGTATCCGACCGCACCGGACAGCGGGACCGGCGTCTGGATGGTGAAAATGTCGGTGCCGGAATCGGTTCCGGCATGGCGCATGGGGAAGGTGTGGACGTCGGTCAGGTCGTCGGTGGGTGAGACCCGGCCGAGCACGGCCTGCACGCTGACGTCGGCGGGGGTCAGGCCGCCGAGGTCGATGCGGGCGCGCAGATCCAGATCCGCGCCGATGACCGGGGTGTCGGGCAGGCCGGAGCTGTCCACCTGCAGGACTTTGACCGTGGGCCAGGCGGATTCGACGCGGCGGCGGTACACCGACAGGTCCTGTGCGCCCTTGAAGTCGTTGGCGGACACCGCTTCATAGGCCGCGGCGGCGGGCGCGTAGTAGTCGACGGCGTAGTCGCGGACCATGCGAGAGGCCAGCACCTTCGGGCCCAGCGTCCGCAAGGTGTGGCGGACCATTTCCATCCAGCGGGCCGGCAGGTCGTCGTGATCGCGGTCGTAGAAGCGCGGCAGCACAGCGCGTTCCAGCAGATCGTAGAGGGCCGACGCCTCCAGGTCGTCGCGGCGATGCTCGTCGCGGACGCCGTCGGCGGTGGGGATGGACCAGCCGTTCTCGCCGTCGTACATCTCGTCCCACCAGCCGTCGCGGACGGACAGGTTGAGACCGCCGTTGAGGGCCGACTTCATACCGGAGGTGCCGCAGGCCTCGAGCGGGCGCAGCGGATTGTTGAGCCAGACGTCGCAGCCCCAGTACAGGTAGCGGGCCATGGACATGTCGTAGTCGGGCAGGAAGACGATGCGGTGGCGCACGGCCGGATCGTCGGCGAAGCGGACCACCTGCTGGATGAGCGCCTTACCGCCCTCGTCGGCCGGATGCGATTTGCCGGCGACCACCAGCTGCACCGGATGCTCCGGATGGAGCAGCATGGCGCGCAGGCGTTCCGGATCGCGCAGCATCAGGGTGAGGCGCTTGTAGGTGGGGACGCGGCGGGCGAAGCCGACGGTCAGCACGTCCGGGTCGAAAACCTCATCGATCCAGCCGAGTTCGGCGCTGGCGGCGCCGCGTTCGAGCCACGAGTTGCGCAGCCGGCGGCGCACCTCGCCGACCAGGATGCCGCGCAGCGCATTCCGGGTGGACCACAGTTCACGCAGGTCCACATCGCACAGCCGCTCCCAGCCGCGGGCCTCCTCGACCAGTTCGGCGCCGATGAGTTCGCGGGCCTTGTCGATCCATTCGCGCGCGGCCCAGGTGGGGGCGTGCACGCCATTGGTGACCGAGCCGATCGGGACTTCGCTCGCGTCGAAGCCCGGCCATAGCGGCGCGAACATGGCGCGGCTGACCTCGCCGTGCAGCTTCGACACGCCGTTGGCGCGCTGGGCCAGGCGCAGGCCGAGGTGGGCCATGTTGAACACCGACGGATCGGCCTCGCGCCCCATGGCCAGGATGCGGTCCACGGAAACGCCCGGCAGCACCGGTGATTCCCGTTCGCCGTGCGCGCCGCCGAAGTACCGGCGCACCAGGGAGCCGGCGAACCGGTCGATGCCCGCGGGGACCGGGGTGTGGGTGGTGAAGACGGTGCCGGCGCGGACCGCGGCCAGCGCGGAGTCGAAATCCATTCCGGCGGCCATGAATTCGCGGATGCGCTCGATGCCGAGGAATCCGGCGTGGCCCTCGTTCATGTGGAAGACGTCGGGATCGGGCAGGCCGTTGGCGCGGGTGTAGGCGCGCACCGCCCGGACGCCGCCGATGCCGGCCAGGATCTCCTGCTTGATGCGGTGGTCCTGATCGCCGCCGTAGAGCCGGTCGGTGACGGCCCGCAGTTCCGGGTCGTTGTCGGCGATATCGGAGTCCAGGAGCAGCAGGGGAATCCGGCCCACCTGGGCGATCCACACCCGGGCCCGCAGCACCCGCCCCTCGGGCATGGCCACGTGCACGAGCACCGGCGCGCCGCCGTCAGTGAGCAGCCGGAGCGGTAGTCCCATCGGGTCCAGGGCCGGATAGTGCTCGGCCTGCCAGCCGTCGGCGGTCAGGGACTGCCGGAAATAGCCGGAGCGGTACAGCAATCCGACACCGATGAGCGGCAGGCCCAGATCCGAGGCGGCCTTGAGGTGGTCGCCCGCCAGAATCCCGAGCCCGCCCGAATAGTTGGGCAGCACCTCGGTGACGCCGAACTCCATGGAGAAGTAGGCGATCCCCCGCGGCCCGCGCTGCTGCTTCTGGAACCAGCGCGGGCGGTCCAGATAGTCCTGCAGATCGGCCGCCGCGGCATCGACCCGCCGCACGTAGGTCTCGTCCCCGGCCAGCTCGTCGAGCCGGGCCGCGGGCACCTCCCCCAACATCCGAACGGGATCGTGCCCGACCTCGGTCCACAGCCGGGGATCCAGCTCCGCGAAAACATCCTGGGTAGGCCCGTGCCACGACCAGCGCAAATTGGTCGCCAGCTCGGTCAATGCGGACAACCGCTCCGGCAGATGGGCACGAACGGTGAATCGACGCAATGCCTTCACAGTGCTTATTCTGCCCTCCGCTTCGCTCCGGGCGGGTTCGCGGCCCCCAGGTCTCGATTCTTTCCCTCCTCCGCTCCTCCGCTTCGCTCCCCCGCTCCAAGGCGGAGGTCTATTCCAGCCGCGGGCCAGAATCGAGACGGCCGCGAACCTCTGCGCGCATCTGATGCTGGTCAGAACATCCCCCGCGCGGAGCATCCCGTCGGCAACCGATAACGTGCTTCACATGAGCGAGCAGCAGATCGAGGCGGTCGAGGGACAGCCCACCCAGGAGCATCACGAGGGCGGGTTCCGGCCGATCCGAGAACTGGGCCGCGACAACACCAGGGGTGGAGCGCACTACGGGGAGTTCATCGACGAGGTGCGCGGGCTGATGGACCGGGTGCGGCTGGCCGACCCGTCCGACGCGCTGGCGCAGGATGTGATCGCCACCCTGAAGGAGCTCAACGACAAGCTCGACGCGGCGGTCGTCGACGAATGGGACGCGCCGGCGTGGCATCGCAACGACCTGCCCGCGCGCGGCAACATCACGCTGCCGCCGTTCGAGGTCGACGCCGCGAGCGAGGACGGGGTGCGGGCCCGCATCACCTTCCGCACCTTCCACCTGGGCGGCAACGGCGCGGCCCACGGCGGCCACATCGCCCTCGGCTTCGACGACCTGCTCGGCATGACGGCGGCGCTGTACACCAGGCAGGCCACCCGCACCGCCTACCTGCACGTCGACTACCGGTCCATCACGCCGCTGAACACCGAGCTGGTGCTGCGCGGCTGGGTGGAGCGGCAGGAGGGCCGCAAGGTGTTCGTGCGCGCCACCCTGCACGACGGCGACCGGCTGTGTGCCGAGGCCCACGGCCTGTTCGTGCTCCTCAAGCCGGGCCAGCAGTAGCCACTCCGGTAAGTTCGAGGGCGTGACCGGCCGCATCGCCATCGATGACACCGCCCCCGTGATTCCCGGCGGCCGGCCGACCAAGGCCGTGGTCGGCGAGGTCGTCCCGGTGCGAGCGGTGGTCTGGCGCGAAGGCCACGAGGCGGTCGCCGCCACGCTGGCGGTGCAGGCCCCGGGTTCGGCACGCACGCACCGCATTCGCATGAGCCCGGAGTACGAGCCGGACGTGTTCAACGCGGTGTTCACCCCGACCATGTCCGGGCGCTGGACCTTTCGGATCGAGGGCTGGAGCGATCCCCTCGCCACCTGGCGGTCCGGGGTCGAGGCCAAGCTCGCCGTCGGGCAGAGCGCCGTCGATCTGGCCAATGATCTGGAGACCGGGGCCCGGCTGCTGGAGCGGGCCGCGCTCGCGGTCCCGAAGCGGCAGTGGGAGATCCTGCGCGCCGCGGCCGCCGCGCTGCGCAGCGACACGCAACTGCCCGCCCGGGTCGCCGCCGCCTTCGGCGCCGAGGTCGGCGAGATCCTACGAGCAACACCGTTGCGGGAGTTCGTGACTCACGGACCATTGCACACCGTGCAGGTGGAGCGGCAGCGGGCGCTGGTCGGGGCGTGGTACGAATTCTTCCCGCGGTCGACCGGCGGCTGGGACGCCGAGGGCCGCCCCGTGCACGGCACCTTCGCCACCGCCGCCAAGGATCTGCCCCGCATTGCCGCCATGGGCTTCGACGTGGTGTACCTGCCGCCGATCCACCCCATCGGCACGGTGAATCGCAAGGGGCCCAACAACTCCCTGACCGCGGGACCCGCGGATGTCGGCTCGCCGTGGGCCATCGGCTCGGCGGAGGGCGGGCACGACGCCATCCACCCGCTGCTGGGCACCGAGGCCGACTTCCTCGACTTCGTCGCGGCCGCACGGGAATTGGATATGGAGGTGGCGCTGGACCTGGCGCTCCAGTGCGCGCCCGACCATCCGTGGGTGGCGGCGCATCCGGAGTGGTTCACCACGCTGCCCGACGGCACCATCGCGTATGCGGAGAATCCGCCGAAGAAGTATCAGGACATCTATCCGATCAATTTCGACGACGAGCCCGACGGGCTCTACGCCGAGGTGCTGCGGGTGGTGCGGCATTGGATCGGCCTGGGCGTCACCGTGTTCCGGGTCGACAATCCGCACACCAAACCGGCGGACTTCTGGGAATGGCTGATCGCCGAGGTGCACCGCAAGAATCCGGAGATCATCTTCCTGTCGGAGGCCTTCACTCGTCCCGCGCGCATGTACGGTCTGGCGCGGCGCGGATTCAGCCAGTCCTACACGTATTTCACCTGGCGCACCCACAAACACGACCTCGAGGAATTCGGCCGGGAATTGGCCGCCAAGGCCGATGAGGCCCGGGCCAACCTGTTCGTGAACACCCCCGACATCCTGCACGAGAGCCTGCAGTACGGCGGGCCCGGCATGTTCGCGATTCGCGCGGTGCTGGCCGCGACGCTCGGGGCCACCTGGGGCGTGTACTCGGGCTTCGAGCTGTACGAGCACCAGGCGGTGCAGCCGGGCAGCGAGGAGTACCTGGACTCCGAGAAATACCAGCTGCGGCCACGCCGTTTCGCCGAGGCGGCCGCGCGCGGGGAATCCCTGGAGCCGTGGCTGACCCGGCTCAACGAGATCCGGCGCGCGCATCCCGCGCTGCGGCAGGTGCGCTGCATCCACTTCCATTACGTGGACAACGATGCGCTGCTGGCGTTCTCGAAGTTCGACCCCACCACCGGCGACGCGGTGCTCGTGGTGGTGAACCTGAACCCGTTCGGCGCCGAGCAGGGCATGGTCTCGCTCGACCTGCCCGCCATCGGCCGCGAATGGCACGACCGGCCGACGGTGTACGACGAGGTCACCGGCGAGGAATACCACTGGGGCCAGAGCAATTACGTGCGTCTGGACCCGGCCCGGGTGGCAGCCCACATTCTCGTGCTGCCGCCGGTGCCGGCCGCCGCGCGCACCGAGCTCGCCCATCGCCGATCGTTCCGATGAATCGGCGCGACCTTCTGCTGCTGGCGGCGGGCACGCACCCCGATCCGCACACGGTGCTGGGGGCGCATCCGCATCCCGACGGGACGGTCATCCGGGTGCTGCGGCCGCACGCGGAGACGGTTGCGGCCCGGATCGACGGCGTGGATCATCCACTGGCACACCGCGAGCACGGCGTGTTCGAGGCCGTGGTGCCGTTCCCGCAGCTGTGGGACTACCGCCTGGTCACCTCCTATCCGGGCGGGCGCACGGTGGTGGACGCGGACGGGTACCGCTTCCTGCCCACCCTCGGCGACATCGATCTGCACCTGCTCGGCGAGGGCCGGCACGAGCGGCTCTGGGAGGTGCTGGGCGCGCACCCGAAGCGCTACCCCACCCTCGACGGCAAGGTGTCCGGCACGGCCTTCGCGGTGTGGGCCCCCAATGCGCGGGGCGTGGCGGTGATCGGGGATTTCGACGGATGGAGCGGAAACACCGCCCCCATGCGGAAACTCGGCGATTCCGGGGTGTGGGAGCTGTTCCTGCCCGGCATCGAGGCCGGGGCACTGTACAAGTACCGCGTGCACGGGGCGGACGGACGCATCGCCGACCACGCCGATCCGATGGCCTACGCCAGCGAGGTCCCGCCCGCGACCGCGTCGGTCGTCACCGCGAGCGAATTCACCTGGGGCGATGCCGAATGGCTGCGGGCGCGGGCCCGCACCGATCCGCTGCGCGCGCCGGTCAGCGTCTACGAGGTGCATCTGGGTTCGTGGCGGCCGGGGCTCGGGTATCGCGAGATCGCCGAGCAGCTGGCGGAATACGTGCTCGCCCAGGGCTTCACGCATGTCGAGCTGCTGCCGGTGGCCGAGCATCCCTTCGGCGGCTCCTGGGGTTACCAGGTCACCTCCTATTACGCGCCGACCGCCCGCTTCGGCTCCCCCGACGACTTCCGGTTCCTGGTGGATCACCTGCACCGCAGCGGAATCGGCGTCATCCTCGACTGGGTGCCCGCGCACTTCCCGCGGGACGAGTGGGCGCTGGCCAGATTCGACGGCACCGCCCTCTACGAACACGCCGACCCGCGCCGCGGCGAGCAACTCGACTGGGGTACCTACGTTTTCAACTTCGGCCGCCACGAGGTGCGCAACTTCCTGGTCGCCAACGCGCTGTACTGGATCGAGGAGTTCCACATCGACGGCCTGCGCGTGGACGCCGTGGCCTCGATGCTCTACCTGGACTACTCCCGCCCCGACTGGGAGCCGAACATCCACGGCGGCCGCGAGAATCTGGAGGCCGTCGCCTTCCTGCAGGAAATGAACGCGACCGTGCACAAGCACCATCCGGGCGTGCTGACGGTGGCCGAGGAGTCCACCACCTGGCCGGGGGTCACCCGCGCCACCGAGGTCGGCGGCCTGGGCTTCACCATGAAATGGAATATGGGCTGGATGCACGACACGCTCGGGTATCTCGCCCACGACCCGGTGTACCGGACCTGGCACCACAACGAGGTCACCTTCTCGCTGACCTATGCCTGGAGCGAGAACTACCTGCTGCCCATCAGCCACGACGAGGTGGTCTACGGCAAGGGGACGCTGTGGACCCGGATGCCCGGCGACGATTTCACCAGGGCGAGCGGGGTTCGCGCGCTGCTGGCCTACATGTGGGCGCATCCGGGCAAGCAGCTGTTGTTCATGGGCCAGGAATTCGGCCAGTTCCGGGAGTGGGACCACGATCGCGGACTGGATTGGCACGAGCTGGAAAACCCTCTGCACCAGGGCATTCAGCGGCTGGTAGGGGACCTCAACCGGCGGTATGCCGCCAATCCCGCACTGTGGAGCCAGGATACGTCGCCGGGCGGCTACTCCTGGATCGACGCCGACGACCGCGACAACAATGTGCTGTCGTTCCTGCGGTACGGCACCGACGGATCCATTCTCGCCTGCGTCTACAACTTCTCGGGCCGTCAGCTCGGCGACTATCGCATCGGATTGCCCGGGCCCGAACCGGATTCGTGGTACGAGGTGCTGAACACCGACGCCATCGCCTATGGCGGCAGCGGCACGGGCAATGCCGGCGCGATCGCCGCCGAGCCCGTGCCCTGGCACGGCCGCCCGGTGTCGGCCGCCCTGACCCTCGCGCCGAACAGTGCCCTCTGGTTGTCGAAGACGCCACCGGCCGGCACCGGGTAGGACGACCGGTTCCCACCGGACGGGAGTGCGGAACGGAGGCCTCCCCCCGATCACTCCGGCCAGCCGGGCGCGCGGCCCAGCACAGCCAGGATCCGATCCAGCCCGGACGTCTCCGGCACGGCGACCTCGGGCGCGAACGACGAGCCCGGCAGTTCCCGCTCCGGACCGCGCGGCACCGCCTCGGCCACCGGCAGCCCCGCGCTCAGCAGGTCCGCGTCGAATTCCACGGTCTGTCCGAGCGCCCGCGCCACATCCCAGGCGTGCACGATGTAGTCGATGAAGTGGAAGCTGATGGCCAGCGGCGCAGGAATCACGATGCCGTCGCGGACCTCCGGCAGTGGGAACTGCCGTTCCAGGACGCCCGGCTCGGCGAAGGCGGCCAGCACGTGCTCGGCCGCCGCCCGGTACTCACCGATCGGATCGTCGCCGAGCGGCTGCGGCTTCCACAGCGCGAGGTCGCTCTCGCCACGGGCGGCGGCCGCGAAGCCGTAGTGCTGAACGATCATGTGCTCCAGCAGGTCTCGCAGTGTCCAGCCTGCGCAGGGCGTGGGTGCGTCCAGATCGGCGGGGGTGAGTCCCGCCACCACCTCGATGCTGGTGCGCACCGCGCGGGCGTCCAGCGCCAGCAGTTCGGTTCCCGAGGCCAGCAATTCTTCGTATGTGCTTATCATACGCACCAGCTTACTAATTTCCGCGCGACTGCGACAGAGACAATCCGGCGAATTCCACACCAACGGGTCCGCTGCGAGAGCAGTCTGGACAGACAGCCGTTTCGAGCCGGGAGGGTCCCGTGGACGAGCGCACCAAGATCACGCTGGACGAATCCGAGATCCCGAGGCGTTGGTACAACGTCATCCCGGACCTGGCCGCACCACCGCCGCCCCCACTGCACCCCGGTACCGGACAGCCTGTCGGGCCCGAGGATCTGGCCCCGCTGTTCCCGATGGAGCTCATCCGGCAGGAGGTGAGCGGCGACCGCTACCTCGACATTCCGGACGAGGTCGTCGACGTCTACCGGCTCTGGCGGCCGACGCCACTGTTCCGGGCGCGACGGCTGGAGCAGGCGCTCGGCACCCCGGCCCGGATCTACTACAAGTACGAGGGTGTCTCCCCGGCCGGCTCACACAAGCCGAATACCGCTGTGCCGCAGGCGTTCTACAACGCCGCCGAGGGCACCCGGCGACTGACCACCGAGACCGGCGCGGGCCAGTGGGGCAGCGCGCTCGCCTTCGCCTGTGCGCAGTACGGCATCGACTGCGAGGTGTGGATGGTGCGCGCCTCCTACGACCAGAAACCGCACCGGCGCACGCTCATGCAGACCTGGGGCGCGACCGTGCACGCCAGCCCCTCGCCGATCACCGCCGCGGGCGCGAAAATCCTTGCCGACCATCCGGATTCACCCGGCAGCCTGGGCATCGCCATCAGCGAGGCGGTGGAGGTGGCCGCGGCCGATCCGGCAACCCGCTACGCGCTGGGCAGCGTGCTCAATCATGTACTGCTGCACCAGACCGTGATCGGGGAGGAGGCGCTGAAACAGTTCGCCGCGGCGGGTGAACGCCCGCCCGATCTGATCGTCGGCTGCACCGGCGGCGGCTCCAACTTCGCGGGACTGTTCCTGCCCTTCCTGCGCGAAAAGCTCGCGGGCCGAGCCGATCCGGTGATCCGGGCCGTCGAGCCCGCCGCGTGCCCGTCGTTCACGCGCGGCATCTACGCCTACGACTTCGGCGACACCGCCGGCTTCACCCCACTGATGAAGATGCACACCCTGGGCCACGACTTCATCCCCGATCCGGTACATGCGGGCGGGCTGCGATATCACGGCATGTCGCCGCTGCTGTCGCACATGTACGAGCTCGGATTGTTCGAGGCGGTGGCGAAGCAGCAGCGCGAATGCTTTGCCGCGGCCGTCACTTTCGCCAAGGCCGAGGGCATTCTTCCGGCCCCCGAGCCCTCCCACGCGCTGGCGGCCGTCATCGAGGAGGCGAAGCGCTGCACCGAATCCGGTGAAGAGAAGGTCCTGCTGACCGCCCTGTGCGGCCACGGCCACTTCGACATGACCGCCTACGAGCGCTACCTCGCAGGCGAAATCCCCGACTTCGAACTCCCCCAGCCCCGTATCGACGCCGCGCTCGCCGGCCTCCCCACCGTCTGAACGAGATCAGGGAGCCCTCGCTGCGGGATTTCGTCCGAATCCCCGCGGTGAGAGCTCCCTGATCTCCAGTCGTCAGTACAGGGCGGCAGCGAGCTTGCGGCGGGCGGCGACCACGATGGGCTCGGCGGGGTCGAAGAGTTCGAAGAGTTCGAGCAGGTGGGTGCGGGCCTTGGTGCGGTCGTCGCCGGCGGTGCGCTTGACCTGGGCAACGAGGCGGTCGAAGGCGGCCTCCGGCTGCTGGTTGAACATTTCCAGGTCGGCCGCGGCGATGGCAGCGTCCAGATCGGCCGGGTCGGCGTCGGACTTGGCGACGGCGGCGGGGTCGAGATCCTGTACGCGGGAAAGGAATTGGACCTGACGCAGGGCGGCCTTGGCCTCCGCGTTGTTCGGCTCGGCGGCCAGGATGGCCTCGTACGCGGCGATCGCATTGTCGAATTCGCCGCGCTCCAAGGCCTCTTCGGCGGCGACGAAGCGGGGATCCTCGGGAGCCTCGGGCTCGGCCGCGGCGGCCTCCGCGCCGACGCCGGGGAGCTTGCCGCGCACGGCGTCCACCACGGCGGCGATCCACTGGGTCACCTGCTCCTCCGGCTGATTGCCGGTGAAGTCGGCGAGCGGCTGGCCCGCGGCCACGGCGACCACGGTCGGAATGCCCTGCACGCCGAAGGCCTGCGCGATGCGCATATTGGCCTCGGCCTCGACGGTGGCCAGATCCCAGTCACCACCACTCTGGCCGACCAGCTGCTCCAGCAGCTTCACCAGCTCGATACTCCCGGGGCTGCGCTGCGAGTACAGCGCCACCACCACCGGCACCTGAGTGGAGCGCCGTAGCACTCGATCCTCGAAATTGGCCTCGGTGACGGCATGGTCGCCCGGGACATCTCCCGCGGCGGCGGCCGGTTGCTTGAGAGCGGACAGGTCCACCGCGCCCGACATGGCGGCGGCTGCGGCGGCGGAGGGACGGCGTGCAGGTCGAGTCACGACATCCAGTTTGTCACGACCGTGCGGCGGCGGGTGCCGCGGCTTGGCTCAGTTCACCCAGCTGACCGGAGTTGATCGCCCACCGCTCGAAGAACACGGACGTGAACGGGACCACCGACGACAGCAGCGCCAGACCCGTGGTCTTGCCCGGCCATTCGAACTCGCGCGAGGCCAGCAGGCAGTTGATGGCGTAGGCCAGGAACACGATGCCGTGCAGCATGCCGAACACCATCACCGGCCACTTGATCGGCTGATCGGCGATCCCCAGCGCATCCGCGCGCTTCAGGGCCGAGCCGATGAACAGCAGCACCCACGAGGGCACCTCGAGCAGGCCGAAGAAACGCACGCGCTTAGCGACCGTGGACAGGTCGAACAGATCACCCATGGCAACCATTCTGCCCGATGCCTACGACGCCCTGTAGTGGACCTGGTCACATCTGGGACGGGCGCGCTGGATTCCTGGTATGAGAACCGGAACAGCCCCGGCTCACGAGCCGGGGCTGTTCCTCATGAGCAGTTGTCCCTACCGCACGCGGACGATGAGGGCGTCGCCCTGGCCGCCGCCACCGCAGAGCGCGGCCGCGCCGACACCGCCGCCGCGGCGCTGCAGCTCGAGCGCGAGGTGCAGCACGATACGGGCGCCGGACATGCCGAGCGGGTGGCCGATGGAGATGGCGCCGCCATTGACATTGACCTTCTCCGGGTCGATGCCGAGCTTGCGGGTGGAGGCGATGCCGACCGCCGCGAACGCCTCGTTGATCTCGACCAGATCCAGCTCGGCGGGCGAAATGCCTTCCTTGGCACAGGCTTTGGCGATGGCGTTGGCGGGCTGGTCCTGCAGGGTGGAGTCGGGGCCGGCCACGACGCCGGCCGCGCCGATCTCGGCGATCCAGCTCAGACCCAGCTCCTCGGCCTTGGCCTTGGACATGACGACCACCGCGGCCGCGCCGTCGGAGATCTGCGAGGCGGAACCGGCGGTGATGGTGCCGTCCTTGCGGAAGGCCGGGCGCAGCTTGCCCAGCGACTCGGCCGTGGTGTCAGCGCGGATGCCCTCGTCCTCGGCGAACTGGATCGGGTCGCCCTTGCGCTGCGGGATCGAGACCGGGGTAACCTCGTCGGTGAAGAGGCCGTTCTTCCAGGCGGCCGCGGCCTTCTGGTGCGAGGCGGCGGCGAAGGCGTCCTGCTCCTCGCGGCTGATGGCGTCGGCGTCGTTGCGCTGCTCGGTGAGCGCGCCCATGGCCTGATCGGTGAAGATGTCGTGCAGGCCGTCGTAGGCCATGCTGTCGCGCAGGTTGACGTCGCCGTACTTGTAGCCCTCGCGGCTCTTCTCCAGCAGGTGCGGGGCGTTGGTCATGGACTCCTGGCCGCCGGCCACCACGATCTCGTACTCGCCAGCCCGAATCAGCTGGTCCGCCAGCGCAATTGCATTGATACCGGACAGGCACACCTTGTTGACGGTGAGCGCCGGGACATCCATCGGAATACCGGCGGCGACCGCGGCCTGCCGGGCCGGGATCTGGCCCGCGCCCGCGGTGAGCACCTGGCCCATGATCACGTAGTCGACCTGCTCGGGCGCCACCCCGCCCTTCTCCAGCGCCGCCTTGATGGCGAACCCGCCCAGGTCGGAGCCACTGAAGTCCTTCAGGGATCCGAGCAGCCGGCCCACCGGGGTGCGCGCGCCGGAGACGATGACGGAGGTGGTGGTCACGATGAGCCTCGCTTACGTCGTTTGGTGACTGCTCCGCCAACCATCGGAGCCGTACTCAAAGGTAACGTGCGGCGCTCCGGCATCCTTCCGAGGGGCGCGCTACCGTCACTGGTGTGAGCAACACAGAGAACACCGGATTCATCCCGTCGGAATACGTCACCGCCGTCGATCACGTCGGAATCGCTGTGCCAGATCTCGATTCGGCGGTGGCCTGGTACCGCGACAATCTCGGCATGGTGGAGACGCATCGCGAGATCAACGAGGCGCAGGGCGTGCACGAGGCGATGCTGTCCGTGCCCGGCACTCCGGCCGGCTCGGTCGCTCTGCAGTTGCTGGCTCCGCTCAACGAGGAGTCGACGATCGCGAAGTTCATCGACCGAAACGGGCCTGGCCTGCAGCAGCTCGCGTATCGTGTCACCGATGTCGAGGCTGTTTCCGCGCAACTGCGGGAACGTGGCTTGCGTTTGCTGTACGCAGAGCCTCGCGGCGGCACCGCTGGTTCCCGCATCAATTTCATCCACCCGAAGGATGCTGGCGGTGTGCTGGTGGAACTCGTCGAACCGGCGGCGAAAACTACCCACTAGTACCGTGTTCCGCCCTCCTAAAGAGGGCGTAACAACATTCGCGGTCGGGTCACCATTGGGTGTCGTCAGGCTGTAGTTTGTGGGTCATGTCGTCCACTGAGCCCGATCGTAATCGCTTCGTCGCGCTGCCCTTTACCGTTGTGCGGAAGGGCTATGACCGTGACGAGGTGCGTAACTACTTCGACCGTTTCGATGCCGAGCTGAGGGTCACCGCCACCGACCGCGATGCCGCCGCAGCCCAGGCCCGCAACCTGGCGGCCCAGCTCGAGGATGCCCGGGACGAGATCGACGAGCTCCGTAAGGAGGTCGACCGGCTCTCGGTGCCGCCGACCACCGCCGAAGGCATGTCCGATCGCATCTCCCGCATGCTGCGTCTGGCCTCGGATGAGGCCTCCGAGGTCCGCGCCCAGGCGCAGGCCGAGGCCGCCGAGATGATCTCGATTGCCGAGCAGCAGGCCACCGAAATGCGTGGGAAGTACGAATCGCTCCTCTCCGAGACCAAGGAGAAGCGCGAAGCGCTCGAAATCGAGTTCGAGCAGACTCTCGCGAACGCCCGCTCCGAGTCCGCCAAGATCGTCGAAGCCGCCAATGCCGAGGCCGACCGCCTCACCAAGGAGTCCGAGGCCAAGCGCAAGGCCACACAGCAGGACTTCGAGGTCACCATGGCGGAGCGGCGCACCAAGCTGACCCGCGCCATGGAGGAGCTGGAGGCCACCTCGCGCGCCGAGGCCGCCCAGCGCATCAAGGACGCCACCGACGAGGCCAACCGCCTCATCACCTCGGCGACCAACACCGCGGATCGAAAGATCGCGCACGCCAAGGAACTTGCCGAGGAGATGCGTGTGCTCCGCGGCCGCGTCCTGGCCCAGCTGCTCGGCATCCGCGGCCAGCTCGACTCGGTCCCGGCCATGCTCGCCGCCGTCAACCGCGAGAGCGAACTGCTCGACGGCGCACCGGAACAGCGCTCCATCCAGAAGGGCGGCCGCAAGGCCATCGCCGACGCTCGCGAAGAGGACGAGATCGTCGACGAGCGCGAGAACGCTGACGTCTCCAGCTAATTCACCGACCGGGCGACAACCCGCATCCGTTCGAAGGCCGCTTCCCCTCCGGGGGAAGCGGCCTTCCTTATGCAAACCCGCTGGAGCCGTTGACGATCAGGACCCGCTGTCCGTGAACGCGACCGTCACCGACGATTGCGGGCAGGATCTGCGATACCGCAACCGCCCCGAACGCATTCAGCGCCAGCACGATTCGTTTGTGCCTCCCGGGGCTCAGGACCAGCGGCGGGTGATGGTGCGGGTGTTGCGGCCGTTCCAGCAGCCGGTGTGCCAGTGACGGCGATCGTCTTCGCCGCCGTGGACTGCCCAGGCGACGATGTGCGGTGTGCCCGGTGGGATGACGTGGTCGCAGCCGGGGCAGCGGTAGGGCTTGGTGGCGCGGGTGCCGGGGACCGTGCGGACGATGAAGGTCTCGTCGGTCCCGGGACCGTGTTCGGTGCGGCCGAAGACGTCGCCCAGGGGGCGCGGGTCCGAGTGGGATCGCGCCGAGTCCTTGGGGCGGGGTTTCCGGCGGGGCATGGTATCGAGGTTAGAACAGCCGGAACTCGCTGGAGTCGGTGCCGCGCAGGGCATCGTAATCCAGTGTGAGGCAGCGGATGCCGCGGTCGGCGGCAAGGGTCTTGGCCTGCGGCTTGATCTGCTGGGCGGCGAAGACGCCCGCGACGGGAGCCAGCAGCGGGTCGCGATTGAGGAGTTCGAGGTAGCGGGTGAGCTGTTCGACGCCGTCGATCTCACCGCGGCGTTTGATCTCCACCGCCACCGTCGCGCCGTCGGCGTCACGGCACAGGATGTCGACCGGGCCGATGGCGGTCATGTACTCGCGGCGGATCAAGGTGTAACCGGGACCGAGGGTTTCGATGTGCTCGGCGAGTAATTCCTGCAGGTGTGCCTCGACGCCGTCCTTCACCAGCCCGGGATCGACGCCCAGCTCGTGCTTGGAATCCAGCTCGATGTCCTCGACGGTGATGCGCAGTTCCTCGCCGGCCTTGTTGGACACCACCCACAGTTGGGTTGTCTCGGAATCGGTTTCCCGTTCCTCCAGCCAGCACGGCGGACTCATCCAGTTGAGGGGCTTGTAGGAGCCGCCATCGGAATGGACCAGCACCGAACCGTCGGCCTTCATCATGAGCAGACGACGGGCCATGGGCAGATGGGCGGTCAGACGGCCAACGTAATCGACCTGGCAACGAGCAATCACAAGGCGCACCGGTCGAGTCTAGTGACCGGGCATCAGCCCAGCAGCATCAGGCAGGCAAAAACGGAACCGCCCGCCAGCAACAGGTATTCCGGTACGTTCAACGGCCGCACCGCCCCGCCCTGCCGGCGGATCGTCAACCGCCCGATGCCCAGACCCAGGCACAGCGCCAGGAAGTGACCCACATTGGTGAAGGTGTGCCAGAGCACCACCCCGCCCAGCGCGAACGCCAGCCAGGTACTCGCCCACACCCACCGGCGATGCGGCGGCAGCACCGCCACCAGCGCACCCACCACGGCCATCGCGCCGTAGCTGACGCCGACGTCCTCGGCCATCGCGATACTGCCCGGCACCAGCTGCGACTGCACCGCCACCCACAGGCCCACCGCCACCAGCACGGTCGCGCCCACATGGCCGACGAAGAAGGTGTGCACCAGCTTCACGGTTCCGAAGCGCCGCTCCGCCAGAGCGAGCAGGCAGGCCAGCATCGGCACGATCAGGAACACCGTCGCCGCGCCCTCACCCACCAGGAAGGCGCTCGAGAACAGCGTGCCGAGGCGGCCCTCGGTCAGATTGTTCAGGTTCGTGCTGGCATGCAACACGATTCGCGACTCCCGCGGCGCGCTGACCATGGTCAGGGCCACGGCCCCCAGCAGCAGCAGACCCACATAGCTGTAGGTGGCGGGCAGCCACAGAGCAGCCCAGCGGAACCGCCGGGCCTGGTCGGCCGGCCGCTGGGGCGCGAGCTGGTGAATCATACTGTCGATCATTGTCTTCCCGGCCCCATCAGAACTGATTGTTCGCTGGGAGCCTGCTGTGTATCCATACCCTATCCATATGTACCCGGGATACGCGCAGGTACCCCTGGATACGCAGAAGGCCCCCAGCATGAGCTGGGGGCCTTCGCGAAGGATGTTCCGGCGGTGTCCTACTCTCCCACACCCTGTCGAGTGCAGTACCATCGG